>JBGTDR010000172.1:0-13334 GCA_041748215.1 Chthoniobacterales bacterium
TTTCACCGGCAGCTCGGGCAGTCGCCCGCGGCGTCCCGACACCGCCTGGCACTACGCGTCGCGCAGGTCGCGTCGCCGCTCGGGCCGATCATGGTCGCGGGTGACGACACCGCGGTCTATCTCGTGGAATTCTGGGACCGACGAATGCTCGAAACGCAATTTGGTGTCCTCAAGCGACGGCTTGGTTCGGCGTTTTTTCCGGGCACCACGCCCGTGATCGAGCAGATGCGGGCGGAACTCACGGCGTATTTTCGCGGGGATTCCACCGAATTCCACACGCCGGTTCGATTCCCCGGCTCAGATCACCAGGAGTCAGTGTGGAACGCCTTGCGCGAGGTGCCGGCTGGGCAGACGTGGTCGTACGGCCAGCTCGCCCGACACGTCGGCCGGCCAACCGCCGTCCGCTCCGTTGCCCGTGCCTGCGGCGAAAACCGCCTCTCGATCGTCGTGCCCTGTCACCGCATCGTCGGAGCAAACGGTCAACTCACCGGCTACGGCGGCGGCCTCTGGCGCAAACGTTTCCTCCTCGCCCACGAAACCCAATCACCCCTCGCCGACACCACCGGCGCTTGAGGTTTTTGAGACATAATTAACGGAATTTTAAAAATTTTTTGTCTCGAATGCCTCCCTTGCAGAAGTTGAAACCCTCAGGAAAAATTCCAAAAATTCCGTAAATTTTGTCCAAAACTTCCCCCAAGGCCTCCCGCAGATCGTCAACGTTCTGCCGGCATTTCCGTGAGTCCTTTGAGCATGGTCTGGCGGACGAGGCCGAGGATTTCCCTCCATCCTTCCCGCACCTCGGGGCGGAACGCGTTTCCCAGATGCAACGCGAGCGCGTGGAGCAGAGCTTCTTCGACAAAATCGAAGTGTTCCGGACGCACGCTGTAGCCCGCGTGGCGTGCGCCGAGGTTCTGGAGCTCCGTGAGCGTCTTCGGAAGATTGTGCAGGCCGCGGACCGTGACGCCGATCATCCTCATGAGCATCAGACGCATGGTCCCCATGTCGGTGCGGGCAAATAGCAGCTCGATCCCGGGGTGCAGCTCAAAAAGTTTTTGGTAAAAATCCGCGGCGAAAGCGTCGGCGTTTGGCGCAATGATTTCGAACGTCGACTGGACGAGAAAGATGGGATCGCTCTCGCGAAATCCGAGAATTTCGTAGAGCCGCACGCTGCCACTTCGTCCGCGGAGCTGGGTTTCGAATTGCCGTCCGATTTCCAAGGACGACAGGATCGGCGCGATCAAATCTTCGGACGCGAGCAAACGGGTGCCGTGGTCTTTGTTTGCCGCCTCGATTCGACTGGCCGTGTTGACCGCATCCCCGATCACGGTGAAGTCGATTTTGTCGGGATGTCCAAACTGACCGACGAGAACGGATCCGTAGTGGAGCCCGATGCGCGGCTCGAACGAAAATCCGAAATGGTCTCTCAAATATTCGTTGAGAAGTTGCGAGGCCGCGAGCATGCGCAATCCCGCGCGAACGGCCTGGCGGGCGCATTCGTCCGGTGACGGATCGTTTAATCCAAACAAGGCGAGCATACCGTCACCGAGGTATTTGTTGATGACGCCATGATTCGCGAGAATCGGATCACCGAGCTGCTTGAAAAAGCGATTGAGCGAATGCACCAGATCGTAAGCGAGCTGGCCTTCGGCAATGGTCGTGAAATCCCGGATGTCACAAAAGAGCAACCCGAGGCGTTTCTCCTCGGCAACGGGCCAGTCGCCGACTTCGCGGGTGACGAGATCCGCGTCGATGATGTCGTGAACCAGTCGGCGGACCGTTGCGGGCGCGGTTGGCCGGCTCTGGCACGCGAGCCGCACCGATTCCGGCCAATTGCGGGCGAGGGCCAGTTCAGCCTCGCTCGGCGAGCGGGCGCCAAACGCCTCCAGACCGTCGATGACCAGGATCCGGCACGTCGAACACCGCGCCTGACCGCCACAAGCATGATAATGCGGCAGCCCGGCGGCAAGCGCGGCCGCCAGCAAAGTTTGGGTCTCCGAAGCGCACTCCACTTCCAGTGCCTTCTGGTCCTCAATAAACCCTATCTTCGGCATGGAACGAAATTTACGACCAATGCAAAAATGACCTGATCCATCGGTATCGGCGTCGAGTTGGCGCGATAGTGTACCCGAAACAGCAAAGACGCGAGTCCAAGAGTTTTTTGAGACAGAGCTGGAGCGGAGCGGAAACAGGCGAAGCCAATTTACGGAATTCCCAAAATTTTTTTGTCTCAAACGCCTTCTCCAAAAGCTGGTCCGACCCCCCGGCCCAAAACCCCTCAGGGTCGCGCTCCTTAAAACAACGCACAAAATCCTCAAGGTCGCTTTCGTTCGCCGGATTCGTCTTGAGGGTGAAGTGCTGGTTGGTGCGGAGGTCGTAGATCCAGAGGTCTTGGGTCCAGGGCTTTTCGCTGGCTTCCTTGCGCTCGAAGAAGATGACGTTCGCCTTCACGCCCTGGGCGTAGAAGAGCCGTCGTTGAGGTCGGCGGGATCGGAGGTGAAGCAATTCGGGGAATCATAGCCGTCGAGATGCTCCAGTCGCTGCACCATCGCCACCTCGATATCGTCCTCTGAAATGAAGTTCAGCATGGTTTAGAGTTCCCAAAGTTTGGAAATGGGCACTGCAAGGATGCCCGCTTCTCTGTGAAGAGGAAGAATCGCCTCACCATCGTAAAAGACGATTCCCCCTTGTAAGGCATCACCGGCTATCTCCGCCAGCTTGCGCAGCCCTTTGGCATCGTCGCGGTTGACGCTGGCGGCGGCTTTGACCTCGACACCCCAAATCTTCCGCCCCGACTCCATGACGATATCCACCTCGGTATTGTCGCGATCCCGATAGTGGTAGAAACGGGGCGGACGCGGTAGGCAGTCGGCCATGGCGATGAGTTGTTGGAGCACGAAAGACTCCAGCAAGTGCCCGAAGCGCGGTCTTTCCTCATTCCAGCTCCCCGGCTCCAACTCGCCGAGGGTGGCCGCCAGTCCGCTGTCGACGAAGTGGAGTTTAGGTGTTTTCACCAGCCGTTTGCTGCGGTTGCTGTGCCATGCCGGAAGCAGGCGGATGAGGAACAGCCGTTCCAGCAGGGTGAGGTAGCGATCAATCGTCGCGCGCGAGTGCCCGAGCGCCTGAGAGATCGCGCTTTGATTGAGGAGTTGGGCGTTGCGGCTTTCGAGAAAAGCCAACAGCCGGGTCAGATCGCTGGCGTCCTTGACCTGCGCGATGTCCCCGATGTCCCGCTCGACGACGGATTTCATGTAGTTCCGTCGCCAGCGGTCGGCACGTTCGGGATCGCGCTGGATGGATTCCGGGTAGCCGCCAGCCACGAGCAATCCGGGCAATTCCGATGGCCCCGGGTTTCCGGAGGCTGTGATCTTCGGCCTCAGATTGCCGGCCAGAAATTCCTCCAGAAACTTTCCCGGTGAACGGCGGATTTCGGAAACGGTGAGCGGGTGCAGGTAGAGGCATTCCATCCGCCCCGCGAGGGAATCCGAGAGCCGGGGAAGCTGCAACAAATTGGCCGATCCCGTCAGCAGGAAACGCCCCGGCTTGCGGTTCGCATCCACGCTGCGCTTGATCGCCAGCGACAGCTCCGGCGCGCGCTGCACTTCGTCAATCGCCACCTGCGCCGGCAGGTCATCGACAAAGCCCTGCGGGTCTGCCAGAGCCAGATCCAGGTAGGCGCCGTCATCCAGGCTCACGTAGCGTCGCCCCGGCTCGCAATGTCGCGACAAGGTAGACTTCCCGCACTGGCGGGGGCCCAGCAGGCAGACCACCGGCGTATCAGCCAACGCCGCCTCCACCGCTCCGCGCAAATGGCGGGGCAGGTATGTCGACTCAGGAGCTGGAATGGCCATGCTTCGGCTGATTGCTACTTCATGATCCGGCAAATTGCAACGCGCACCTTCGGCTGATTGCTACTTCAGATGTCGGCTGATTGCTCTCTGGCAGGCGGACAATTTGCACTCTGAGCATTCGGAAGATTGCTACTGGGCATCTGATGAAGGATGGAATTCACGCGCCCTCCCGCATGCTCGGTGGGAACTGGATGTCGAGGTCTTCGACCGAGAGCTTGCCGGAGATCAGGCGCGGGAGGGGGAGATGGCGGGTTTGGGTGAGGGTCGCAGTCTGTTGAGCAAGCTCCTGAACCAAATTGTTCATTGGGAGAGCGCTTTTCTCGAACATAGACTTCAAATCTTCTGGCGGGAAGAAGTGGGAGTTTTTTTGTGGGAAGAGTTCAGGTGCCAGAGAATCTTCGTTCGCACCGCGAACGCCTCCCGCGCCTTCTCAGCGTCGTTTCAGATCCTCCGCAATCGTCGCAAACTGCGCCAACGCCGCTTCGAGGTCTTCCACGATCTCCAAGGCCAACATGTCGGGATCGGGGAGGTTGGCGCTGTCTTCGAGGGACTCGTCCTTCAGCCAGAAGAGGTCGAGGTTGACCTTGTCGCGTTTGGTCAGCTCTTCGTAGGTGAAGGCTTTAAAACGCTCGCTCTCTTTGCGGTCGTGGCGGTTCTTCGGGTGGTAGCAGGCGACGAAGTCGTCGAGATCGGCGCGCTTGAGCGGGTTTTCCTTCAGCGTGAAGTGCAGGTTCGTCCGGAGATCGTAGATCCAGAGTTTGCTCGTCCACGCCTGTTTGTCGGCGGCGGGTTTGCGGTCGAAGAAGAGGACATTCGCCTTCACGCCTTGCGCGTAGAATATGCCGGTGGGCAGGCGCAGTAGGGTGTGGACATCGGCCTGCTTCAGGAGTTCGCGGCGGATGGTTTCGCCGGCTCCGCCCTCGAAGAGCACGTTATCCGGCAGCACCACGGCCGCGCGACCGTGCTGCTTGAGGATGGTGAAGACATGCTGGAGGAAGTTGAGCTGTTTGTTCGAGGTCGTCGCCCAGAAGTCGTCGCGATTGATCGTGAGCGACTCTTTGCTCGTTTCGCCCGCGTCGCTGATGATGGTCACGCTGCTCTTCTTGCCGAAGGGCGGATTGGTGAGCACCAGCTCGTATTCGCCGTGCTTGGCGGCGAGCCCGTCCTTCACCAGCACGGGAAGGGGTGCTTCCTTCCCGTTTTCCATCGGTCCGCCGATGCCGTGGAGCAGGAGGTTCATTGAGCAGAGCCGCGCCACGCCGTCCACCAGCTCCACTCCGCGGAGTTGTTCGGTGTTGAGGAACCTCAGCCCCGCCTTGTCCAGCTTGTGGTGGTGGCGGATGAATTCGTGCGCCGCGAGCAGGAACCCGCCGGTGCCGCATGCCGGATCGCAGATCACCTCGTCGGGCCGCGGCTGCATCACCTGTACGATCGCCTGGATGAGTGGGCGCGGGGTGAAGTATTGACCGGCGCCGCCTTTCACGTCCTCGGCGTTCTTTTGCAGGAGCCCTTCGTAGGCGTCGCCCTTCACGTCGGAATCGAGCGACGACCACTCCTCCTTGTCGATCAGGTCCGCGATTAACCGGCGGAGCTTGGCCGGGTCCTGGATCTTGTTCTGTGCCTTGCGAAAGATCACGCCGATCAGCCCAGGCCGTTTGCCGAGTTCCTCCAGCGTGTGGCGGTAATGCGTCTCGAGATCGTCGCCATCGAGCTTCACCAGCACGTCCCAGCCAAAACCCTTCGGAATCGGTGACTTCCGATTGAATGGCGCCCGGCTCTGCTCATCCGCCATTTTGAGGAAAAGTAGGAAAGTCAGTTGCTCGACGTAGTCTCCATACGACAAGCCGTCATCCCGGAGGATGTTGCAATAGTTCCAGAGTTTTTGGACGAGGGCGGGTGCGGTCATGAATCTTAGAAAGTCCAACCTTCCCGGCGCATGAGACCGAGGAGACTGATACAGGGGAGCCCCAGCTCACGACACACGTCCGGGATGAAATGAGTTCGCCGCGGATTTCGTTTCTCCGCAGCCGGGGTTTCCTGCGTGACGACGATCCCGTCGCGAAGCTTTGCCAGTGCAATCACGTAAGCATCCGCCTCCTCGAACTCCGCTTTTGGGTCCTTCAACCCCGGGAATCGCCCTTGAATCTCCAGCGCCTCGACCAGGATTTCGTTGAGCGGGACGAACGCCTGTGGCCGGGCTTTGGCCCACGCGGCCAAGGCAGCCGTGCCGACGGCTTCATTCTCTTCGCGCACGAGTTCCGGGGAGATCCAGCGTCCGGACGCCACGAGTGCATCGACCCGAGGCGTCAGCGAGGCAAAGACGTCAGTCGGGTAGTGGCGTGCCTGCCATTCCATCAACACACTTGTATCGACCGAATAAATCGCGGTGCCGGTGCCGTTACTCATCTTCGCCACCGGTGCGAGGACGCCCGCTCAGCGAGTCTCGCAATTTGCCGAAGTGTTCGAACTTCAGGTCGAGATTGCGCGCCGCTTCGACCGCGGTGATGCGATTGGCGGCCAAGGCTTCAAGCACGAGCTGGACGTAGGGCCGTCCACTCCGATTGAGAGTTTTGTCCACCGGGTGAGCGAAGCCGCCCTTGCGTGCTGGCAGGGTCGCCACGAAGGCGTCCCAGGCTTTCTTCCAAGCGGCGTATTCGGTCCAGCTCATGAATCCGGAAGCCCCCAATCGGGTTGCCATCGCGAGCGGGGTGATTCGGAATTTCCTCGCGAGCTTCCGCACCGCCGCGATGTCCCAGGTGCTCGGTCGTGCTGGAACGGCTCCGTGCAAGGCAGCCTCGGGCACCAATGCGTAGCTGGTGGCGGCCTCGGCAAATTTTTCCAGGCGCGTCCAATCGTCACCGCGGCGACGCTCGCGTAGGGCTGGTTCCTCTTCGTGGCCAGCCGCCAGCATCACATGAACAAGCTCATGCACGAGCGTGTAGTTGCGGGAGTCCGGCCATTCCTTCGGATTCACGGCGACGACCGGTAGGGGAAACCGCAAGAGCGACAAACCGCGGGCTTCCGTCAACTCGACCTTCGGAAACTGGAATACAAGGACGCCGAGCTGCTCGGCTGCGGTACGCCATTCGCGCCAGGCCTGCCACTCGTCCCGCCAGGAGGTTTGGGTGGGAATGTCGATCCCCAATGCCGAGCGCAATCGCTCACCGACGTCGGCGGATTGCTCGCTCAAATGCGCAGTCAGGGGGAAGTTTCCAGGTGCAGATCCCATTTCCTCCATCAGTCCCAGCGCGGATTCCCGCCGGTTGATCATCTGGCGAAGTGCCAGTCGTAGCTCCGGCGACTCCTGACCGGGCGTCACACCCGGCAATCGACGGTATTCGGCGGCAAGTGGGGTGACTTGGGGAGGCGCCGGCAGGAAAAATAAATTCAGCGGTCGATGAAGGAATTTCGCAAGATTCTGCACCTGCCGCAGCGTTGGCGGGAGATCCCCCCGCTCCCAGGCCTCGACGCGCTCGCGTTTGACGTTCAGACGCTGCGCCACGCGGTCCACGGCATACCCGCTTTCCTGCCGTGCCCATTCGAGCACGGACGGATTGATTGGAACTGGAAGCGCAGTCGGCATTGCTCGTCAATCTATACGGCGGGCGAATGCTGGCGAGTCTCAGCGCGGACACTCTGCGATCTCTTCAAGCCCCCCACTTCGGGAATTTCTCCTTCAGCCGCTCGACCGTGTGGCGACCGTCACTTCGCAGATCGCCGGACGGAACCTGGATTCTCGCAGTGAGAACTGCGCATCCATCGCGGCGGAAAATGGGCTATTCTGCCGAGTGGCATGCAGCACCACATTGGTGTCCAGCAGATACGCGGCATCTGCGCTCATCAGCTCAGCGCTTCGACCGCCGCCGCAAAATCCTCGTCGGATTCCTCAGCCGGGATACTCCCGAGCAGCCGAGCGTAAGGCGATTTCTCGCCGGGCCGCACCCGAATCATTGCTTCATGGTCCGGCTGCACCGCGGTGACCGACGGCAGCTCACGGAAGAAATCGTCCTGCGCGCCAGCGGTCCGGATCGCATCCGCATCGATGCGAAGCAACCCGCCGGAAGGCCGGAACACTCCCTGCCCTTCGAGGACGACGTCGCGGTTGAAGTATTCGCGCAGCGACTCGACATCCTCGCGGCCCTCCCAAAGCGCATTGACGACCGTTCCAGGACGCACTTCCACCTTCAGGACACTTTGACTTGCGCCCATGACGTCCAGGCGGCCCGCCACCCTCACCCGCCGCGAACCCGGGGTCACGGCCACCAGCTCGGCAGCCGCGGCGATCAACGATTGGTCGATGGCGCTCACTTGAGGCAGATCGGTGTCGGGGAGAGAAATACCGCTGAGACCGTGCTGAAGTGTGCGGCGATACGTGCCGATCCGGAGCAGCATCCCGGGATCGTAGCGGTTGCTCTCCTTTCGACGGGCCGCGACATCCGAGAGGGCCGCGCCCAGCAGTTCGAATGCGGTTTGATCAGCCGTCGGGCCGTCCTCCCACAGGAGTTGCTGGCTGAAAATTTCCCCAGCGGCACTGCCCAAAGTCGGCACCTCGAAATGGAGCAGGGTTCCCGTCCCGCCGTCGGCTTCGTGGCCAGTGAATCGCACCTCCGCCGCTGCTTTGAGCGCAAGCGGGATCCGTCCCTTCGCCCGGCTGGAATGCAGGAACGCCATCCGCACCGCATCCTGAAGCGTGGCATGCAGCGTTGTCAGGACCGGGCCGATCATCTCGGGACGCGGCTTGGCTCCGAGCCCATCGAGGGCGTGAAGTCGGAAAGTTCGACGAAGGATTTTCAGGACGGTTTGATCGGGTAGAAGGTTGCGGTCAACGTGTCACGTCCATCGAGGCGTGTAAATCGCCGGTCATAGCTGACAGCGAGCGAGACAGTCTGCCCACCGAGCGGGGCAAATCCCGAATGAGCGGGAGCGAGTAGGCCAAAAAGCCGAAATGTCAGTTGCTCGACGTAGGCGCCATGCGACTGCCCGTCATCCCAGAGGGTGTTGCAGTAGTTCCAGAACTTTTGGACGATCTGAGGGGATTCACCCATCGTAACTTCTTTCCTTCACCAATAGCGCGGAGTTTAGTTTCCAGAGCAACCACAAGCGCATCAAACGCGCTCCGCTTGTGCGCGTTGAGTGTTATTTTAGGATTTAGTTCAACCAACTCAGAAACATCAGCCTTCACTCTAGCCTCAATTTGGTCACTCCAAGGCTTGCCTTGATGTTTGAATACCTCTCGAAGGCGATTAGACCACTTGTCAGTCCCCTTGAATTTAGGATTGAGAGTTGATACGCCATGTTTCGCCTGAAGCATTTTTGAATAGAGACCTTCTTCAAAAAGATCTTCCATTTCCGACTCCTTCATCCCTGCGCACGTCGCGAACGTCACATCTACCATGGCAATAAGCCCCTCCTTTTCCGCTCGATTGAACGCATCCAACCCTGCCTTATCGTGATCAAGAAAACAGTATGCCAAGCACATAGCCTCGCGCACTTGGGTGAGTTTGTAACTTAAATTGGACCCGCCCATCAGTGAATCCGCGACGATTGCGCCCTGCGAAAAAGCTGTCATCAATGCGGTGGAAGCCTCCTGCAACAAAGCTGTTAGAGCTTTCTTATCGTCCTCTCCTTCCACCACTAGTACCAGTTCCACGTGCAGCAGATTGTCGGCCGCTCGGATACCAAGAATGTTGCGAATCTCTCTGACATCTTTCGCTGGGGATGCCTTCCTATTGTGAACCACTATATTCGATCTAACGCTAGTGCGATCCACAAACAGTGGACAATGAGTCGTCATAATGACTTGGTTTTGCGTTGCTATCTCGGAAATAACCCGTCGAAGTTGGTGAATGGCTCCTGGGTGGAGATGAGACTCGGGTTCTTCGATCGCAAGTATCAGTTGTTTGCCACTAGCGTGGCTTTGAGAAGACTGTCGCATTAAGCTCAGTGCGGCCAAGCTCTGAACACCGTCTCCCTTACGGCCAAGCTTTGTCGGAGTTCCGTCGTCCACTACAATCTCATAGCTGCGCCGCAATGCCCGATAACGCGCATCTTCGGATACTGTCACTTTAACCGCCGTCACTTTCTCCAAGAACTCGTGCAACGTGTCTTTGATATTTGTAGATATTCTTTGCAGAACGGGCTCTTGAATACGGGCCACCTCTGCCATTGCCTTCTTAAATTGCGGATTATTCTCAACCATCGCGAGTTCGCGCTCTACGATGGAATTTACTATATCCTGAGCGTGCTCCGACGTCCGGACTGCTGGGATATACGTGAAGTTGATTCGCTTTCCAATAAACTGAGCAATTGATTCAGCTTTCTTCGACAAAGCTGGCCCTCCGGGACCCTTTTTCATGACCTTGAATCCCGGTTCTCCCTTGCCAAGTGTGAGCTCGATAGGCAACGTGCCGTTCAGGTAACTTTTCACCTCAGCCTGAAATTCATCGACTTCTGCGGGCGTAAGCTGAAAATCCAAATTAAAGGTGGATTCGCCATTTGGTTTAGCTTGTTGCCTTGAGACTGGGAAATCATTATCCCATTCGTAACCGGCGATCGCGTGGCGGCGCATTTGGAGCCTCCCCCGATACAGTCTTACGCCGCCAAGTGCCTCAAGAACGCCGAGGGATATTGCTAATGCTTTGAGGATATTTGATTTTCCCTCATTATTGGGGCCAATGATGATCGTGGACTGCCGAATAGGTAACTTGTATGCGGTCGTGATACTGCGGAAGTTGCTGACGGAGAATGAAACGAGTTTCATGTAGGTTCTATGTTGCTGAACTTGGGCTATTTTCCGGCAAATGCCTTTTGCAGGATGGATTGGCGGAGGCGGGTGGAGCGCTGGAGGTTGGCGGTGACTACCGATTCCAGTTCCTCGATCACCGACAGGCGGCGCTCCACCTCGGCGACGATGCGGTGTTGTTCGGCGAGGGGCGGGATTGCGATCGGAAGGTCGCTGACCTTGTTCACGCTTAGTGTGTAGAGTCCAGAAGTGGAACTCGCCACCAGTTCGACGAATCGCCGTCCGAGTGGCGATTGTAGCCAATGAAGTATCCACTTCGGCATCCGAGGTTCGACCGATCGCACTTTAATGAGGTGGTTCTGGTGAACGCACGGATCAATTGAGCCATTCCACAGTGCCGAGCGTCCGATCTGATCTTTGCTTCCGTTGCCCTCGACTATGAGCAAGTCACCATCGCGAACGAGTAATTTTTCGAGTTCCGAATCTTCCACGCCTATGTGCTCGATCTCATCCAGCCGAAGCTCATTAGCATAAACATTCGCGACGCGCAGATACGGAAGCTGTTTTGGGAGCTTGGCTCGCTTCGGATTCTTCGTTAGTCCTCCAACAACCAAGCCAATCTGTTGGAGTCGCGCCCACGTCCAACCCTCGGGAAGTGACGGTAGCTCAGTGGAGTTGGGAGTAGCTGGCTCGTTATATTTCCCGCGTCCTACCCAAGCTTCCCGTCGTTGTTTCAGAACGTGGGTGAGGAGAGTAGTGGCGGGTTCGTAGGGGCGGGATTCGCGGCGGGCGAGTTCCGCTTCGGTGGGGACGAGGCGGCCTTCGCAGGCGGCTTTGAGCACGCTGGCGCGGTAGCGTTTCAGGGCGACCTGAGCCCGCTTCAGCGACGCCACCCCCGCCTCCAACCGCGTGAACTGCTTCTCAATCTCCGCCACGATCAGCTGTTGTTCGTCCAATGGCGGAACGGGCACGCGTAGCGCTCGGAGCTTGGTTCCATTCACGTTCGCTTGTCCGACTTGCTGACTAACGACCGATTTCACCCAAGCTCGTCCGTGATGCGAGTTGAGGTAGTAGGCTAGAAGGTCCGGCAAATACTGATCACCAAGACGAACGCGAATGAGATACGACGCGAACGAACAAGGCTGTGGATTTCCGTGATAGGCAGCGCTCTTGCCGACCAATTCCGCACTGTTTGTACGATTGAACAGCAAATCACCCGGTTGCAGCAGCAAGTTGGGAAACTCGTCATGATCCTTTGGCAGATACTTGAGTTTCCCAAAGTCCAAGCTGCCATTCACGATGTTGCCCATTCGCAACACAGGCACACCGGATGAGTCCTCTGAAGTCTTTGATGAGCTGCCGTATTGGAGGTGCGCTGCGAGGTTGTCAACGGTAGTCCAACGCCAACCTTGAGGGAGGTTCGCGAGTGAATCAGGGTCTCTTGCCTTGGTCATTGCGAAAATTCCGAATCGACGAAGAACTCGCTGGGCTCGAGTCGGCGCTCGCCGAACTTATCATCGTCATACGCGATGACGCTCGCTCCGAGAACATAGCCGTATCCAAATTTTTGGTTTTGCGTGACGAAGAGTTCGAGTTTCAGTTTGTCCAATTTGTCATCGATCGTGTTAGAGGCCCGTTTCAGTTCGATCACGATCAAGTTGCGAATATCTTGACTGCGTTCATGGACGATAATATCTGGGTAAATCGAAAACGCATACCATCCCTTCTTTGTTGGATGCTCTTTCAGCACCTTCTTCTTAGCGTCCTCTACCTGTTCCTTGATCCTGCCTTTGACAAAGTGCGCCTTGACCGCTCCGCGATGCCGATTGTATTCGCAATCGATAGCAATTTTCGCGTCCTTGTTGGGGTAACCTTGTTCTAGAAACTCGTTTTCGAGATGGACTGCAAGCCGGTGAGTAATGGCGCGTTCTCCCACTGCTCCGTTCGACTCACCATCGTCGGTCTCTTCATTTCGGAGGAGGATGAGGTCGTCACTCAAATTGAACGATTCGATCGCTCCAAGCAAACGATCTTGCAGCCATAAAGGCGCTAAATGGTTGGGGTTCACGCGGCGAGAGCGAGGTTGAGTTCTTCCATGAGGGGCCAGAGGCGTTCGCCGAAGGCTTTGTAGATGGGGCCGAGGACGTTGTCAGCTTCGAGGTGGTCGCGGTCGACGCTGCCGCTGGCGCTGATGTAGTCGCGCATCTTTTCCAGCCACACCACTTCGTCGGGCTGGAAGGTGATGCCGGCGGAGCGTTTCGCCTCCAGCCACGCGGCGAAGCGTTGCCGGACGTGTTCCTCGAAGGGCTCGAGGATGGGCTCCTGCTCGAGGGCAAAGCGGACGAGGGAGACGAGGTCGGTGAAACGACCCAAAGAATTTTGGATTTTCGATTTCGGATTTTGGATTTGGAAGGCCTGCCAGACGCGCGGTACGGGGTCGGGTCCGAATTGGGGTTCCTGTTTCAGCTTGGCTTCGAGTTCCTTGAGGCCTTCTTCGGTGAGGCGCTGGGCGAAGGGGCGGCTGTAGAGGATTTGCAGGGCCTCGATCTCGCCACGGTGGGTCTCGATGTAGTCACGGAAACCGCGGACGAGGCCTTCGGCCCGTTCCTTAGCGGCCGCGTCGAAGCCCTGGCTGGTGACGTGGTCCACGGTGACGACGTCGATAATCTGGTCAGCCTCCCGGCGGGCGTCGGTGATGGCGTCGCGGAGGGCGGGCGCGTCGAAGGGCTGGCAGGCGGCGAGCG
>JBGTDR010000173.1:0-22552 GCA_041748215.1 Chthoniobacterales bacterium
GCCTGGCCGTCGAGCGCGTTCGGGCGGCCATCGACGAGCTGGCGTTCCAGCCTGGGGGCCCATTCACCCCCGATCCCATTGTGAATGTGCTGCAACTCAATCTCGCGGTGGATATGCTGAAATAAATCCGTTCTCCGTGGAAACTCACGACCGCCCCGATCCCGACGCCCTGCTGGCATCCATTCACCGGGAGTCGAGCAAACAGCGGCGCGGGCGGTTGCGGATCTTTTTTGGCATGGCACCGGGCGTGGGCAAAACCTACGCCATGCTCGCGGCCGGGAAGCAGCGCCTTGCCGAAGGCATCGATGTGGTCGTCGGCGTCGTGGAGACGCACGGCCGGAGCGAGACCGGGGCGATGCTCGCAGGTCTTCCCATCCTCGCCCGGCGGCAAGTGGATTATCGGGGAATTCATCTCGAGGAATTCGACCTCGACGCCGCGCTCGCCCGGCGACCCGCACTCATCCTGATCGACGAACTTGCGCACAGCAACGTCGTCGGCAGCCGCCACCCCAAACGTTATCAGGACGTGCTCGAACTGCTCGACGCCGGCATCGACGTCTATTCGACGGTTAACGTTCAGCACCTCGCCAGCCGTGCCGACATCGTTTCTCAGATCACCGGCATTGCGGTGCGTGAGACCGTGCCGGATTCCCTCATCGAAATGGCCGACGTCGATCTGGTCGATCTACCGCCCGAGCAACTCCGCGCGCGGCTCGCCGAGGGAAAGGTGTACCTTGGCGACCGCGCCGCTGTGGCGTCCGATCATTTTTTTCGGCCCGGTAATCTTACGGCTCTCCGCGAAATGGCGCTGCGGGTCACCGCTGAACGTGTCGATCAGGAACTGCGCGACTTCATGCGCTCGCAGCAGATCTCCGGGCCGTGGAAAGCAGCCGAGCGGCTTCTCGTTGCCGTGAGTCCGAGTCCATTTTCGGCCCGACTCGTTCGCTGGACGCGCCGCACCGCTGCTGCGCTCGACGCCTCGTGGATCGTCGTGCACGTCGAATCGAGCCGGGCCGTCAGCGAAGCGGAGAAAGCACGCGTCACTCAGAATCTCGAGCTCGCCCGCGAACTGGGAGCCGAAGTCATCACTACCACGGGCGACGACGTCGTCGAATCGCTGCTTCGCGTTGCCCGCCAGAACAACGTGACCCAGATCGTGCTCGGCAAATCGCCCGGCCACCCGTGGAGCGATTTCCTGCGCGGCGGTTCGCTCGTGGACCGTGTCGTGCGTAATTGCGGAGACATTGATGTTTACGTGGTTCGCGCGGAGTCAGGGACTGAATCCGGGCGCCAGCGTCTCGTCTCACCGGCAACCCGGCCGCCGCTCGCTGAATATTTGCATGCAACCCTGGCCGTGGTCGGCATTGTCACCGGCTGCCTGCTTTTGCGAACGACGGTCGGATACAGTGCGGTTTCTCTTGTGCTGCTTGCGACGGTCCTCGTGTGCGGATTGTACTTTGGACGCGGGCCGGTCCTGCTGGCGGCTGCATTGAGTGCCGTGGCGTGGAATTTTCTTTTCATTCCTCCGCTCTACACGTTCCACATCGCCGAGGTGCACGACACGCTCACGTTCGGGCTCTTTTTTGTCGTGGCGCTTGTCGTAGGCAGCCTCACGGAGCGGCTCAAACGCAGCGAACGTGCGGAACGCCACCGCGAAGAACGCGCCACCGCGCTCTACCGATTCATCGAGACGCTCGCCACCTCGGCCACACTCGAAGACGCGTTTGTCGCTGCGGCCCGTCACATCAACGCCGTGTTTCACGCCGACTCCACCGTTCTTTTCGAACCGACCGGTGCAACCGACGAAGGTCTCGTTCCGTATCCGCTCAGTCTTGCGGCCATGTCCGACCGGGATCGCGCCGTTGCTGCCTGGGCCTACTCCAACGGTCGCGCAGCCGGCCGTTTTACCGACACGCTCGGCGAGGCCGACGCGATTTTTCTTCCGATCAAACGCCTCAAGGTCACGTTCGGTGTGCTTCGGGTTGCCATTCCAAAAAACGCCGCCCTCTCGTTTTCTGAACGCCAGCTCCTCGAAACATTTGCCGACCAGCTTGCCGCCGTGATCGAACGGGACCGCCTCGCTCAGGCGGTGCAGATGACCCGGCTATCCGAGGAAGCCGACCGCCTCCGCAGCACCCTCCTCGATTGCGTTTCCCACGAACTCAAAACCCCGCTGGCCGCCGTCGCCGCCGCCAGTGAGGGCCTTGCGGCGGCCCCGCCTCCCTCCACCGCTCAGGCACTCGTGGACGAAATTCGCGAAGGCGTGCGCCGACTCCATCGCGTCATCAATGGCCTGCTCGACATGACCCGACTCGAGACCGGCATCGTACGCCCTCAGCGGGAATGGTGCGAAATCCGGGAACTTGTCGAGTCCGCCATCGAGGACGAAACGGTCGCCCTGCGCGGACGCGATGTGACTGTCGAAATTCCCCCGAATCTCCCGTTGGTGAAAGTCGACTTTTCGTTGCTCAGCCAGGCGCTTGGCAAGCTGCTCGGCAACTCTGGGGTCCACAGCCCGGTCGGGCAACCGGTCCGCGTGAGCGCGGATGTCCGAGGCGGCGAGCTCACGCTGGCCGTTACCGACCGTGGCGCCGGACTGCCGGACGGTGTGCCGATTTTTGAAAAATTCACCCGCGGCGACCCGGCGCACACCGGAGGTATCGGCCTCGGACTGTCGATCGCCCGGGGTTTTGTCGAAGCCCACGGCGGCTCACTTCGCGCCGAGGCCGCATCCGGCGGTGGCGTCGCGTTTGTCATTTCGTTGCCGGTTGAAACCTCCCACCTTGCCGAGGTTACGCCATGAGTGGGACCGTGCTTGTGATCGATGACGAGCGGCAAATTCGTCGCCTGCTTCGCCTCACGCTGGAGGCCGCGACCTACCATGTGATCGAGGCCGAAACCGGTAAGGATGGGCTTCTCGAAGCGGCCCAAAGACGGCCCGATGCCGTTATCCTCGACCTCGGTTTGCCCGACCTCGACGGTCGCGAGGTGCTCACTCGCCTGCGCGAGTGGAGCCGCGTGCCGGTGCTCATTCTGTCCGTTCGCGATGACGCCGAAGGCAAGGTTGCCGCGCTCGATGCGGGAGCCGACGACTATGTCACCAAGCCGTTCGACACCGCTGAGCTGCTCGCCCGGCTGCGCGTAATCCAGCGCCGCTCCGTTGCAGAAACCGGTGATCCCGTGTGCGAATGCGGCCCGCTCCGAGTCGATCTCGCGGCCCACTCCGTGACGCTCGGACGCGAAGAAATCAAACTCACGCCCACCGAATTTTCCCTGCTCCGCGTGCTGATCCGGCACGCCGGCCGCATCGTCACCCACCGACAGCTGCTTCGCGAAGTGTGGGGCGACAAGGCCGAAAACCAATCTCAGTATCTACGCGTTTACATCACCCATCTCCGCCGCAAACTGGAGCCACGCCCCGGATCCCCCCGACTCATCCACACCGAAGTCGGCATCGGCTACCGCCTCATAGATCCCGGTGCGGCAGCGTGAGAAACCTGCATTGGTGCCTCTAACATTGAAATATGGACATATGATGTCCATATTTCGTTAATGAATGTTGAGCGCGTTCGATTACTGGAGCGGATCAGGGAGGGTTTGGCGCGGAGCCGGGTGGTTGCTCTTCTTGGGCCCCGACAGGTCGGTAAAACGACGCTGGCTCGGCAGATCGCTGCTGGTCAGCCGACGACATTTTTTGATCTTGAAGATCAGGTGGACGACGCACGGTTGGCGGCACCCAGACTTGTGCTGGACCCGTTGGAGGGATTGGTCGTGCTGGATGAAATTCAACTGCGCCCGGATTTGCTTCCGATTTTGCGGGTGCTGGCGGATCGGCAGCCGCTGCCAGCCCGTTTTCTGATCCTCGGCAGCGCGGCACCCGAACTCATGCGGGGAACGTCCGAGAGTTTGGCCGGTCGGGTCGAGTTCGTGGACGTAAGCGGATTTCAGTTTGCGGAGGTCGATGCAGGCCGGGAGCGTGAACTGTGGCTGCGGGGCGGATTTCCCCTGGCTTTCGTGGCGGAGTCAGAGCCAGACAGCTTTCGCTGGAGGGAAGACTTCATACGCACATTCCTGGAGCGGGATCTGCGAGCTTTCGGGGTCGAGACGGCTCCAGCTGCATTGCGGCGGTTATGGCAGATGATCGCGCACTACCACGGCGGAGTTTGGAACGCAGCCGAGTTCGGCCGATCACTGGGCCAGTCGAACCAGACTGCGCGACGGCATCTGGATATCCTTTCGAACGCGTTCATGGTGCGACAGTTGCCTGCGTGGTTCGAGAACCTCGGAAAACGTTTGGTCCGGCATCCCAAAATTTACGTACGTGACAGCGGATTGCTTCACACGCTGCTGGGACTGAGGGAATGGGAGGATTTGTTGGGTCATCCCAAGTGCGGGGCGTCGTGGGAAGGGTTTTGCCTCGAGCAAATCCTGGCCGTCACAGGTGAGCGGGACGCTTTTTTCTGGGCGACGCACGGCGGGGCGGAATTGGACCTGCTGCTGGTGCGGGGGTCGCGGCGGATCGGAGTCGAGTTCAAGTTCTCCGACGCACCTCGCATGACGAAGTCCATGCACCAGGCACTGGAATCTCTACAGTTGGACGAGCTGACCGTCGTGTCTCCCGGAAAGCTGGATTTCCCGTTGAATTCCCGCGTCCGCGTCTCGTCCCTGTCGGCATTCCTGGCGCGCTTGTGATGAGCTGCAGCGTCACGCCCGTCGCGCCGTGGCGAGCAGGGTCTGGAAATTTGGGGCGGCTTTTTCGCTGGCGACAATTGCTACGTCGATGGCGGTGAAGCCGGCGCGTTTGATCATTTCGTGGAGCTCGACTTCGGAAAATCCGAGCCACTGGTGGGCGTAGAGTTCGCGGGCCTGTTCGTAGCTGTGGCTGGCGAGATCCAGGATCACGAGGCGGCCGCCGGGTTTGAGAATCCGGAATGCTTCCGCGACGGCTTTTGGTGGCCGGGCGGCGTGATGCAGCGCCTGGCTGAACAGCGCGACGTCCACCTCACCGTCGCCGATCGGCGGAGCTTCGATGTCACCGTGCCGGTATTCGAGGTTTTTGAACCCGTGCTCGCGCGCGAGATTTGCGCCGAACTCGACCATTTTTTCGGAACTGTCGACCGCGATCACCCGCTTCGCGTGGCGGGCCAGGAGCTGTGAAAGCGTGCCTTCCCCGGCGCCGAGGTCGGCGATCACCATGGGCGGAAGCAGCTTTAACAGCGCGTGCGCGAGCGCCTGCCACGAACGGCCGGGAATGTATGTGCGGCCAAATTTTCCGGCCAGCCGGTTGAAATATTCGGCCGCACGGTCCTTGCGTTTGCGGAGCGCGAGAGCCAGCGCGGAGGGATCCCGCGCCGCTTCCGGCAACTCGGCGCACGCCGCGATGAGGAGCGGCACGAGCGGGGAGTCTGCGGGCAGGTCGGCCGAATAATAGATGTTTTTGCCGACGCGACGGTCCACCACGAGGCCTTCGCGCTTGAGCTGCGCCAGACTGGCGGAAATCCGGCTCTGACCCATGCCGAGAATGTCCTGCATTTCCGCCACCATCAGCTCCTCGTCGCGGAGTAAACGCAGCAGGCGCAGCCGCGTCGGATCGGACAGCACGCGCAAGGATTTTAGAATTGACGACATGGGACTCATCAATATATTCACATATCTTCATAAGTTATTTCAACCCCTACTTTCCAATCCATGTCCCGCAGTTTTATCTTTTCGTCAGAGTCCGTTGGTGAAGGCCATCCGGACAAAGTTTGTGACACCATTTCCGATGCCGTGCTCGACGCCTGCCTGGCGCAGGACAAGACGAGCCGCGTTGCCTGCGAGACGTTTGTGAAGAGCAACATCGTCGTGGTCGGCGGGGAGATCACGACCAAGGCGAAGCTCGATTACGAAGCGATCATCCGCACCGCAGTGCGCGGCATCGGCTACACGCACGACGACGACGTTTTCCACGCGGACCGGATTTTCATCAATAACTACATCACCGCGCAGTCGCCGGACATCGCGCAGGGTGTGGATGCCCGCAAGGCCGAGGGCAAAAAGCACGCCGAGCAGGGTGCGGGAGACCAAGGCCTGATGTTTGGTTACGCGTGCGACGAGACGCCCGAGCTGATGCCGGCGCCGATCATGTTTGCGCACCGCCTCGGCCGCGAACTCACCCGGATCCGCAAGAGCGGCAAGGTCAAGTGGCTCCGCCCCGATGCGAAAAGCCAGGTTTCCGTGGTTTACGAGGACGGCAAACCCGTTTCCATCGCCAACGTCGTGATTTCGACCCAGCACGCCGAGGGAGTCGCCCACGCCGAGATCGAAAAATTCTGCATCGAACAAATTGTTCGGAAAGTCCTTCCCAAAAATCTGCTCAAGAATGACACCGAATTCCTGATCAACCCGACCGGACGTTTTGTCGTCGGTGGGCCGCAGGGCGATTCGGGCCTGACGGGCCGCAAAATCATTGTCGATACCTACGGCGGCATGGGCCGTCACGGTGGCGGTGCCTTTTCCGGAAAAGATCCGTCGAAGGTGGACCGCAGCGCTGCTTACATGGGGCGTTACGTGGCGAAAAATGTCGTGGCAGCGGGTCTCGCGGCGAAGTGCGAAATTCAGTTTGCCTACGCGATTGGCCACCCGAATCCGGTGAGCATCCACATCGACACGTTCGGCACGCATCTCGTTTCTGAAGAGGCCATCGAGGCCGCGGTCAAAAAGACGTTCAGTTTCAAACCGGCCGACATCGTCAAGCAGCTCAACCTGCTCCGCCCAATTTATTCGAAGAGCACCAACTACGGCCACTTCGGCAAGGAAGACCTCGATCTGCCCTGGGAAAAAACCGACAAGGCCGCCGCCCTCAAGAAGGCGGCGAAGTAGGTTTCAGGTTCAAGGTTTCCGGTTTCAGGATATGGCCTATTCGTCATTCGAAGATTTGGAAGTTTGGAAGCGCGGCTGCCAGTTGGCGGTTGACGTCTGCGCAGCAATGGAAACCTGCCGCGACTTCTCGTTGCGGGATCAAATCCAGCGCGCGGCGATCTCGGTCCCGTCCAATATTGCAGAAGGATACGAGCGGGATTCGCAGCGTGATTTCATCCGGTTCCTCCGAATCGCCAAGGGCTCAGCCGGAGAACTTCGGACACAACTCTACATCGCGACCCGCCAGTCGCTCATCTCGCGGGAAACATCCAGCGCCTTGGTTGACGAAAGTCGGCAACTCGCCGCCATGCTGCAATCCCTCATCCAATACCGCCAGTCACTCGTAACAAACGCGCCGAGCGAGCGTTCCGCAAACGGACCTGAAACCTGAAACCTGAATCCTAAAACCTTTTATGAACACCGAAACCGCCACCGCCCTCGACTACAAAGTCGCCGATATCACGCTTGCTGAGTTCGGCCGCAAGGAAATCCAGATCGCCGAGCACGAGATGCCCGGCTTGATGGCCACCCGCCGCAAATACGCCGCCGAAAAACCGCTCGACGGAGTGCGCATCATGGGCAGCCTGCACATGACCATTCAGACGGCGGTCCTCATCGAGACGCTCGTTGATCTCGGAGCCAGCGTGCGCTGGTGCTCGTGCAACATCTTTTCGACCCAGGACCACGCCGCCGCTGCAATTGCCGCCGCGGGCATCCCGGTCTTCGCCTGGAAGGGTGAAACGCTCGAGGAATATTGGGATTGCACCATGAAGGCGCTGACCTGGCCGGATGGCTCGGGCCCGGAGCTCATCGTTGATGACGGTGGGGACGCGACCCTGCTCATTCACAAAGGCGCCGACCTTGAAGAGGGCGACTCGACGTGGGTCAATGCTCCCGCGGGATCGTACGAAGAGGGTGTCATCAAGGCCCTGCTCAAGAAGGTCAACGCCGAGGATCCGATCAAGTGGACCAATTTCCTGAAATCGTGGAAGGGTGTTTCCGAAGAGACCACCACGGGCGTGCATCGTCTTTACGAGATGCACCAGGCCGGCAAACTCCGCGTCCCGGCGATCAACGTGAATGATTCGGTGACGAAGTCGAAGTTCGACAACCTCTACGGTTGCCGCGAGTCGCTCGTCGACGGAATCAAACGTGCGACCGACGTGATGATTTCCGGCAAAGTCGGAGTGGTCTGCGGATACGGTGACGTCGGCAAAGGCTGCGCCCAGGCCCTCCGCGCTCAGGGTGCCCAGGTCGTCGTGACCGAAATCGATCCAATCTGCGCGCTGCAGGCCGCGATGGAAGGATTCCGCGTGTTGACCATCGAAGACACGCTCGGCTGGGGCGACATCTACGTCACCACCACGGGAAACAAGGACATCATTCGCCTCGAGCACCTCACGAAGATGAAGGATCAGGCCATCGTCTGTAACATCGGCCATTTCGATAACGAAATTCAGGTCGATGCACTCAACAACCTGACTGGAGTCACCAAGACCGAGATCAAACCGCAGGTCGATCAATACACGTTCGAAGACGGTCATCAGCTTTACATGCTGGCCGAAGGCCGTCTCGTAAACCTTGGTTGCGCCACCGGCCACCCGAGCTTCGTGATGAGCAACAGCTTCACGAACCAGACGCTCGCTCAGATTGATCTCTGGAAAAACCGGTCGACCAACAAACCGGGTGTGACCGTGCTCTCGAAACAGCTCGACGAGGAAGTGGCCCGACTTCACCTCGAAAAAATTGGCGCGAAGCTCACCAAGCTCACGTCCGAGCAGGCCGACTACATCGGCGTAAAGGTCGAGGGTCCTTACAAATCCGACACCTACCGCTACTGATCACGGTTCGGATTTTCGATCCGATCCAACTTCGAGGCCCGGCGGTAACGCCGGGCCTCTTTTTTTTGTGATTTGAGCGCTGACCGGCGGTGACGGCCGCTGCCGGATTACGCCGGTGTCGATGACTGCGACTGGGACTGCGACTGCGTTTGAGATTCTGGCTCGGGCTCAGATTCGGCTGGCACCGGTTCTTCCATCCATTCGCAGTAGGTTTTGCTGAGCGCCTCGGCAATTTCGGTGAGGCGGAGCTGGGTGCGGTCGAGGTATTCGTGCAGGCCTTTTTCGAAGACCATTTCGATGGTCGAGTAGTCGATGCTGGCGCGCAGCATGCCGGACAGGCGTTCGGCTTCGTTGCGGAATCCAAAAATTCCGCCACCGGAGATCCGGTGAATCGCGTGGTCGAGATTGGCAACCGAATAACGAATCGATCGAGGAAAGGTCGGGTGCAGGATGAGGAAGTCCGCGGTTTTCCACGCCGACACGTCGCCGACGTGAATTTTCAGGTAGGCCTCCAGCGCGCTGCACGAGCGCAGCACCGCCATCCACTGCGTGATATCGACGTTGCCGCCGACGCGTTCGCCGCTCGGGAGAAGGATGTGGTATTTCACGTCGAGCACGCGGGACGTGCTGTCGGCGCGCTCGAGAAACTTGCCGACTTGAATGAAGTCCCAGCCTTCGTCGTGGGACATGGTTGCGTCGGTGATGCCCTGGAAAAGGTGCGATCCGCTGATGACACTGCTGTAAAAATCGTGCGGCGTGTGGCGGTAGTCGGCCCGCGCCTGCGGGCTGCGAAGATACAGGTAAATCTTGTTGATCTGCTCCCACATTTCGCTCGAAATCTGCTCACGCACGGTACGGGCATTTTCCCGGGCGGTCGAAATGCACGACATCACGGAGTTCGGATTTTTTTTCTCGAACGTGACAAATTCCATCACCGAATCGGCGTCGATGGACTCGTAAAGTTTGTTGAAAAGTTCCTGATCTTCGAGGGTCGCGAGGATCGGTTCCCAATGGCGCCGCACAGAGCCCGAGTTGGGGTCCTCAAGGTCGAGCATGAGCTCCATGTTGACGTTGAGGAGGCGGGCGTTCGTTTCGGCCCGCTCGATGTAGCGGCTGAGCCAGTAGCAGGATTCGGCGACGCGACTTAACATGGTAGGAAAGTGAGGTGGAAGCGCATGGCGGTCAGCCTTCGTCGTCGAGGACCCAGGTATCCTTGCTGCCACCGCCCTGGGAGGAATTTACCACCAGCGAACCCTTGCGCATGGCAACGCGGGTCAGACCGCCCGGCACGATGGAAATTTTTTCACCGCACAGCACGTACGGCCGCAGGTCGATGTGTCGGCCTTCGATGGCCCCGTCGCAGAACGACGGGGAACGCGAGAGCTGAATCACCGGCTGCGCCACGTAGCCGCGCGGATCGTGGATGATGGCCTGGCGAAACTTTTCAATTTCTTCCTTCGTCCCCTGAGGCCCAATCAACATGCCGTAACCACCGCTCTCGTTCGCTGCTTTGATCACGAGGTTTTCGATGTTTTCGAGGATGAACGTGCGGTCCTTCTCCTCAGACGAAAGGTACGTCTCGACGTTGGGAAGAATCGGTTTCTCGCCGAGGTAGAATTCGATCATCCGCGGAACGTAATAATAGGTGACCTTGTCATCGGCGACACCGGTGCCAATCGTGTTGGCGAGACTCACGTTGCCAGCTTTGTAAGTCTCGACGAGGCCGGGAACACCCAGCACGGAATCCTTGCGGAAAACTTTGGGATCGAGGAAATCGTCGTCGATGCGGCGGTAAATCACGTCGACCTGTTTGAGTCCCTTCGTCGTCTTCATGTAGACGCGCGAATTTTGGACCACGAGATCGGCTCCGGTGACGATTTCGATGCCCATTTCGCGGGCGAGGAACGAATGCTCGAAGTAGGCGGAATTGTAGATGCCCGGAGTGAGGACGGCGACAGTCGGGTCAGGATTCTGGCCGGGTGCGATGTACCGCAAAACCCGGAGCAGCTCCTGCGGGTAACGGTCCACTGGCCGGACCGAATATTTTGTGAACAGCCGCGGGAACACCCGCTTCATGGCTTCGCGATTCTCGAGCAAATACGAAACACCGGACGGGCAGCGACCGTTGTCTTCGAGCACGAGGTATTGCCCGTTGTTGTCGCGGATCAGGTCGGTGCCGCAAATGTGGATGTAGATGTTCCGTGGCACGTCGAATCCCATGAATTCGGGCCGGAAATGTTTGGCGCTGAGGATGACTTCCTCGGGAATCACCTTCTCCTTGATGATCCGCTGATCGTGATAAACGTCGTGCAGGAACATGTTCAGCGCGGTGAGCCGCTGCTCGAGACCACGCTCGATGTGCTCCCACTCACTGGCCGGGACGATTCGCGGAATGAGGTCGAACGGAAAGATGCGCTCGGTGCCTTCGTCGCCGCTGTAAACGGTGAACGTGATCCCCTGGCTCAGGTAGGAATGCTCGGCGAGCGCGCACTTGCGCTCGAAATCACCCGGATCCATTTCACTGAATCGCTCGAGCAATTTCGCATAGTGCGGACGGACCTCGCCCGGCCGCACAAACATTTCGTCGAAAAATCCGCCCGTTTCATAATTCGCGTACATACCCTGAATCCTGGCGACAAACTGGCAAAGCACGCCCAAATTGCAAAGCCCTTTCCCGTCTCCCCTTGACTGGTGCTCAAGCGAGATCTCGAAGCTCGCATCGGTTGAGATAACCCGGAAGTAGACAGACGGGGCGGCGCGCCGTTCTTCACAGCAATTTCACGCGCGGTTCATCAGCGTTTCACGTGCCGGGGTCAATCTCCCCGCCATGAAGTTGATTTACCTCGCCGCGACCTGCGTAGTCTTGTTGCCTGCGGCAGCGGCTTTCGGAACCGAGCTCAACGAGTCGCTCGATCGGGCCGAGGTCACGTTGCCATTTGCCGAAGTGCGCCAGCTCCTCGCTGCCGCGACACAGCCCGCCGATCCGCCGCCCATCCCGTCGGCGGTCACCGCCGTCGTCGTGCGGGTGAATTTTCATGGCGGAGTCGCTGCCGGAACCGCGGAGTGTGACGTTGCGGTGTTTGCCGCGGGCTGGCAGATGATCCCGCTGCTTGGGATGCCACTCGCGCTGGACTCCGTCGAACCCGCGGATGCCACGGTGCTGGTCCGGAACGGAATGCTCTGCCTGCTCACGGATCAACCGGGCCGGACGAGGGTGAAGTTGACCTTTGCGGCGGGATCGGACCGGCTGACGCTTCAGATTCCGCCGGTTGCCGTGGGCCGTCTGGAGGTCGCCGGTGTTCCTGACGGCATGCGGGTGGCAGTGAGTGGGGCCGCATCGTTTGGAACGGGTTCTTCTTATTCGCTGCCCGCCGAGGGTGGAGCTCTCGATTTACAGCTCATCGGCGACGAGCCGGTGGTGGCGACGAACTGGACGGTGATCGGGCAGACTGTGGCCCGGCAGGTCGCGGACCGGATCCAGTTCGTCGTTCACCTCCGGCTGGCGGGCGAATCCGGAACTGGCAATGCCGCGAACGCAGTGCTCCCGGAAAATGCGAGCAAAACCAACGTCTCAGGTGACGATCTCGGTTCCAATCGAATAACTGTCGACGGCGACGGTGCGAAGTGGCTTGTTTTGCATTGGGAAACTCCCGGCGTGCTCGAACGCACCGTGGTGGTGAAATACGAGCTCCCGCTGCCCGAAAGTGGCGATCGCTGGAATCTCGCAACGCCGGTGATCGAGGGGGCACCCCCCGCGCGAAATCTTTTTGCCGTTGTGCCCGGACCGGGCGTCGAACTTACCGGTGCGGGTGGCGCGATCACTGGAACCGCGGAGCTTCCAATCTGGATGCAGGAGGCGGTAACCGGGGAGAATCCGTTTGTCGTGCGAAGCGAAGGCCCGTTCAGTTTGGTGGCGCGCAAACTTGCAATACTCGAGACGGCGACCGCCAGGATCCCCGGGGCTCATTACGCCGTGCGGATGGTTCCCGGCGGTGAATTGCTCTGCGAAGCAAAAGTTCGCGTCGAACATCGGGGCGGGCTGCGTTGGCGATTTGTGCTCCCGGCGGAAAGCACACTCCTGACGTGTGCGATCAATGGTGTCCCGACCAACCCACTCGTCCGGGACGATGGCGGGTTGGAGCTCCCGATTTCCGCCGGTCGCAAATCCGATCAGACGGTCACGTCCGACGTCACATTTTCCTACACCGCGCGGGGCGTTGCGTTCGCGCCGATGCAGGGTCGGCTGGCCGTATCGCTGCCCGCGACGCCGCTCTTCATCGAAAACGTCGCGTTGACGTTGTCCCTGCCTGAAGCCTACGAAGCGACCGCTTTCGACGGCAACGTCGAGCCGGTAACTGGCGAGCCCGGCGGCGGGTTGCATTTTCGAAAACGCCTCGTCCGCGACGAGGCGCCAGCCCTCGAAATTCATTACCGCAAACGCGACCTCAACCTCTGAACACCTTGCTGGCATGACGTCCCAACCGATCACTCCTCAACGCCTTCTCGCCGTCGGATTCATTCTTGCCTGCACCGCCGCCGGTTGGTTTTTCCTGGGTTCGGCACTGCTCGTTCGAACCGTTTCCACCGATGACCGGCTGGGTTCCACCGTCGGTGCCGCCTGGGGCCGCCCTCTCCAGCAAATGCACCCACAGGCATGGTATGCTTCACCGACCGGCGAAAATGGCCGCCGGATCATTTTGCCCGATGCGTCCGACGTCAGCGTGCACCTCGAATCCGAACCAAAACAAAAAGGCCTGCTGTGGTATCGCACGTACGAGGTCACGTTTCGCGCGAACTATCGGATCGCCAACCCCACGCCCATCGCCCAGTCGATCACGGTCGCCTTCGAGTTACCGTCGGCTGACACGAGTTACCACGACGTGACGTTTCAATTGGGGAGCGAGGGGGCCGGGGCGGCCGTGCCCCGCGATGGACGACTCACGGAGGCCGCGGTTGTTCCCGCGGGCGGATCGATTCCGCTCACCGTGAGCTACCGCGCCCGCGGCCTGGACGAGTGGGCCTACGTTTTCGGAAGCGCGCAACGCATCCAAAATTTCCGTCTGGCGATGCTGGCGAATTTCCGGGACGTCGATTTCCCGACCGCGTCGCCGACCAGTCGCGAAACGACCGCAAACGGCGGTCTCGCGCTTGCGTGGGACTACGCGGACATCATCGGTGCGCAGGCCATCACGATGCCCATGCCGGCAGTGCTGAATGCCGGTCCGGTCGCCGCCCGTATCAGTTTTTTTGCGCCGGTCTCGTTGCTCTTTTTCTTTGCGGTGCTCCTGATCCTCGGAGCAAAACGCGGTGTTTCCTTGCACCCGATGAATTATTTTTTTCTCGCGGCTGGATGTTTTGCGTTTCAGCTCCTGTTTGCCTATCTCGTCGACGTGATGCCGGTGCACGCGAGTTTTCTGATCGCGGCCTTCGTGTCGCTTGTGCTCGTCAGCGGCTACGTCCATGCGGTCGCGGGGCGTGCGCTCTCGGCCGTCGCGCTGCCCGCGCAGTTCGCGTACATGATCCTCTTCAGCTACAGCTTTTTCTTCGATGGCCTGAGCGGTCTCACGATCACGATTGGCGCGGTCGCGACTCTGGCTCTGCTCATGCTGGCCACGGCGCGGGTGGATTGGGCGGAAAAATTCACGCGTCATCCGCGAGCGGCGATCTGAAAATGGGCGCGGCTTCCCTCGTCCGCCGATTCGTGAGAAAACGGGGAGGTCTCCGATCATGAACGCTCCGCCCGCCCCTCGTCCGCGCATCCTCATCGTCGAGGACGAGCCTGCGATCTGCGATACGATCCAATACCCGCTGGAGTCCGACGGCTGTGAGACCGAGTGCTGCGGCACCGGCGGGGAGGCGCTGGCGCGGATCGCGCAAGCAACGTTTGATCTCGTCGTGCTCGATGTCGGATTGCCGGACATGACCGGATTCGAGGTCTGCCGGCGGCTGCGGATTTCTCATAACATTCCGGTGCTTTTTCTCACCGCGCGCTCCGACGAGATCGACCGCGTCGTGGGTCTTGAGATCGGCGGCGACGATTACGTCACCAAGCCATTCAGCCCGCGCGAATTGAGCGCTCGCATCCGGGCCGTGCTGCGGCGGGTGCGCGGAGGCTCCGAAAATGTGGTCGTTCCGTCCGACACCGCGGCGCGATTTGTCGTGGATGCGGATCGCTGCGTGATTTTCTTCCACGGCGAACCGCTCGAGCTGGCGCGCACGGAATTCCGCTTGCTGCGCACGTTGATCGCGAAGCCGGGCCGGGTTTTTACGCGCGCACAATTGATGGACGCAGCATGGGAGGAGCCGGACGCCGCGATGGAGCGCACGGTCGACGCCCACATCAAGGGCCTGCGCGCCAAATTGCACGCCGTGCGCGCCGACGATGACCCAATACGCACGCACCGTGGATTCGGCTATTCGCTCGTGGAAGAATCGTGACACCACGAGACATCGCATGAGCATCACCGCTCGCATCCTCACAGGATTTGTCCTGCTCGCGCTGGCTGGAATTTATTTTCTGTTGAATCCGATTTTCGACCGCGTCGAGCGGCAATATCTGGAGGCGGCGGAGGAGCCAATGGTCGACGCCGCGGAAGTGCTGGCCGCTTTTGTCTCGCACGAAATCGAAACCACCGGCGAGCTTCCGGCGTCGCTTGTCGCAGGCATGGCTTCCGCGCAGCGCCGCGAATTGAACGCCCAGATTTACAACCTGCTCAAGGAGCGGGTGCTGATGGATATCTACATCACCGACGGGCGGGGAGTGGTTGTTTTCGACTCCCGTGACCCAACGCGGGTCGGCCAGGATTTTTCGATTTTCAACGACGTCCGGCTCACGCTGCTCGGATCGTACGGTGCGCGGTCGAGTCGGGAAAACGAAGACGACCTGAATTCGTCGATCATGTACGTCGGAGCCCCGCTGCTCGTGGGTGGCCGCATTATGGGCGTGCTCACGGTTTACAAACCCCAGCGCAGCCTGCGCGATTTTATCAGCGAGACGAAAAATGAAATCCTCGCCCTCGGCCTGATCGCCATCGTGATCTTCGTTTTGATCGGCGTGTTTTTTTCCATGTGGGTGGTCGATCCGCTCGCGAAATTGACGCGCCATGCCGAAGCGGTGACGCGGGGTGATCGCCCGTCGCCGCCGCGCATGCCGGGCCGTCACCTGCGCGTGCTGGCCGAGTCGATCGACCGTATGCGCGACGCCCTCGAAGGGCGCAAATACGTCGAATCGTACGTGCAGACGTTCAGTCACGAAATGAAAGCGCCCGTCGCGGCGATCCGCGGGGCTTCCGAGTTGCTCGACGAGCCCGACCTGCCGACGGAGCAGCGCGATCGTTTTGTCGCCAACATCCGCAGTGAAGCCCGCCGGCTCCAGACCCTGATCGAGCGCTTGCTCGCTCTTGCCTCCATCGAAAGCCGACGGCGCCTCGACAATCCCCAGCCCGTCGACGTCGCGGCGGTTGTTCGGCGCGTGGTCGAGCAGGCACGATCGCGCACGCTGGATGCCGGGCTGACCATCGATCTCACCACGGGCGATGGGTGCGAATTGCGTGGCGATGAATTCCTGCTCGAAGCCGCCACCGGCAATCTCGTGCAGAACAGCCTCGATTTTTCACCCTCCGGCGGACGGGTGAAAGTGGACGTGCGTCGAGAGGCGGGCTCCGTGGTCATCACGGTCGAAGACGAAGGCCCCGGCCTGCCCGACTACGCTCAGTCCAAGGTTTTTGATCGATTTTATTCGCTGCCGCGACCCGGCACCGGCCGGAAGAGCTCGGGCCTCGGGCTGTGTTTCGTCCGGGAAGCGGTGGAGCTTCACGGCGGCACCGCTGATCTTCGCAACCGGGAGCCTGGACCGGGTGCGGTGGCTCACGTCGTGCTGCCAATGGCCTGAAAGTGAAGATCGGAACGCCGTAACGCGCCGGCCATCTCCCGCGCCGATCTGCGCACCACACGGGTCGACACCGGCTTTGGCACAGTGGGTGCTGCAAGTTGTGGATGGACTCCAACGCCGAAGTTCGAACAGGTCAGTCGGATGGGAGGAACGATGGCGAACTCCGCGGTTCCAGCTTCTCGCGCTATGTGAGCGTCGTGAGAGCGCAGGAAATTGATGAGCTGGTGGACTTTGGAGAAAGCCCGATTTCGGTCATCACGTCCGCGCTCTCATCGTCAGAGACGCTTTACCCAAAAATGGAGGATTACGTTTTTGGCTTGATCACGGACGGTCGGGCGAAAATGCAGCTTACGTACGACGGATGCCGGCAATTTCAACCACCTGCCTGGCCGGGCCGCCTCATCGTATTTCCCGCACACACCGAGACGCTCCTCGAATTGGAGGGCAAGGTGCAGACCGTCTCGATTGCGATCCCGGCTGATCTGGCGCGGTCCTGGTTGAGCGGCGCTGGCGTTCGCGACTTTTCCGGGTTTGGCCGCCTTACGCTGGGAACGGCCATTGATCCGTTCACACGGGCGGCGATGGAGCGCATGGTTGCCTGCACCCGGCAGCGCTCGCCCTCGAACGACTTGCTCGTCGAACACTTGGGGCTGACCCTTGTGATGCATCTTGCACAGCGAGCCAACCCCGGCCTGCGCCGGCGGGGCGAAACCCGACGCCTTACATTTGCCGAGCGCCGCCGCCTCACGGATTTCGCCCGCTCCCAGATTGGCCGTCGCATCAAGCTTGAGCATCTTGCGGCCGTTCTGGGCATGAGTTCCTTCCACTTTGCCCGGGCTTTCAAGGAATCCACCGGAATCACTCCGCACCAGTGGCTGCTGGAAATCCGCGTCGAACGCGCCGTTGAACTGCTGCGCTCGCCGCAGCGCATGACGCTGGATGCCATCGCAAGCGAATGCGGTCTCGCAAACCGCTCCCACCTTGAAAGCACCCTTCAGCGGATCCGCGGCGTTTCGAGCCGGGACCTTCGGCACCCGGCTGCCAATCGACAGATCACGGATCAAAACGAAATTTGATCCCGCGGGTTACGCTTGCCGGCGCAATCTTTCGCAAGAATGTGCACGTTTCTCCGGCGGACCGCTCTCCGCGAATCGCCATAGCCTGCAAAAAGCGCGCCAGTTCGCAGCCGGGAGCGCGCGGTCCCCGGAAAATAGATTTGCCCCGCGAGGCTTTATTCATCGCCTTCAACGGGAGGTGGAAAATCTGGAGCCATTTTCTGGCGCGGTTTCTGCACCAAGGGAAGTGCAACCATATGTTGCCAAATACGCACCTTATCAGCCGGTCCCGCCGCTTCGTCGGACGGGAGCAAGATTCCATTCCATCACCCTTTGGTCGATTTCTCGGCCTGCTTTCACTTGGCTTGTGCCTCGTGATTGGGCGGCCCGCCACGGCCCAGACGTTCACGCTGGAGGAGGCCACGACTGCCGAGATGCAGCGTGCAATGAACGATGGCGCTCTCACGAGCGTGGACCTCGTCTCGATGTACCTCAACCGCATCGCGGTCTACGATCAGGCCGGCGTCAAACTTAATGCCGTTCCCGTTGTCAACCCGCTGGTTTTCGCGGAAGCGCAAGCTGCCGATGCCGCTCGCGCTGCGGGTGCCGAAGGCCCATTGCTCGGAGTGCCGTATGTCGTGAAGGATTCCTACAAGATTGAGGGAATGGCCATCGCGGTGGGAGTGAAGGACTGGCTGGACATCATTGCCAGCGAGGACGCAAAAGTCGTGACCCGCATCCGGCAGGAGAACTCGCCGATCCTCGGCCGGGCAAACATGGCCACGCTTGCATTGTCCGCAGACAACAGCATTTCCGACGCGTACGGCGCAGTGCTGAACCCCTACGAATTCTCAACTCCCGGTGGAAGCAGCGGTGGCTCCGCCGTGGCCGTCGCGGCGAATTTATCAGGTTACTCGCTCGGTGGGGAAACCTGGGGATCCATCCGCGTACCCTCGTCACTCAACGGAATCGCCGGACACCATCCCACGCGGGGCCTCGTACCACTCGGAGGAACATTCCCGCTGTTTGCCATCGCCGACGTCCTCGGGCCTTTTGCTCGAACGGTTGCGGACGTCGCCGCCGTCATGGATACCATCGCGTTTCGCGACGATAATGACCTCTGGACACCCTACGTGCTTCCCTTCGAGCAACGCCGCCCGGTCTCCTATTCCGCGTTGCTGCGCCCGGGCGCGCTCGCTGGAAAAAGGATCGCTGTTCCCAAACCCGGTCAGTACGTCTTTCCGGACTACGGTGATCCAGCCACGTTCTCCACCGCGTTGGATACGCTTCGCTCGCTCGGTGCTACGGTCGTTGAGGTCGAGGTGCCGATTTTCAACAAGTATGCGGATCCTGCGGATGCCGACATCGCCGTTGCCTACGCGTGGTTCAATGCCCCGACCTCTTTCCTGTCAAGCGTTGGGGCCTATTGGGTTCCATTCATGCTCGCAGAAAACCAGTCTGTTGAACGGCTGAACGCACTCAGCCTCGCCATTCCGGTGCCGCCCGAGGCGCTTGGTCCGCTGAAAAACAGCTTCGCCGAAGGTACAAGCCTGCCGATCGAGTCTCCCCTTATGCAGGCTTCCCTTGCCGCAAACAACTCGATGCTGGCGACGTGGACGAAATTTCTCGATGACAATAATTTCGACGCGGTGGCTTACGTGAACCGCGACGTAGGTCCCGCCTTTCGCCTGGTCGATGACCTCGGGCTGCCCGCAGTGAGTGTCCCAATGTCCATCCCCGACAGCACGGGCCCCGTTGGCCTGCTCTTCACCGGACGAGCGTTCGACGATGGAAATTTGCTGGCCCTCGCCAACGATTATGAACTGGGATCCAGGCTGCGCCGTCCGCCAAGTCTGACGCCCCCGCTGCCCGGGGAGACAATCGAATACAGCACGAATTCCGTGCCCCCGGTCAATCGGCCGGAACTTTCTCCGCCGGCTTTGCGTATCGCAAACGGGTCGAAAATCACCGGAAACGGCAAATCCTCCTTTCTCCTGCTCAGCGGCTCAGCGCGGGACCAGAGCGGGCTGCGCTCCCTCAAGGTATACGTCAACGGTCGGAAAATCGCCGCAAAGGTGGCGCGGAACTGGAAGGCGAGTGTGAAGGTGTCGAGCTTGCGAAAGTTGATCAAGGCCTCGGCACGAAGCGTGCAAGTGTCCGTCGTGGCCAAGGACGTTTACGGCAACACGTCGGTGAGAACCGGCATGGTCAAGCTGCCGAAAAACTTCTGATCCACTGGCAGACGGGGCATCGAAAATCGGCGACAAAATCTTCCGGGTGGAATCTCGATGCCCCACACGCCTGCCGCCGGAGTCGACAGTTGGCGCGTAATTGGATGCCGCACGATCACGCCGCATCCGACCTGCCAGGATGTGGTTGTTGGCGCTGTATCAGCGGTGCGGAGAAAGTTACGCCATCCTGCTGCTACAATCCGGCCATGCAGATGTATTTGACCGTGAGGTAGTCCTCGATCCCGTACTTCGAGCCTTCGCGGCCCAGGCCCGATTCCTTGATGCCGCCAAAGGGTGCCATCGGATTGGAAACGAGGCCGGTATTGAGTCCGACGATGCCGTATTCCAGCGCCTCGGCGACGCGCCACGCACGGCCAAGATCGCACGTGTAAAAATAACTCGCGAGCCCGACGTCGGTTGCATTGGCCAGCGCAATCGCCTCCGCTTCGGTCGCGAATCGAAAGATGGCCGAGACCGGGCCAAAAATTTCCTCCTGCGCCAGTTCCATCGTGGTCGTTGCGCCAGTGAGAATGGTGGGTTCGTAAAACGTGCCGCCGAGCGCGTGGCGTTTGCCGCCTGCCGTGACGTGTGCCCCCTTCGAGACCGCATCGGCGACGAGGGCTTCGACTTTTTCGATGGCGGGTTCGTCGATGAGCGGGCCCTGGGTCACTCCGTCGTCGAAACCATTACCGACGCGGAGCCGGGTCACGGCCGCGGTGAGTTTTTCGACGAATGCGTCGTGAACACCATCCTGCACGAGGAAACGATTCACGCAGACGCAGGTCTGGCCGGTGTTGCGGTATTTGGAAGCGATCGCTCCCTCGACGGCGGCATCAAGATCTGCGTCGTCGAACACGATGAACGGCGCGTTGCCGCCGAGTTCCATCGTCACTTTTTTCACCGTCGCGGCGCACTGCTCCATCAGCAATTTGCCGACGCTGGTCGAACCGGTGAACGTGAGTTTGCGGACGACCGGGCTGGCCGTGAGAGCGCCGCCGATTTCCGAGGCCTTGCCGGTGACCACGCTGAAAAGCCCCGGCGGCAGCCCGGCACGCTCGGCAAGCAGCGCGAGGGCAAGGGCGGAGAGCGGTGTTTGCGTGGCGGGCTTGAGCACCATGGCGCAACCGGCCGCAAGGGCAGGCGCGACCTTGCGGGTGAGCATCGCATTCGGGAAATTCCACGGCGTGATCGCCGCGCAAACGCCAACGGGGTGTTTTGTCACGACGAGCCGGCGGTCGGATGACGGCGCGGGAATGATGTCGCCGTAAACGCGTTTGGCCTCTTCGGCGAACCACTCGACGTAGCCGGCTCCGTAGGCAATTTCGCCTTTCGCTTCGGCCAGCGGTTTGCCCTGCTCGGCGGTCAAGATTGCGGCAAGGTCATCGGAATTTTCCACGAGCAGATCGAACCATCGGCGCAGGATTTTCGACCGGTCGGTGGCGCTGCGTTTTTGCCAATCGACCATGGCAGTCGCAGCGAACGCGATGGCGTCTGTCGTTTCTTCAGCACTGATCTCGGGCACGGAGCCGAGGATTTCGCCGGTGGCCGGATTCGTAACGGGAATCGTGCGCCCGGACCGCGCGTCAAGCCACTGGCCCGTGAAATACGCCTGAGAGATGAGCAACGAAGAATCGCGGAGGGTGAGCATGGGATGGGAAGAGTTTCGGATGAATGGCGGAATTTGCGCCTACGAAACCTTAGGACAAACCGGCTGCGCGGCGAATTGTTTCAGTCGTCGGAATTCATGCGTTCGAGCGTTTTGAGGCCGTTGACTGGCTGCCAGGGGAATTCTACTGTCCCAGAATGGACTATCGGGAACGCATCGCCATTGACCCGCTCATCCGAAGTGGCAAGCCTTGCATTCGTGGCACGCGTATCACCGTGGGAGACGTGTTTGACTACCTCGGCGGCGGGATGACTGTTCCGGAGATTCTGGACGATTTTCCAGATTTGACGGCCGATGATATTCAAGCGTGCTTTTCGTTTGCCGCCGACCGTGATCGCCGCATGAGCGTCGTTCCGCATGAAGCTGCTCTTTGACGAGAATCTCTCGCCAAAGTTGCCGCGCCTGGTGGCTGCGATGTTTCCTGAAAGCGCTCATGCACGTGATTGCGGATTGCTTGGTGCTCCTGACCAGTCAATTTGGGAATATGCCCGAAATCATGGATACACCGTCGTTTCCAAAGATTCGGACTTTTACCAACGCAGTTTGCTTCACGGCCATCCACCCAAATTGGTTTGGTTACGGGTCGGGAACTGCACCCGCGCAAGTTTGATCAAACTCATCACGAGCCGATGTGCGGAAATTAATGCGCTAGGCGAGAACCCGTTTGAGGCCGTGCTTGTGCTTGCCGAGTGAGGATTCGCTTGCTGCCATTGCTGGGAACCAGGGATGTCGATAGGGAAGGATTTTCGACCTCGGGTGCTCGTGCCGACCCTCAGCGGTACCGTGGAAATTTAGGCCTGGTTCGCGATGAGGTAGCCGCTCGCGAGGTCGCGGTAGGCGTTGATTTGATCCGCGATCCAGGTGGCGTCGTGGCCAAGTTCGGCGGCGAGGATTTCGGCGACGGCGGGGGCCATTTCGAGGGAGGCTTGCGCGTCGAGCAGGAGGGCGCGGGTGCGGCGGGAGAGGAC
>JBGTDR010000174.1:0-18463 GCA_041748215.1 Chthoniobacterales bacterium
CGACGTGCAGCGACAGACGGCGGAGGCCGAGAGCCGCCAGGAAGCGGCGACGGCCGCGCTGGAGAGTGCGCAGGCTGAAATTGACGACGCGCAGGGAGCAAGCGACGATGCGCAGCGGGCGCGGCAGCAGGCGGAAGGAGAATTGAACGCCGCGAACCGGACGCTGGCCGAGCAGGAGTCGCGGCTCGAAGTGCTGCGCCAGCTCAACGAAAGCGGCGAAGGATTTGGCGAAGGCACCCAGGCGATCCTGCGCGGCCTGGACAATCCGGAATTTTTCAAACCCGCGGTGCTGGGGGCCCTGGCCTCGTTCATCGACGTGGAAACCCGGTTTGTGCCCGCCATCGAAGCGGCGCTGGGTGCAAATCTGCAGGCGGTCGTTTTTAAAGATCCGAGCGTAGCGGAAGCGGCGATCCAGACGCTGACGGCAAAAAAACTTGGCCGTGCGCCGGTGGTGCCGCGTGATTGGATAACGGCGGCGGGTGGCGGTGAACCGGCTCCGGCAATCGACGGGACGCTCGGCTGGGCGCGGGAATTCGTTCGCGCAAAAGACGATGTTGCGGGCCTGCTGGATCGTCTGCTTGGTGGGGTTGCGATTGTCGAGACGCTCGATATCGGATTTGCGCTGAAAGCGGCACATCCCGGCGCGGCGTTCGTGACGCTGGGTGGAGAATTTCTTTCCGCGGATGGCATCGTGGTGGGCGGTCAGGGCGGCGACGTTGCGGCATCGGCCCTCGTGCGCAAAAACCAGATTGCCCTGCTGGAACGCGACGCGGCGGCGAGCCGGGACGCGGTGGCGGCTGGCGAAGAACGGCGTTTATCCGTGATCGAAACTCTGGACGCGGCCCACGAACGACTGCGCGCGGCTCGTGAAACGTTGCAGGAGGCGCAGCTCGAACATTCGACCGCCCGCAGCGAGGTGGCGATGTTGCGCCGTCAGCACGAAGAAGCCGAACGGCGCCGTGCGAATTTTGAGCGCGAGGCCGGGCAACTCGAGCAGACGGTGACCGATGCCTTCGCGAAAGTCGCCGATCTGGAGGTCCGCATCGCCGAAAGCGAACGGGCGCTGGAGGCCGCGCGCAGCCGGCAGGGCGGCATGTTTGCCCAGATCGACGCGGCGCGGGAACGCGAACGGTCGGTCACCGATGAGCTGAACGAATTGCGCGTGCGGGTCGCGACTGAGCGCCAGCAGCAGGATAATCTGAGCCGTCAGCGCGGACCAATGGCGGCGCGGGTGGCGGAACTCACGGAGCTGGTGAGCCAGCGCGGGCGCGACATCCGGTCGTCCGAGGACAAGATCGCCCACCTCGAAGCCGAAACGCACGAACTGCGCGGCAGCATCGAGAATTGGCAGATGATCCTGGAAACCGGCGAAGGGCAGATCGGCCAGATCCTGGCGCAGCGCAGCGAAGTGCAGGAAAGTGCCGAAGCGCTTGAGACGGCGTTGCGCCTGGCGCGACGTCAACTCGCGGATTTGCAGGAAACGCGGGGCAAACTCGAAGTGCGCGGCACCCAACTCGAGATGCGCATCGAACACGTGTGCGAGCACGTCGCCCAGCGGTTTCAAATTGTGCTGCCGGAATTCGAACCCGATTCCTACGCGCTGGTGAAGGCACTGCGGGACCGGGAAAAAAGACGCAATGCGGAAAGCGGATCGGACGAAACGCCCGCTGAAGCGATGGCGGCTGATCCCGCTGAGTCCGTGACCACCGCGCCCGAGGCCGAACCCGAAGAGCCGGGTGCCATTCCGTGGGGCCGGATCGAAGAACTGGTCGCCGAACTGACCGGCAAGCTCGACGCGATGGGCCCCGTGAACATTGACGCGATCCAGGAATACGACGAACTCGAGCAGCGTTACACGTTTCTCGAACAGCAGAACGCCGACCTGATCAATTCCAAGGCCGAGTTGCTGGAAGTCATCACGAAGATCAACCGAACGACAAGGGAACTCTTCGCGGATACATTCGAAAAAATCCGGGTGAATTTTCAGGAGATGTTCACCGAGTTGTTCGGAGGCGGGAAAGCGAATCTCATCCTGAGCGACGAGAGTGACCCGCTGGAGAGCGGTATCGAAATCATCGCAAAACCCCCGGGCAAACAGCTGCAAAGCATCACGCTGCTATCCGGTGGTGAGAAGACCATGACTGCGGTCGCCCTGCTCTTCTCAATCTACATGGTGAAGCCGAGCCCGTTCTGCGTGCTCGACGAAATGGACGCACCACTCGACGAATCGAACATCAATCGGTTCATCAAAATTCTCGACCGATTCGTGGGCCAGAGCCAGTTCGTGGTCATCACGCACAACAAACGAACCATTGCGCGGGCGGACATGGTGTTTGGGGTGACGATGGAAGAACACGGCGTGAGCAAGCTCGTGAGCGTAAAATTCAGCGGCAAACAGGATGCGGAAACCAACGGCGGCAATGGGTCGAACGGCCATGGTCGCAGCGTCGCTGAGACGTTCGGTAAACACGGAAACTTGCACTCAGAACACCAGGAGGTCGCCCTTGCAACGTAGCTTTCGCCTGACAACCGACACCACCGCATCCGACGATACGCCGAAACCACGCACGGATCCGCTTTTCGACGAACTCGAAGACGCGATCAAATGGCGACTTGAAGTCGTCGCGGATCGGGAACTTTACGAACGGGACGCGGCGGAACATCTGGCGCGGCTGCAAAAAGCGTCGGCGACGGTCACCCGGCTGGCGTCGGAGCTTTCGCCCGACACGGATCCCATGTTGCGGCATTTTCTCGAGCGGCAGAGTTACGTCAAAGCGCTCGACTGGTTAAAAACCCGGCGGCGCTGACGATGGAAACGTCGCTGAAAGTGGGCGATGCGGCGCCGGATTTCACGGCGACGGCGGTGGGCGGCGAGTACGGCGAAGGCACGGCTGTCACGCTGAGCCAGTTTCGCGGGGTCGCGGTCGTGCTGTATTTTTATCCGAAGGACGGCACGCCCGGCTGCACGGCCCAAGCGTGCGGCATGCGCGACCGCTGGGAACGACTGCGCCGACCGGACACCGTGTTTTTTGGCGTGAGCAGCGACACGGCCTCGAGCCACCAAAAATTCATCGCGGAACACGCGCTCCCGTTCCCATTGATCAGCGATTCCGACCACGCGGTTGCGGAGGCGTACGGAGTCTGGGTTGAAAAAACGCTGTACGGGAGGACGTTCCTCGGCACCGAACGAACAACGTTCGTCGTGCGGCCAAACGGGCGGATCAAGTCGATCTACCGGAAAGTGGCACCCAACGAACACGCCGACATCCTTTTCCAAGATCTTGCAAACTTTGAACCGTGACAGTGTGTTGAAGCTTTACGAGCGGTTGACAACGCTCGTGGAGAAATTGCCCGGAGGTTTGCAGAAGCCGATTCTGCGGGAGCTTGTGCCGATCCGGGAGCTGTTCCTCGAGCAACGGCCCACGCGCATCCTTCTCGTGGGCGGCGGAGAAAACGTGAGCGTGCCGGCGCTATTGCACGACTTCACGGCGGCAGCGGTCGAGACTGGCGGATCGAACGCGGGATGGCGGAATTACCGTCTGCCGGATCGCGGAGCGGTGGAAATTCTCGACGCCCGCGCGTCCGCGCCGGAGGAGTTTTTTGCCGCTGGTCTCGAAGCCGCGCGCCCGGACGTGATCTTTTTCCTGCGGGACGAAGCGGCCGATCCGCGGGCTTTCGAAGCGGTGCTCGCCACGGCGGCGGAGCGGGTCGAACGCTGCGACGAACCCGAGATGTCACGGCCGGCTCTGGTCGGAATCGTAACGGGTGCTGGCGGTGAGGCCGCCCGGGGTCGGCTGAGTGCGGCGCTACACGCGCGGCGGGAATTTACCCAGCGCAGCTGCGTGGTTTACGCGAACGGAGTGGATCCGTGGCCCGCAATTGCGGAGGCGATTTGTGACCTGCTGCCCAATCCGGCAAAACTGGAATTTGCCCGGCTCACTGCGGCAAAAGGTGCGCAGCACCGCATCGCGGCGTCGTTGTTAAAATCTTTCACGGCGGTTTGTGGGGTGATCGGCGTGCAGCCGATTCCCCTGGCGGATCTGCCGGTGTTGACCACGCTTCAATCGCTGATGGTCGGTTTGATCGTTTACATCAGCGGCCGCCGGGCGAGCGCGCGATTGATCGCGGAATTTGCCGGCGCGCTTGGCATCAATATTGGCGTGGGTTTTGCATTCCGGGAGGGGGCGCGGGCGCTGGTAAAATTTTTCCCAATTTGGGGCAACGCGGTATCCGGCATCGTCGCGGGCGCGGGGACTTACGCGGTCGGCCGGGCAGCCATCGCGTATTTCATCGACGAATTGCCGATGCAGGAAACGCAAAAACTTTTTGGGCGGTTGCAACCGGGCATCGAAACGTTTCGGTCCCGCGTTCTCCTGCGCGGCAAATCCAAACCCGCTCCGGACGACGCATCGCATTAACGGGGAAACTCGGCGAATCCGGCGGCGATTTTTGTTGAACGTCGGACGACTTCCGACGAGGGGAACTGCTGATGATTAGTATTTCGGCACAAAGGGCGGCTTTTGGGAAACGGACAGGGGTTTCAACTACGTGGATCGGATGCGTGGCGGCCGGTGTGTTGGCTTTTTCGACGAATGCAACTGCTGGCGAATTGCGCGGTACGCTGCGTGCGACCGGCGGCGGCCCGGTTGTGAAGGCTCGGATTGTCGAGCGAGCCGGCGAAATCCGTCAGGTGGAGTTCGACCTGAAAAATCTGACGGTGCCCGGTTACAATCCGTACGTTTTCCCGGAGGGGTCCATGGAGTCCGAAGGTCAGCCGGGCAACCGATTCGTGAGACTTGTGAATGGCCGCGTATTTGTTGCGCTCGATATTCGATTGAAAGGGATTCGTATTTCTCAGAAACTCGGGCGCGGGGGCAAGCCGTTCGGCACCGCCCGGGCGATCGTCCGCAATCAATCAAACGCGGTCTGGGACGACGTGGAGAATTTTTTTGTGCCGCTCGGCGGCGGAACGAGTGTCTTGATTGAAGAAGACATCACGCCCGGATCGAGGGGTGGAACTTCGCGGAGCGTGGGAGAAACCAGGCTGAGCATCACGCAAAACGCAGATATTGTGACGCTGCGGGGTTTTTTGAAGAATCGGTTTATTGCCCTCAGTGATCCGGGTAATTTTACATTCGAAATCGAGCGACGTGACGACACACGTTATGACGTGAAACTCACGCTTTCGATTAACGTGATGCTGAGCGATACCACCACTGGGAGAAAAGTCGAAGTGTCGGGTGTTCTCCGCGGGCGGCTGGACTGAGTCGGCGTCACCCTTTCACTGCGCCTGCGGTGAGGCCGGAGATAAATTCCTTCTGGAGCAGAAGGAAAATCGTGAGCACGGGAGCCACGGAGATCAGGGTGCCGGCCATCATCATGCCGTAGTCCTGGCTGTATTCGGTTTTCATTTGCGCGATGGCGACGGAGAGCGGGAACAGCTCCTGGCTTTGCAGGATGATCTGCGGGGAAATGAAATTGTTCCAGGTGCCGAGGAACGTGATGAGCATGAAGGCACCGATCATCGGGCGGGCGAGGGGAAGCACGACGGTGGTGAAGAGGCGGATTTCGCTCGCACCGTCGAGCCGGGCGGACTCGAGGAGTTCGTCCGGCACGGAATTGAGCATGGTTTGCCGAAAGAGAAAAACTCCGAACGCGGGAGCGAGGGCGGGAAGAATGAGGCCGCCGAAGCTGTCGAGTAGACCGAGTTGAAAAAGGACTTTGTATCCCGGAGCAAGAAGCAGGGGTGCCGGAATGATGAGGGCGGCGAGCACGAGGTTCGTGAGGCCTTCGCGGCCCCGGAAACGAAATTTTGCGAGCGCGTAGCCGCCCATGGCGGCACTGAGGGTGGCGAGGACTGCGGTCACGGACGCGAGGAAAAATGAGTTCAGCAGGTTGCGGCCAACGCCCATTTTCGTGAAAAGATCATGGTAGTGCACGAAGGTGAGTCGATCCCAAGCGACGCCAAATAGCCCGTCGCCGCCCGGCAGGAAAAGCGAGGTGAAGAAGTCGGCGGTTTGTTTAAGCGACGAGGCCGCCATCCAGACAAACGGGATGAGCGTGATGACGGCAAAAAAAACCAACAGCGTGTAAACGACGGTGAGGCTGAGGATTTGGGCCGGGCGGCGGGCGGCATTCATCTCAGTATTGCTCCTTTCGGCTGAAAAACCGGTGCGCGACGGCGAAGCTGGCGAGCAGGAAAGCGAGCATCCACCCGACGGCGCTCGAATAACCGAGGTCATTGGTCACGAAGCCGATCTGATACAGGTACATAACGATGGTGAGGCCGCGATTTTCAGGCCCGGGCCCGGCGAGGAGAATCCACGGAAGTTCGAAGAGTTGGAAACTGCCGATCAGCGCGAGCAGAACGACAAAAGCCCCGACGGGGCGAATGGCGGGTAGAATCACGTGGCGGAATCGCTGCCACGGGCCGGCTCCATCGACGGTGGCGGCGTCTTCCAGATCGCGGGAGACGTTTTGCAGGGCAGCGAGGAAATACACCATGTTAAAGCCGGTGAACATCCAGAGTGCGGCGATGATCAGGGCGGGCAGGACGTACTCTTGAAGCCACGGAAATTCGACATCGAACGCCGGGATGAGGCCGTGGAGCAGGACGTTGAGCAGCCCGGTGCGTTTTTCGAAAATGAGCGAAAAAATGACCGCGACGAAGACGAGGCCGACGAGTGACGGCGCGAAAAAGATGGCGCGGAAGATCATGCGGCCGCGGAGATTCGGGCGATTGAGCAGCAGGGCAAGCCCGAGGGAAAGCGGAAGCTGGAGAAAGACGGCTCCCGCGGCGTAGAGCGTCGTATTGCGCACGGCGGTCCAGAACAGTGGATCCGTCGCGAGGAACCGGAAATTGTCGAATCCGACAAAAACGGTGGTGTTCGGGCCGAACGTTTGCTGAGCGGCAAGGATCACGGCCTGGCCGAGCGGCACGATTGAAAAAACCGCGAACGTGAGCAGAAACGGGGTGAGGAACAGCCAGGGCACCCAGGCCGACGTGGACGACTGGCGGCTCATGAATCGGGGCGGCTGAAAACGTTGCGGGCCATCTGGCCGGCGACAACCGAGTGGGCGCGGGCAAGTTGGCGCTGCGCTTCGGGCAGTAAATCCTCGGCATCATACGTGCCCGTTCGGTTGGCGAAATTTTTCAAGGCCTGGGTGGCGTTGACGACCTCGCTCAGAGCGAATTCGTCGAACGCGGTTGAGACGCGAAGCGGCACATCACCGGCTTGCGCGATGAAAAGCTGGCCCGCGGGCTGGCCGGAAAAAAACGGATCGGGTTCGGAAAAAACCGGCAGATCCCAGAACGATCGCACGGCGGGAATGATGTTGGTGGTGCGGAAGACCAACTCGGCGAGCTGGGGATTGAGATAAAGGTATTTGATGAACGCGAGGGCGGCGGCGGGATCGCGGGAACGTTTGGGAATGCCGATCATGGATCCTCCGGAAACTGAAGTGCGGCGGCCTCCGGGCTCCCACGCGGGCAATGGCATGAGTTTGATTTTGCCAGCGAGGTCCGGTATGTCGGATTTCCAGATGCCCGCCAGCCAGTCCGGCAAAAGGCAGGCAATCACGGTGCCATCGAGGCGGAGCTGATTGCCGCTGGCCGTCATTTCCGGGGCATCTACCGCGATCCGGTCGGGTCCGGTCGTCCAGCTCACGATGGTGGCGAGGACGCGGGCATTGATTTCGGAATTGATCGCGAGGCGACCGTCGGCGTCGAACGTGCCGCCGCCTGCCTGGCGCAGCAGAGCTTCGATCCCGCTGCGATTGGTTTCCCAGATGTTGAGCAGATAACGGCGAGGGCGGCCCTGGCTGTCGCGGTCGGCCATGAGTGGAGCCATCTCCCGGGCAAAATCCTGCCAGGTCGCGATGCGGTTCACGTCGATGCCGGCGGCTTCGACGAGATCGGCGCGGTATGCAAGGAGCACGGGATGGACATCGTGTGGCACCCCGTAAAGTTTTCCCTGGTGCGTCCACGGCGAGAGCGATGGTGGGTTGAGTTGCTCCAGAATGCCTTCGGCTGCGAGCAGCGGGCCGAGGTCGATCAGCCCGATGTCTTCTTCCGGTCCGCCGAAAACTGATCCGACGATCGAACGTTCGATCTCGACGACGTCGGGAACGGGGGTGCCCGAAAGAAATCCTGACAATAAGCGACGCTGGAGGGCGGCGGGAACGATGAGACTCGTGCGAAACGCCATTTCGGGATGTTTGCGATTCCATTCCGCAACCATCGGGTTGTACGCCTCGAGGTGATTGCGGGCAAACGCCCAGAAGGAGAGCCCAGCCGGCGGAGCGACGCGAAAAACGACCATCAAGGCACTCGAAAGCACCGCGACAAAAAGCAGAACCCAGATGCCGACGGAATACGCACGGCACGATCGATGGATGCGGACGAGGGGGCGGTTTCGCACGGAGCAACGACTGGGGACGAAGTCGTATAACGCATCCGGCCCGTGACGGCCCACCAAAATGATGCGGCCTGTTTTTAAACGCGCTGCAGGTGCGTGTCCTTGAAAGCAGTGTCGTACTTCAGGCCGTATCCCATCAGGCGGTCAAAGCCGATGTGCGCGATCCAAATGAGCGGGAACCAATAACTTTCGGGCCGTCCGAGGGCAAAAAGACTGAGGAACACCCCAAGGGGAGCAGTCGTGGTGTGGACAAGATTGTAAACGAGCGCGCCGAATTTTTTATCCCGGAGATATCCGAGCATCGACACATCGGGGACGAGAAAAAGCAGGGCAAAGGTCAGCCAGCTGAAACCGAGGTTCGCGTAGAGCACCAGCGAGGTGACGAGCAGGAAAAAACCTTCGGCGTGGAGAAAAATCTTCGGACGGGAACGCGCGGTCACATCGATTCAGCGGGCAAGGTGTTCCCGTTCAGCGGCCAAGGTTCGTTCGATCAGTCCGACTTCGAGTTCCGGTAGCACCTGAGTCCACGCGCGAATGTGAATGTCGCGAAAACCACCGTATTGAGCGTAGGGCTCCGCCTTGATGAAGGCTTCGGCCTCTTCGAGGGAATCGACCTCGACGATCATTAGCATCGTTTCGGGCGGTCCATCGGGGGCGGCGCGCAACGGACCACCGAAAACGATGCGATCACGCTGATCCAGAAGGAAGGCGTAATGAGCCTCACGATGTGCCGCAAACAACGGGAGCTTTGACTGATCGATGGTGCAAAGAATGGCTGCGCGCATCGGCGATGTTACAACTTGCGAAGATTCACCAAGTCGCGGAATGCTTCGGCGGTGGCAACGGCCGATTGGGCGTTCTGGCCCGTGACAAGCTGGCCATCAACTTTGACGTGAGATTGATGGTCGGGGCCCGATACGAACCTGCTGCCTTCTGCCCGCATGCGCTCTTCGAGCGAGAACGGCATGAATCTGAAGAGTGAGTCCATGGCGTCTTCGACCGTGCTGAATCCGGTCGTGCGCCTCCCGGCGAGCAGGGTGCCGCCGTCCGCGACCGGGACATCGAGCAACGCGGCAACGCCGTGGCACATCGCTGCCACGGGTTTGCCCTGCTCCCAAAATGCCGAGATCAGAGACTTGCAAATCGGGTCGGTAACCAGGTCGAACATCGGACCGTGCCCACCCGGGAAAAAGAGGCCGTCGAAGTTTGCGACGTCCATGATCGCAAGACGCAGGGTGGCATTGAGCGCCTCCAGTCCGTCCCGGACATCGGCGATCACCTCCCGCGAAGGGTAGCCTCGAGGATCGATAGGAGCAGGGCCGCCGCGCGGGCTGGCCGTAGTGATCGAAAAGCCGGCTTCGCGGAAAATCGCGAATGGTTCGGTGAATTCGGTGAACCAGATACCGGTGGTGGGTCGGCCTTCGATGTCGCCATGGCTGGTAGTCACCACGAGGATGTGCGGAGTTTTCATGTCGGGAGCGTGATTGGTAGGACCGGCTGTCCCTCGACTCCGAGTTCGAGACGGAGGAGCTTTGCGGGCTGGAGGACGCGGTCGAACGGGGCAAGGATGCCTCCCGTGGTGGTAACGCAGGCTGCTCCGTCGCCGATGAAAACGATGGACGTTGATCCGGGCATTCCTTGTTCGGGTCCGGCGAGCGCGGTGCGCGTGCCGTCCGGCGCGAGGCGCTCAAGAGTATTTTCGATGTGGGTGGTGATGTAGGCGTTGCCCGCACTGTCGAAGGCGAAATCATCGCCGCGGAGATGTTCGGCTACGATTTCGATAGGACCCGCGCTGCCGTCGGCTTGGATCGGGATGCGCACGAAGAGGGCGCGGTCGGTATTTGTCACATACGCATAACCCTTGTGGATTTTGAGACCGTTGGCTCCGGGCATGAACGGAAACGTCGTGATCTTGCGCAACAGCTCGTCCTCGAACCACACGGTGGCGGTCTGCGTGTCGAGATCGAGTCGGTAGATGCGGCCGAGAAGGCTGTCCGCCGCAAGGAGGGATGTTGTGGTGAAAGGTGTCAGGCCATTCAGGAAAAGCGCGTCGGTGACGGTGATCCGGGCGGTAGCCGTGCCGTCGGCGGTGATCTGCCAAAGCGCCTGTGGCGATTGGCCCGGGAAGCCGCTCGCGGCGTAGAGCATGTCTCCGAGCACGACGAGGCCCGTCGGACAAACCGGGAGCTGCGCAACAGTCGTGTGAATGCCGGTGGTCAGATCGATGGATTCGATCGTGTTGGTCGAGTGCACCGAGACGGCAAGGTCACCGGCCGGAAGGAGCGCGGCATTTTCGACAAATGTCCCTACGGGCCACGTTGTTACGATTCGATGAGCGACCGGTTTTATCGGAGCGGGATCGTGGAACGGGAGGTCGGCGGGCAGCTCGTAGATTGGATCCATGGTGATACGCTGGGTTGCAGGCTGAATTATGGAATGTTCCGGTACGCTAGTTGCCTGACTCCGGTGCGGAAATTTTCACGCAGCGCTTTTTGGATCGTCCGCGATGAAAAAGTCCGACGGGTCAACCTGATCAGTCTGGAAAACCAAGGCGATGGCACCGGTTTTGGTTTCGTGCGGACCGTGCACCGTGCCCGGCGTGCAGCCGAAAAACGTGCCGGGACCGTACGTTTTGCCGTCGTCGATGAACTCGCCTTCGAGGATGTAAAAAGTTTCCCGAGCCTTCTTGTGGTAGTGCGCGGGGATAAACGTTCCGGGTCCGAAGTGAAATACCATCGTCGCCGGCCCGATCGCGTAATCAAGGTTCAGCGGTTGGAATTTGATGGTCGGGGTCGAGCCGGGGATCGGGAGATCGATTGCGGCGTCAGCGTCAGCGACCGTAGTGTTCTGATACATAAGTTTGCGCGATTGTTTTTGGTTGATGGTTTGGGAATGGACGGGCAATCGATCGGAGCGTGTTTCGTTGGTTTCCGGGTTGGTGTCAGCTGAGCCGCTTTGGCGGCGGCTACCACGGGAGTTTGACGGGCGGGCCGAGTCGGCGGGGCTCGGCGAAAAATCCGCCTTGGGATCCGCCGGTGGGCAAGGTTGCGAGCCAAAGGGCGGTCTCCGCTCCTTCGTCAGCGGTGAACGGAGCGTCAGCACCGCCCATGTCGGTTTTCATCCAACCCGGAGAGTAGGCGTTGACGAGGACGTCGGTGCCCGAGAGTTCGCGGGCAAGCTGGCGGGTTAGGGCATTGAGTCCGGCCTTCGAGAGTCGGTAGGACGGGCAAAGAGGATAAAAGTCGCCGGTCAATTCGCTGAGTGATGCCATTTCGGTGGAGACATTGACGACACGCCCGCTGCCATGGGCCTGCATGAGCGGGATGACTGTCTGACAAACCCTGAGCGCACCGAGGGTGTTGATGCTCCAGGTCTGAAGAGCGGTCTGCGGATCAGCGGTAAGGATGCTGGATTCCGGGCCGGCAGCACCCGGGTTGACGCCCGCGTTGTTCACGAGAATGCGGACCTGGCCGGGTTGATCGCGGAGCCACTCCCCGAACGCACGAACACTGTCCGCGTTGCCAACGTCGAGAGCGGCCGCAGAGGCATTGGGCAGCGAATCCGCGGCGGCGGTGGCTTCATCGATTTTCCTGGCGGCGATGATGACGTGGGTATCAGGCAGAGCGGCGAGTTTGCGGGCGATCGCGAGACCCAGGCCGCGATTCCCTCCGGTGACGATGGCAAGATGAGCTGTCATGTTCCTCGCGATACGCGCGGAATCAGAATTCAGACGCAGGGAAAAACTCCGGGGGCGAGGCGGGTCACCTTATGCAATTGTGCGGGACTGTTCGGTCATCGCGCGGCGGCGACGAGGGGAGGTTCGAGGTGGAGGATGCGTTTGATTTCTGCGACCGCGTCGGGATGGCGGAACGCGTCGTGACCGGTGGGTACAATGAGCTCGGAATCGGTGCGTGCGAGGTGGCTGCTGGGGTAGGGAACAACACCGTCGGAGGTGGATTCGAGCGGAGCGGTGCTGCCGCGGTTTCCGATGATCGAATGTTCCGTCACCGAAGGAGAGACGGAGAGGCTGTCGAGGACGAGGAGGGAAGGATTTTTGGGGCTCAGGTAAGTGACACTGCTGACCTTTCCCGTGGCGAGTCCAGCATAAGCGGGTGTCAGTGCGCCGGGATCCTGACGGTGGATATCACGGTAAAATTCCCGGAACTCGACGGGAGGAGCGGCAAAAAACCGCCCGACCAGACCAATGAAGTTGGCCGCAAAGTCGCTGCCGCGGTGGGGCACCGCGATGTAAATCACCCGATCAATGTGGGGCACCGGCTCCCAAAAAAACGCCCGTTTCAGGGTGGCGCGTTCCGTGTCGGTGATGCTCAGATCATCCAGCGGCCGGGCGAACGCTTTTTCCCAAAATGCGTCACCGGTTGATGTGACGAGGGATTTTCCGATGAGGCCGCCCATGCTGTGCGTGATGAGCACGGTGCGCTGCATGGCAGGGTCGGTGAGCGTGGGGTCGAGCGTGCGGCGCAATTCATCGAGGGCGGGCCGGAGCAGCCGGGCGGTGTAAAGCGGTGGCGCGGACGTCGGGTAATAATAATGCCAGATCTGGTAACGATCGCGGATCGCGGGATCGCCCCAAAGTTCGTTGCTGAGGTTAGCCCAGGCCAACGGCGTCGAAAAAAGGCCATGGACCATGATGAGCGGAATTTTGTCCGGTTCGTATGGCTGGAGCAGAAAAAACCCCGGTTGGCGCGGGCTGAGCGGCGAGAGAAATGCGGGCAGCGAGGAACGCGCGAGATCAGTCGTCCGGGAAAGCAGGTAGGCCCAACCAATGGACCAATTCGCGGCGACCGGACGGGGTGCGCCGCCCGTCCGCACGGTTGTGACGGTGCACGGACTCACCAGCTGAATTTCCACCGGCTGCACGTCGGAGCGCGTCGGTCCCGGCTGAGCGATTGCGGTTACGGGCCGGGAAATTCCTTCCGGTGGATAATATCGTTCGATGGCTTCGCGAGCCCGGTTCTCGCGATACCCGAGCAGCGTCGCGCCCTCACCGTCACTGGCGTAGACGTTAGCCAGACCGTTGATCTCGTAATAACTGGCCGGAGTCAGCTCGTCGAAATATTCGACGTCGAATCGTCCGCCGCCGCCGGGTGCAAAGCTTACGTCGTAGGCCCGCGCGCCGGGAGCGTCGGACGGCGGAGACAGTCGTCCCGCGGTCCGGCCCGGATAGGTTTCGGTCCAGATTTTGACAAATTCCCCAAGTGCCCCGGCGCGATCCTCCTCGGTGCTGGCCGATGACAGAGTTGCGGTGAGCAATCCGTGGAGGGTGTCATCGGGAGCACGGTCTTTTTTGACCTGAAGAATCGCGGGCAGACTTTCTCGCACCGTAAGCCGGGCCGGTGGTGCGGCGCAGGAGCTGAGAACCAACGTGGCGAGCAGCGCAATTGCGGCGTGAGTGGGTGAAATCATTTCGTGCGGCGGATTGGTTGGGAATCGTGAACGCGGCGATGCAGCAATTTCAGGGCCACGCAACGACAGTCGAGCGACGCGCCTCACGTCCAGCCGCTAGGACGGACTTTCCGCTTCCCGTCGCAGCCCGATAAACTCCGCGCCGCAAGACAGTTTTGCGGCAAGTGGTGAGTCGGGTTCGATCACCCGCCAGAAGGGAGTCATGGCGTCATCGCCTTCCGGATGAGCTTCCAAGGCAGCCTCGGCGACGACGCGCAGGAAAATCCCGGTTGTCACCGGACAGGTCCCGTCCGCGTCATGGGCGAGGGAAAGTTCCCGGCGCAGCGCGCGCGTTGTCAGAGTTTTTCCGCGGGGGATTTCGCGGATCCGTTGATCGATGAGTGCGGGTGAGGGGATCAGCATCCGACATCCTTCGGGGAGATCGGCGAATCTTTTGCCGAGCACCTTGATCTGCGGTGGTTTGCTGGAGGCGAGTTTCGCCGCCCATTTTCCGACGCTAGCGGGCATGACAGCGCGAATTTCAGTCCCGACGGCCGGATTGGGGCAAGGTGAAAATCCCGGCGCAAACACGAATCAGAGAAGCAGTTTGGCGGTCAACGCGGCTTTGGTTGGTTGGCTTTGACGTTGCGAGCGGCGAGCGTTGCGGTCTCAGTGATACGACGCGCGCGGGTGGCAGGTTGTTTCGCGGACCGAATCCATTCGAGGATGCCGCGCCGCGACGACGGGCTGAAGGCGAGGAAATGGAGTTCCGCCTCAGGGTGCTCTTGCAGGGCTGCGGTCAGGTCGTCCGGAACGGTGTCGAGATCGTCGAGGAACGTCCAGGTTCCGTCCGCCCGGGCTTGCTCGATTTTGGCCAGCCCCGGTGGAGCGATGAGGCCGCGGGCGAGCAGGTCGGCAACCCGGCGTTTATTCAGCGCAGACCACGCGCTCCGTCGGCGGCGCGGAGAGAGCAGGAGCATCGTGCGTTTGTCGTCGAGTTTCGCCGGGCGGCTGTCAATCCAGCCAAAACACAAAGCCTCCTCGACAATCGCGGCGTAGGGCACGTGCGGCTCGCCGCTGGCTTTTTTCCAGGTCACCAGCCAAATGCTCTCCAACTGGGTATGATTAAGCACGAGCCAGTCTCGCCACTCGGCGCGGGACAAAATCTCAACACGGGTGAGGTCTGGCAGGGGCATCGTTGATGATGAAACGAATGATATTGGGCAAACGACGAACATTTTTCTTTAATAACCGAACGATCGGTATATTCGTTGGGGGATGTCAGTCCGGGAAAATCATCGCAGAGAGGTCATCGACCGGCTGACGGACGTTTTCCGCGTGCACGGTTATGAAGGGGCGACCCTGAGCCGGATCGCGCGGGAGACCGGTCTCCAGAAGGCGAGCCTTTACCACCTTTTCCCGGGCGGCAAAGAAGAGATGGCGCAGGTCGTTCTGCGGGACATTGGCCTTGGGCTCAAAGAAATGCTCGCGACGACCGTGGGTCGATCCGGAACGCCTGCGGAACGGGCGTCCGCGCTGACGAATGCGTTGCGGACGTTTTACGAAGACGGTCGGAGATCCTGCCTTCTGGAAACACTCAGCCTCGGTGAACCGGCGAAAACTTTTCGGCCGCTTATCGAGGAGGCGATGTCGACCTGGCGCGCCGCAATGACGGGGCTTGCGCGGGAGGCGGGGTTTCCTCCCGGTGAGGCGACCCGCCGGGCGGAGCGCTGCATCACACTTGTTCAGGGGGCACTGGTCGTCACTCGCGTGATGGGCGATCACAAAATTTTCGCCGACGCGCTCGACGAGGTCCCGCGTTTGCTCACCCAGCCGTGAAAGCCTGCTTCGCCACGGGAACAACTTTGCCGACCTAAAAACCGAACGGTCGGTAAAAACCTCAGGATTCAACTAACAACGAAAGAAAGAAACAAATCTATGAAACTAGCGATCCTCATTCTCTCCGACCCGAAATCCGGTGACGAAGCCCTTGGGCGGCTGTTTAACGGACTCATCATTGCGCAGCGGGCGATGCAGTCCGGTGACGAAGTGACCATCCTGTTCAATGGGGCGGGGACCCGCTGGCCGGCGGAGCTTGTCGCGCTCGGTCATCCCGCAAATGGCCTGTTCAACTCTGTGCGTGAACACGTGAAGGGGGCGTCGTGCGGGTGTGCGGCCGTGTTTGACGCGACGGCCGGGGTGGAGGCGAGCGGTCTGCCGTTGCTGACGGATCTGGCTCTGGCCGGCACACCGGGTGTCTCGGACCTCCATGGCTACCTTGTTGACGGCTGGCAGCTGTTGATTTTCTGATTCAACCGGCGGCGCGGGAGGCAGGACGGGCTTGTTCTCCCGCGCAGTCGTAAACCGAAATTCCCATGGCCGAAAAATTTATGGAACTGGCTCTCACGGATTCCGTGCGGGCGGCGCAGACGCACTATTTCGGGCAATCGCAGCGTCCGCGTGAAGCCGGCGAGCGGGACGAACTGACCGCGGACGAGGCGGGATTCATCGCGTCACGTGACAGTTTTTACCTCGCCACCGTGAGTGAAACCGGGTGGCCGTACGTGCAGCACCGGGGTGGCCCGCCGGGATTTTTACGGGTAACCGGGCCCCATTCACTGGCGTTTGCGGACTACCGGGGCAACCGGCAGTTGTTGACGACGGGGAACCTGGCGGTGACCGACCGGGTGAGTCTGTTTTTGATGGATTATCCGCAGCGCGCGCGGCTGAAGATTCTGGGTCATGCGCGGGTCGTGGATGCCCGGGATCATGCGGAACTTGTGGCACAGCTCGCGGAACCGGCCGAGCGTGCAATCGTCGAGCGGCTTGTCCTGATCGACGTCGTGGGGTTCGACTGGAACTGCCCGAAATACATCACGCCGCGCTACACGACGGCCGATATCGAAAAGGCGATTCAACCCTTGAGGGCGCGGATCGCGGAATTGGAAGCGAAGCTCGCCGCCGCCGGCGGTTAAAATCCGCCCGCGCGCAAGGCGGTGAACGCGTTGCCGAGATGGGAGATGACGTCGGAGGCAACCAGCGATTCCGGAGAGCCGCCCGGGGAAAAAATGGCGCTTTCGGCGGCACGTCCGCAGAGCCAGGCTCCGAAAGTCGCGGCATCGCGGGCACAAAGGCCCTGGGCAAGAAACGTGGCGCAGACACCGGTGAGTACGTCGCCCATTCCGCCGCTGCCCATGCCGGGATGCCCGGTGGTATTGTAAACGTGCGGCTTGCCGTGCTGCGCGATGATCGTGCGGGCGCCTTTGAGCAGCAACGTGACGCCGGGATGCGTGGCAGTGAATTTTTCCGCGGTTTCCTGGCGGGTAAATTTTTTTGATTCGGGAAACAGGCGGGCCATCTCGCCGGGGTGGGGCGTGAGAAGACAGTGGGATCGGAGTGCCGAAAGCTGCTCGAGAACGCTGGGATTTCGGGCGATCGCGTTGAGGGCGTCGGCATCGATCACGATCGGGCGGGCCGCCTGTGTGATGACGGCGAGGATTTCGTCATCGTGCGTCGAGCCAAGCCCGGGGCCAACGGCGAGAGCGTCGAGGGGGTCGGCGAGGGCGTCCGCGTAGTTTTTGACCGAGCGAACCATGACCTCGGGTGGACACGTGGCGGCGAGGAGTTGGTAGGTCGCGGGTTTGGTGTAAAGCGTGACCAGCCCGCCGCCAGCGCGGATCGCCGCGGTCGCGCAGAGCCGGGCTGCTCCGAGAAATCCGCTGGATCCCGCGATCAGACCGACACGGCCCCACGTGCCTTTGTGCGAATCGAATGGACGGGGTGGCAGGTGGACCGTGGACGGAGTGGCGAGATGCGCGGTTCCGGATTCGGGAGAGCCGAGATCGCGGAGCGGTGCGACGGCGATGCGACCCACAAAATTTGTGGCGGAATCCGCGACGAGCCCGATTTTTGCCCGTCCAATCGTCACGGTGAGGTCCGCGACGACGCACGGGTCGGCGGGCACGCCGGTGTCGCCATCGAGGCCGCTGGGAATGTCGGCGGCGACCACAAATGCTCCGGCGGTTTCGCGGAGACGATTGATTCGCCGGATGGCGCTCGCGATCGGCTCCCGTGGCGCGCCGGTAGCTCCGATGCCGAGCAAACCGTCCAGCACGACGTGGGGGCGGGTGGCGGAAAAATCGTGAGAGTTTTCGGGCAGGGCGGCGAGGTGGCTGGCCGCCAGCGGGGTGAGATCCCCGGCGGGAAAAGCGAGGTCGCACGAGACGGACCATCCGGCGACGGCAAGGTGACGGGCGGCAGCGAGGACGTCACCGGCATTATTGCCCTTGCCGCAGACGGCAAGAACGTGGCCGGGCGCGGGGAAAAACTGGCGCACGGCGTCGGCGATGCCGCGGGCGGCCTCGTCCATGAGATCAGCGGCCAAAATTCCCCGGGCGAAAGCGGCGTTCTCGAGAGCCTTCATTTCTGCGCACGTCACGAGCATGGGGTCAGGCTACTCGCGCGCGGTGCGAAACCCAAGGATTGAGGCGGAAAGCGGGCTGGGTCAGGATGCGGCGTGCTGCTCGTTTTTCACAAACCGTTCGGGGTGTTGAGCCAGTTCACCGAAGAGGCGCCGGGTCAACGCACGCTGGCCGCATTTGGTTTTCCCAAATCCGTTTACCCCGTCGGGCGGCTCGATG
>JBGTDR010000175.1:0-10199 GCA_041748215.1 Chthoniobacterales bacterium
GTCGTCGAGGCCCCGAATGATGTGGCCGTTTAGAGTGGTCCCAAGAACGGGCACGCTATCCTGGCTCTGGCCCGCCTGGCCGCGGACGTCGAGCGAGGCAACCGCCAGCCCTTCGCTGGTGTAACCGAGGAAATCGCTCCAGTCGCCGCTGGCGCCGCTGTAACCGTGGAAATTCAGGACCGCGGGATGCGGCGATGATGCGTTCCGCGGACGCAAATATTTCGCGTGAATACGGGCACCGCCGACGCTTCGAAAAGAAAGGTCGAACGCCTCGGTTTTTTCCGAGCGGATCGTCGGATTCGGGATCAGTTCGGGAGCGGGATCGATGCCATCGAGTTCGGCGAGGGCGGCGTCCCAATACGCGTCGAAGTCGGCAGGTCGGGGATTGGTGCCGGCATAGGTGAGAAGTTCCGGGAGTGGTTTGTCGATGAGTGGCATCGCGGCGAGCTTGCGTGATCCGTGGGCGGAATCAAGCCGCGGAACAGCTCCAATTGCCAGTGGGGGCTGGCGTGCTACGATTCCCGCTGGTTTGGCTCCAGGCTGATTTGCGACGCCAACCTTTTAAAATTCCCATGCTGATTTTTGTCCTGAGTTGCACCGTCGCCGTGGTCGTCTCCTTCCTCTGCTCGATGGCCGAGGCCGTTTTGTTGAGCCTGAATCCGGTGCGACTCGAAACGCTCAAACAGCAGGGGAAGGGATATGCGGCTGATTGGCTCGATCTCAAACGCAACGTGGACCGCCCGATCGCGGCCATCTTGATTCTCAATACCATCGCGCACACCGGCGGCGCCACGATCGCGGGCTCGGCATTCGATTCAATCTGGGGGGACCAATACATCTGGATCTTCTCGATCATCTTTACGTTCGTCGTGCTGTTTGGCACCGAGATTGCCCCGAAGGTCATGGGGGTGAGTTACAACGGCGTCCTCGCGCCGATTCTCATCAAACCCCTGCGACTCACGATCGTGGTGTTGAAACCGCTGATCTTTTTCACGGACATGTTTTCGAAATTGTTCCGAAAGCCCGGCGCCGGCCAGGAGGGAGGGGATCTCGAAGCGGCGGACCTGGTGACGCTGGCTCAGCTCGCGAAGTCCCGCTCTCTGATTGATCCCTCCCAGGAGCAGATCATCATCAACGCCACCAAACTCCAGCTCACGACCGCGGCTGACGTCATGGTGCCAGCCGAAGAAATGGTATTTTTTGAGATCGGAAAATCGACGGTCGAGAATCTCGACGTTGCCCGGCAAAGTCTGCACACCCGTTTTCCGGTGAGCGAAACGGACCGCGTGAATGACATTGTCGGCTACGTGAATTTCAAGGAGATCTTCGCGATCGACCCGGACGAGCGGGAGGACACGTTGCACCATTACATCCGCCACAACAGTATTGTCGCGACGACCACCCGGTTGAGTGACGTGATGCGCCAGCTCATCGCTGCGAAAAGGCATCTCGCCATCGTAAAAAATTCGGACGGCGAGGTGGCGGGTATGCTCACGCTCGAGGATGTGCTCGAAGCCATCGTGGGCGACATCGAGGAAGAGCTCGACTCGGGTCCCACGGACTTCGTTGCGGCGGGGCGGGGTCGCTGGAAGGTGGGTGGCGGCGTGACCATTGGCGGCCTCGAGCACGGGGCAGGGGTCGCAACTGGCGAATCCGCAACGGCCGTGCTGGCCGATGTGATCGAAGAAAAATTCGGCCGAATCGACAAGCCCGGGCTCCAGTTTCGCCTTGGGAATGCCCGCTGCACGATCGTGCAGGCCCGGCGAAGCCGCGCACACCTCGTGACGGTGGAACGGTCATGAGTGGCGTGTCGGAACCGCCCAATCCGGACGAACCTCCAACGCGACTTTCGGTCGAGTTGCTGGATCTCGCGACCTCGGTGGGGCAGCGCGACGTGCGACTGCGCGAAATCATGGAGCGGCTCGAGGGCCGGGTTTACACGCTGCTGCTGGTTTTGCTGGCGCTGCCGTTCTGTCAGCCAATCGCACTCCCCGGGGTGTCGACTCCTTTCGGTGTGGTGATCGCACTGCTTGGCCTTCGCTTTTCGATGCGCCAAAAACCGTGGCTTCCCCGGCGACTGCTCGACACGGTGATTCCGCACCGCTTTCTTCCGATGGTGTTGCGAGCGGGCGGTCGCATGCTCTCCGTGTTGGAGAAATGTTTGCATCCGCGCTGGACCGGACTTTTCGAATATCGGGCGACTCAATTTGCCAGCGGCAGTACGATCTTTTTCTGCGGCATGCTGTTGCTGCTGCCGCTGCCGGTTCCGTTTAGCAATCTACTGCCGGCCCTTGCGGTCGTGGTGATCGCCGCTTCGTTTTCGGAGCGGGACGGACTGATGCTGGCAGCGGGTGGTGGCATCTTCGCGGTCACGCTGCTGTTTTTTGGCGTGATCTTTTTTGGCGGAATCGAAGCAGCGAGCTGGCTCAAGGACCAGTTTGGTGAGTTTTTCCATCCCGGCGAAGAACCGCCGCTCTTTGGCCCACCGGTGCGGTGAACGCTAATCCTGTGCCGACAAATCTTCCGCCCGCAAGCGGTGATCGATCAGAAACGGTCCAAACGGGATAAGGGCCGCGACAAAAACGATGCCCGCCTGGACGAGCGACCACCGGGCCGCGCGCATCGCAAAAAACAACGCAGCGCAGAAAATCACGAAGAGCAATCCGTGAATCCATCCGGTCCATTTCACGGCTTCCGGCATGTCCGCGAGATATTTGAGCGGCATCGCAATTCCAAGGAGGGCGAGAAAAGAAATGGCTTCCGTGATTGCGATGAGACGCAGGCGTCCAACGGGAGTGCGAAAAAGTGAGATCACTACTGCGGTCGATTGATGATTTCGGTGAGGCGCTGGCGGAGTTCCGGTGGATGGGAGGTCGTTGCCAGCCATTGGCGGACGGCTTCCCTGTCCCGCTGGTGCCAGACCGAGACGGTATTTGCCAGCGCGTTCCCGCGCAACTCGTCATCGCCGATGGAACCCGCCATACGAATGGCCAGAGTGGGATCGACTTCGACGAGTTGATGACAAAACGTGTTGATGGCGAAATCCCTGGTCGGGCCGGGCGGCACACTGGCGAACCAGTCGAGGGCGGCGGACGGGTTTGCGTTGATCCAGGTGGCGACCGTCGTCGCGACCACTTGTTTGCGAATTTCGACATCCGCCTGAGTGCTGGCCCACGCGGCAGCTTCGGCGGGATTCACGACCGCCCATTGGGAGGCCACGGTCGTCAGGGCGTCGCGTTGTGCGGCCGGATCGGCCAGTGCGACCGCGAGCGCTGCGGTGCCTTTGGGATCCGAGCGGGCAAGATTGGTGATGACGGCTGGCCAGACGATTTTTTGAATTGCGGGATCAGTTTGCGCTTCCGCCCACGCGCGGGCGGCGGTCGGGTCCTGTTGACTCCATTCTTGCGCGATATTCCGGAGGGCCTGGTCCTGTTGTTCCGTCGAACCAATCAGTGCGGCGAGCCGGATGGCCTCGTGCGGATCGTCGCTGGCGAGCCGGGTACTCAGATTTTGAATCAAACGATTCCGCTGGGATCCCTCCGGCTCAGACTCCACCCACTTTGCCGCAGCGATCGGATCGGTCTGAGCCCAACTCGCAACGACGCTTTCGATCGCTTGTGACCGTGCTCCGCTTTTGACCGTTGCGTTGACCCAATCAATGGCGGCTTCGGGATCTTTCCGGGCCCATTGTGCGGCGACGGAGGCGATACTTTGAATCCGCAATGAACCCGGAGGCAGTGATTCGGCCCGCGCGGCGGCGGCGACCGGATCGCGATTTGCCAGTTGTAGAAATGCGGTCTGAGCTTCGCTTTGATTGCGGCTCCCTGGCTCCAACACGATCTCGAGTGCACGTTCCGGATCCTGCTGCGCAATACTTTGGATAACCAACCGGCGAGTATCGTCGCGCCTGAGCCCCGCAGGTTGTTTTTCCAGCCACTCGAGAGCTCCGACGCTGTCCACCCGGGCCCAACCGTCAAGGGCACCCTGAATTGCCTGCTGCCGCTCGCTGCTGCGCTCGAATGATTCTGCGTAGGCGAGCGCTGCGGCGGGATCCGCTCGTGCCCAGGCGGAGATCAGATAGCTCGTGACAAAAAAATCATCACGTCCTGGGGACCCGCTGCGGAACTGATCAATGACTTCGCGGCCATTTTCCTTCGTAATTTTCATCAAGATCGCGGCAATCGATGCGAACCGCCTTATCTGGTCGGTCTGATCGAGGGCGGCGTCGATTTCTGCAGCGAGTTCGGTGGTTTTGAGTTCGGTCGGACCGCTGCCGGGTGCGTCAACCTGCTGCGTTTCCTGGTCCGTTTCCTTCACTGACACGCCAGGTTGGATCGGAGCACCATTTGGACGTGCGACGGTGACGGCGGGAGGCTTGCTTGAGGTGGGAGGAGCCCATCGGCCAACGGCGATGCCGGCGAGAAATGCAATGATCGTCCCGACAGCAAAAACGATGCGGGGCTTCACTGGCGCTGGGTGTGCTGGCTGATCCGATTGCGGACCTCAGCGGGTAGGTCGGCCTGGCTCATCCAGCGTTGGGCCGAGGTGGCATCGCGCTGGTGCCAGTTGATCAGCGTATTGGTTATTGCGTCGTGGCGCGTGCGCTCGTCGCCAATGGAGGTGACCCAGCCGATCGCCTGCGACGGGTCGAACTCGATGAGCTGGTGCGAAAAATTCTGAATCGTCCGGTCGCGCGTTTCGCCCGCCGGCACGGTGGCGAACCACTTCAAAGCGGCGGTGGGATCATTGTTGACCCAGTTCGACATGAGGTTCGGGATGATTTGTTGACGGAGCTCCGGATCTTCGAGGCCGCTGGCCCAGGCGGCGGCTTGCGCTGGGTTCTGGTTGGCCCAGGATGAAGCGGCACTTTGCAGGGCGTTGCGGCGGGCGTCGCCGTCGGAAAGTGTTTGGGCAAGGGCGACGGCGGCTTGAGGATCGTTTTGGGCGAGGCCATTGATGATCGATGGCCAGATAGCCTTTTGGACGTCGGGGTCGGTTTGGGATTTTGCCCACGCTTGCGCGGCTTGGGGATCGCGAGAGCTCCACGTGTGCGCGATCGAGCTGAGCGACGAATCCTGTTGCTGAGGCGAATCGATCAACGAAGCGAGACGGATGGCTTCCTGAGGATTTTCGTGGGCGAGATTGGTGCTGACGTTCACCATCATGCGATCCCGGTCGGTGCCGTCCGGCTGGTTTTCAACCCAGCGGGCAACGGCTCCGGAATCGTTGCGAGCCCAGGTCGAAAGCACGTTGCCGATCGCCAGTGTGCGCGTTTGGCCCGTTTCAAGTTTTTGCGCCCAATCGATTGCGGCCGCGGGATCCTGCTGGGACCAACGGGACGTCACAACATTGATGCCAAGATTCCGAAGCTGCCCCGGTGGCAGACTGGTCACGCGGGCGGCGGCGGCGGTCGTATCCTTATTCATCCAGGCCTCGAAGACGGGATATGCTTCGCTGTGATCCAGGCGGCCGGATTGCTGGACCATTCTGAGGGCACGTTCGGGATCGTCCCGGGCAATGGCGCTGATGACGGACCGACGACCATTGTTTTTCAGTTCGCCATTCGGTTGTTGCTCCAGCCACGCGAGGGCCGCGGTTGGATCCTCGTTGGCCCAACCGGAGATGGCTCCGGCAAGACCGCGCTGTTTTTCTTCCCGGAGCTCGAGGTTCTGCGCGTAGTTGATCGCGGCTTGCGGATCTTCACGAGCCCAGGCGGTGAGCACCATGGCAATGAACCGGGGTCGTTCGTGCGGTTCAACCTGCGCCCGGAGTTGCTCAACGGTGGAGAGCGCGTTTTCTTTGGTGATGCGCAAGGGCAGTGCCCAGAGCATCGCGCCGCGCCGCCAAGGCTCTTTGGCCGCGAGCGCGGCGGAGATTTCCGACGTGAGATCATCACTCTCCGGTGCTGCCGCCGCATTGGAGAAAGGCTTTTGAAATTCCGCGCCAGTCGACGCAGCAATCCCGGGCGAAACCTGCACGAGGGCAGTATCCCCTCCGCTCGGCGATTGCCGGGCCTCAGGGCCGGGACGGAACGCGAGCCAGCCAGCCCCGAGTCCAGCGGCAAAAATGACCATGGCGGCGAGAGCGAGGGGGATGGTCGATTTCACGGCTGGGCGCGGAGATTGATTTGTTCGCGAGTCTCGCGCGGAAGTTCGGCCTGAGCGGCCCATGCCACCGCGGCGGCCGGATCGCGGCGGTGCCAATTCGTGAACGTGTTGACGATTTCATACCCGCGGCGTTTTTCGTCGCTCATCGATTGGACGATTTGCATGGCAAGCATCGGGTCGAATTGTACGAGCCGAGATGAAATGTTTTCGATCGTGTAATCGCGAACGTCCCCATCGGGAACGGAAGCGAACCAGTGGAGCGCGTCTTCAGTATCGACTTGTGACCAATTCGACATGACCTTGGCGACCACCTCCCGGCGAACGTCGGCGGACTCCAGTTTGTTGGCCCAATTGGCGGCCGCGAGCGGGTTGTTGTTCACCCATTGCGTGGCAAGGCGGGCGAGTCCGTTTCGTTTCGTGTCGCCTTCGGGAAGGGTGAGCGTCAATGCAACCGCCGCCTCGGGATCATTCCTGGCAATTCCGCTGACGACCGATGGCCAAATGGCCTCCTGAAGGGTCGGATCGGACTGTGATTCCGCCCACGCCCAGGCCCCTTTCGGATCTTTTTCACTCCAGATGCGGGCGATGTTGCTCAAAGTCTGGTCCTGCTCACGCGGGTCTTCCAATAACGCCGCCAGCCGGATGGCCGCCGAAGGATTATCCATGTGGGCCAGCCCCGTGCTGAGATTTTGAATCTGGCGAATGCTCGGTTTCCCGGGCTGCTCGGAAAACCACTGGATCACGGCATCGGCGTCATTGCGCGCCCAGTTCGACAACACCGTCGAAAGAGCCTGCTCGCGCGCATTGGCGGGTTCCACATTTCCAGCCCAATCGACGGCAGCCGCGGGATCGCTCGCTGCCCACATGAGTGCGACGAAACCGAGACCCCGGTTGCGCAGTTCCCCGGGCGGAAGGGCCTCCACGCGCGCCGCGGCGGTGATCACGCCTTCGTTGGCCCACGCTTGAAAGATGGGAAAAACTGCGCCGAGGTCGCCGCCGCTCGAAGCAAGGACCATGTCCAACGCACGGTCCGGATCGTTGTCGGCAACGGTGGAGATGATCGAGCGCCAACCTTCAGTTTTCACAAACCCGGGCGGCTGTTTCTCGAGCCATACTAGCGCACCCTCGCGATCGGTCTGGTACCAGCCGGAATGAGCCTCCACGATGGCGTTCCACCTCCCGATGCCCGGTTCGATGTTTTCCGCATAAGCCATCGCGGCGGCCGGTGCCAGGCGCGCCCATGCGTTGAGGATTTGGGCCACCAAAAAATCTCGATCCGGAGTTCGCGCCGCGCTGCGGAGGTGGTCAAGAACGGGACGAGCGTTTTCCGCGGTAATCTCCAACGACAAGGCCGAGACCATCGCTCTCCGCCGCCACGGGTCGTTGTTGGAAAGAGCGGCGGTCACTTCGGAGGCGAGAGGCGTCGCAGCATACTCAGCAGACTTGCTGTCGGAGGTTCGTGGATCGCTCTGGAACATTTCTGCGGAGGCCGTGGCATCCGCCGGTCGCGGTGAGTTCCCTGAAGTTGTGGGCGTTGGAAAGAGCAGCTCCCACCGGCCGATGGCGATTCCCGCGAGCAGAGCCGTGCAAATCGCAACCGCCAGGACGATAGGGGATTTCATGGTTTTGTCCGTTCGCTGATGCGCTGGCGGGTTTCGGGCGGGAGATTGGCCTGGGCGGCCCATGAAGCCGCGGCCGCGGGATCGCGACGGTGCCAATTGTTGAACGTATTGACGATCTGACTGCCACGCTGTTTTTCGTCGCTGATGGATTGGACCGTCCGCATGGCGAGCCCCGGGTCAAAGCGCAAAAGGCTATTGGAAAATTGACTGATCGCCTGATCGCGGACCTCGCCGACCGGCACGGATTCGAACCAGCGGAGCGCTGAGCTGGCGTCCTGATCAATCCAGGTTGACATAATACCGCCGACGGCCCGCTGGCGGAGTTTGACGTCTTCGAGAGCACCGGCCCATGCGGCGGCTTCTGCGGGGTTGTTATTGGCCCATTGGAAGATCACGTTTTGCACGGCATTTCCCCGCGCGTTTTCGTCGGGGAGGGAAAGGGCAAGAGCGGCCGCGGATTTCGGATCGTCCTGGGCGAGGCCGCTGACAACTGCGGGCCAGACGGTTTTTTGAATGTCCGGGTCGGTTTGATCGGAGGCCCATGCCTTCGCGGCAACCGGGTCCGTTCGTGTCCACGTCTGGGTAATTGAGTTCAGCGCGCTGTCCTGTTCCTGAGGCGAAGCCATGAGCGATGCGAGGTGGATGGCATCCCGCGGATTATCCTGGGCGAGGTTCATACTCAGGTTCTGGATCAGCCGGTCACGTTCGTATCCCGTTGGCTGATTTTCGATCCACCGCACGGCGGCATCGGAATCATTGCGAGCCCAGCTCGAGAGAACACTTCTCATGGCATCCGCACGGGATTTCCCCGGCTCGAAACTCTCCACCCACGCCAGGGCGGCTTCCGGGTCCTGTCGAGCCCAAACCGACGCGACGGCGCTCACTCCGGAATTTCGAAACTGACTGGGCGGCAATTTTTCGACGCGGGCGGCGGCGGCAGCGGCGTCTTCTGAGGCCCACGCGTTGAAAATCGGGTAGGCCTCGTTGCGTCCACCTCCGTCGCCAGCCATCACAAGCGAAAGCGCACGCTCGGGGTCATTTTGAGCCATGACAGAAATCACGGATCGGCGGACGTTGCGGCGAAGCGCTCCTGCGGGAAGTTGTTCGACCCAGTTCAGCGCGGCGGTGCTGTCGGTTTGCGCCCAACCCGACAAAACACCCTGAATCGCCCGCTGACGTTCGTCGTTACGCTCGAAACTCTGCGCGTAGTCCAGAGCAGCGCCCGGGTCTTCCCGAGCCCACGCGGCGAGAATCATCGATATCACGTAGGCGTGTTTCTGGGAATCCGGCTGAGCGCGGAGCTCATCGAGTGTGGTCCGGGCATTTTCGCGCGTCACCTTCAAGGCGATTGCGGACAGCATCGCCTGACGTCGCCACATGTCCTTGTTGGCAAGAGCGGTGGCTACGTCGGCGGCAAGGTCGGTAGAGGAAACTTTGTCGGTACGATCTGAAGCCGAAGTGTTTTGGCCCGAGCCGGACACACCGGGGATTGCGAGAGAACGCGAAACCGTCGGAGCACTGCCCTGACCGGCGGACGTGGTGGCATCAGCAGGGGACGGCGGCAGTGCCCAGCGACCGATGGCAACGCCCGCGAGCAAAGTCGCACCAAAGCCAAGCGCGAGAACGATGGGCGTTTTCATCGTCGGGCGAGTTCGTCGATGCGTCTGCGAGTCTCGGTTGGAAGGTCCGCACCGGCGGCCCACTGCGTCGCGGCGGCGGGGTCGCGCTGTTGCCAGTTGGTGAACGTGTCCACGATTTGGTCGGCGCGGCGTTTTTCGTCGGTGATGGATTGGATAAGTCGCATCGTGAGGAGCGGATCGACGTCCAGCATTCGGTCCGAAATTCGGTAAATCGCCTCATCGCGAATTTCGCCGACCGGGACGGATTCAAACCACTGGAGCGCGGCGTCCGGGTCGTTTTGGGTCCAGGTGGAAATGACGCTGGCGACGGCGGTTTTGCGGAGCTCGAGGTCTTCGAGGCCGCTGGCCCACGCGGCGGCCTCGGTGGGGTGGTGGTTCGCCCAAGGGGAGATTGCGCTGCGGACGGCGGCGTTCCGCGTGTTTTTGTCGGGCAGCGTGAGTGCCAGTGTCGCGGCGGCCTGCGGTTCGTGCTGGGCGATGCCGAGGACGACGGAGGACCAGATCGCTTTTTGGATTCCGGGATCGATTTGGGATTCGGCCCAAGCGCGGGCGGCGGCGGCGTCCTGCTGACCCCAAGCCAGGGCGATTTGCCTTAATGCCTGGTCTTGCATTTCGGAGGACGTGATCAATGACGCGAGCCGGACGGCGTTGGGCGGGTGCTGTTCGGCCAGATTCTGGATGAAGCCCTCGACGAGGCGGTCGCGCTCCAGGCCCTCGGGCTTGCCCTCGACCCATTCGGCGGCGGCGTCCGCGTCGCTGCGCGCCCAGCTTCCGAGGACAGTTTCCATCGCTTGTGATCGCAGCGGTCCTGCGGCGAGTTCTCCAGCCCA
>JBGTDR010000176.1:0-65779 GCA_041748215.1 Chthoniobacterales bacterium
GCCGGCGAAGGCTGGGTCGAGGCCCCGCTCGCCAGCCCGATCGTCGTCGCACCCGGCGAGATCTACGTCGTTTCTTACGGGATCACCGCCGGCTCCCCTTATCAATTCACCCCGGGCGGATTGGCTACCGCGCAGGGCGGATCTTTCAAAACGCTCGTCGGCGGCAACGGCGTTTTTGCGAGCGCGGCCGGCACTTTCCCGTCGCAGGCACCGGACAACGCTCCCAACTACTGGGCTGACGTCGTTTACGAACCCATACCGTCACCCACCGCGCCAGCGGGCATCGTGCGCGCCCGATTCACCGACGGCACCGGCGACCAGCTGGCACAACAATTCCCGGGAAGTAACGGGGACGGCTGGAGCAACGGATGGACCTTGAGCCCCGGCGTCGCGGCCACCGTTCCCGACGGAGCACCCCTGCGCGCCGCAGGTAATTATCTCCAGCTCGTCCGCACCGCCGGCACCTCGGACCAGCTCGGGGTCCACCGCACGTGGGACGTCACGACGCGACCCGACACCGCATTCTCGACGCTCACCTTCGACGTGCGACTGGATTCCTCGACCGCTGTCTTTGACACCACCGCCGACAACGTCACGATCGCCGCCGGCGGCACCCCGGGCGCGGGAACGAACGCAGAGAGTTCCTTCCTCATTCGCGCGGTCGGAGCCGCCACCGGCTCGCTGGGTGCCCGCGAATGGGGCGTTTACAATGGCCTCGGCGACGGTGGTGCGTTCGACGTCAGTCGTCTCGTCCCGACGGGCATGACCCTCCAGCCCGGCGTCACCTACACATTCACCGTGCAGCTATACGCCGCCGCCGGACCCGGCTCGACCAACGGCAAAACCCACGGCACCTACGACGTCACGATTTCCAACGGGAGTGAAACAGTCACGGTCACCAACGCCGGTTTCCGTGCGACCTCGCGCGCCAGCGGACCCCATCTCGCCATCTCGACCCAGCAAAGCGCGGCGAGCGACAATCTCACGCTCTCCCTCGATTCCATCGAAATCGCTCCGCTTGTCCTTACTCCATCCGAGAGCCCGCTCGAAATCTGGCGCGGAGAATTTTTTCCCGAAGAACTCGCCAATCCCGCGCTCGAATCCTCCGTCTGGGGCGACCTCGCTGATCCCGACGGTGACGGCATCGTCAACCTCGCCGAATATGCGCTGGGCTCGGAACCTGACACCGCGGCAGCCAGCGCGGTACTCGGCGAAATCATCACCCTGCCGCCGACCGATTCAGACGAAACCGGGGAAAGTTCGCTCGCGCTCACCTTCCTCCGCGCACGCGCTGACGTCACCTACACCGTCGAGAGCAGCTCAGGATTCGATACGTGGGATCACGTCGCCACAAATCCCGGCGAAGTTGGCACTACCGTGACGGTTTCCGACACCGAAACCGCCCGCGACGGCCGGCGCTTCCTGCGGTTAAAAATCACCCGGCCATAACGTCACGCCCAGACCAGCTTGCGCTCAACAACTCACAACCGGACCCACTCGGCGGGACAGATTTCCGATTGACGCCAGCGTCACGACCACGTCTATTCTCCCACCCTCACACGCAGCCGTAGCTCAATTGGATAGAGCACCTGACTACGGATCAGGAGGTTCGGGGTTCGAACCCCTGCGGCTGCACCACTTTCCTTTTGGAGACTGTTCATCAGGATTGTTTCACGTCGGGACTTGCGCTAGCCTCCGCGATCATGGCAACCGCAAAACCAAAAACCGCCGCCGCAAAATCCACCACCAGCAAGGCCGCGGCCAAAAAGCCCGCCGTCAAAAAAACGGTTCCCACCCCGAAGCCAGCCAAAGCCAAATCGGCTCAGGCCAAGGCAACCAAAGCCATCCCGGGTGGCCGCGAGCAGCAACTCGCCGAGCAGGCGCTTTCGCTCGTCGACGAAGCCGCCGCCATCCTCCGCGCGCGCATTCGCGACGGCGCGACGCAGACCGCGAAAGGCCGCCTGGCCGCCAAGAAAAAAGCGGGCACGCTTCTCAACCGCGCTTCCGGCACGCTCACCAGGGCAGTCGAAACCGGCACGTCGTCATTGGAAAAACTCCTCGGAAAAATTTAACGCCGCAGCTCTACGCACGGCAGACGCCGCCCAACTCGGGCGGCGTTTTTTTTGCCTACAACCCGCCGTGTTTCCAGATCGAAAGCACAAGACGGATGCACATGTAAAAACCCCATCCGAGACCGAGGGCACCGAAAATCGGCACGCCGTAAAATTTCGGCGGAATGTCCGACAGGACGAGGATTGACGAACAGATCAATACGGACGCCGCGAGGATCGCGTTCGTGAGGCGATTGGCAATCGAGTCGAGCGTCATGCGCAGCGGTTCGAACCCGTCCGGATCGATCTTGTGCTGAAGCGGCAGATTTAATTGCCCGCGCCGAATCTTGCCGTAGAACGTCCGGAAATCGTGCGGGAACTCCTCGAGAAAATCCACCGAACCCGTCAGCAGCTTCTTCAAAATCGCCAGCAGGTGGAACGGGTGGTATTTGTCCTCGATCAGCTTCGACGCGTACGGCTTACCGAGAATCACAAAATTAAGATCAGGATTCAATGACCGGCCGATGGACTCGACTTGCGTGAGGGCTTTGATGCCGAGGTAAAATGCGCCCTTCATGCGCAGGCGATTGTTGCGCAACAGCTCGAGCAGTTTGTTCAGCACAAAACCAAGGTTGATGTCCTTGAGCGGCTGATTGAGGTGCGCGTCGCTGAACTCCTGGACGTCGCGCATCATGCGATCGGTATCGTCCACCCAGCCTTCTTCAGACATCTCGACGATGGATCGCATCACCTGGGGATGATCCTTTTCGGCAAGTCCGGCGATGAGGTGCGCGATGCTGGACCGAAATGCCGGAGTGAACGACCCCATCATGCCGTAATCGTAAAGCCCGATCACTCCCTCCTCGAGCACCGTCATATTGCCCGGATGCGGATCGCCGTGAAAAAAACCGTGTTCGAAAATTTGCTGATAAATCAGGACGGTGATGCGCTCGGACAGCGTGATCGGATCAACGCCGTTGGCTACGAGAATGGAGACGTCGTCGACAGGCCAACCCTCCATGTATTCCATGGTCATCACCAGCTCGCCGGAATACTCCCCGAAGACCGCGGGAACGTGGATGTCGAGATTCTCCTCGAACTGTTTTTTGAAACGCTCCGCATTGGTGAATTCGTTATGGAAATCGAGTTCCTTTTTCAGGGTCTCGGAGAATTCGTGGACGACACCGACGGGGTTTAGTACCGAAATTTCGGGCACGTGTTTGTCCACGAATGCGGCGAGGTCGTGAATGATCGCCAGGTCACGATCGATCACTTTGCGAATGTCCGGCCGCTGGACCTTCACCGCAACGCGGGTTCCGTCTTTCAAGACGGCCTGATGGACTTGCGCGATCGACGCAGCCGCGAAGGGCTCTTCACTGAATTCCGCAAAAGCCTGATCGACCGTGACGCCCAACTCACTCGCGAATATGCGTTTCGATTCGTGCCCTGGAAACGTCGGCACGTCGTCATGCAACCGGCACAGTTCGGTGTAAAACTCGTCGTTCACCAAATCCCGGCGTGAGCTGAGAATCTGACCAAGCTTGATGAACGTCGGCCCCAGTTCTTCGAGCGCGAGACGCAACCGCTCGGCCGGCGGTTTCGCCAGCAACCCGCTCTCATGAATTTTCAGCTGCGCGTCCTCGATCCCGAGAACTTTCTGCAGCGTGACGAGCTTCAGGACGTCCGCAAACCCGTATTTAAACAGCGTGCGGACGATTTCGTTGTAACGGGGCAGATGCGACGCGAAGTCGATGGCGGACTTGAGTTGGTTGATCATCAGGCGTGGGCGCTTTGGCGAAATGACACCACTTGCCCGCATTGCTCAAAGCAATTCGCCCAGCGCCACCCGCCGGTTCTGGATCGATCTGCGCGTTACGCGACTGTGACGGTTTGAATCACCCAGCCGACGGTCGCCCCGTAGAGCACGTGGGCAACAAGCTGCATGAATCCCGTCATCGGCCCGCGCTCGTGATATTTCTGCATCGGGTGATGTTCCATCACGACGATGCAGACGAGCAGCATCACGATCACGCCGTGGATCGCGCCGGCCATGGAACAGGTGAGCAGATTCACGGGCAAACGCGCGAGCGACAACAATCCGAAATAGACGTAGGCAAACACGATGCCCGAAGCGAAATGGATCGCAAATCCGGGTACCCACGCACGCTCTTCCTTCCCCGTCATAAGCACGCCGACGGCACGAACGACATCGACGTTTCCGAAATTAAGCCACCGCGGAAAAAACAGGAAAACGGTCATTACGGCCGTGCCCACCAATCCGCCCAACAGGGGTGCGATCATGTCTGGCATAACCAAATGGTCGCCCTCCCAACGGGATCGGCAAGGGAAAAACCACTGGCATCCAGGGCCCGGCCGGAAGCCGATCTACTTCTCGGCGAAGTCGTCCATCGACGGGCAGGTGCACATCACATTCCGGTCGCCAAATACGTTGTCGACGCGCGCCACGGCCGGCCAGAATTTGAAGTCGCGCAGCCAGGGCGCGGGATAAGCGGCCCGCTCGCGCAAATACGGCCGGTCCCACGAGTCGGCGGTCACCTGGAGGGCGGTGTGCGGCGCGCGGGTGAGCGGATTATTTTCCCGATCCAGCTCCCCGCGTTCGATGGCAGTGAGCTCGCCGTGAATGGTGATCATCGCGTCGCAAAACCGGTCCAGCTCCGCTTTCGATTCGCTTTCGGTCGGTTCGATCATGAGCGTGCCGGGAACCGGCCAGCTCATGGTTGGCGCGTGAAATCCGTAGTCCATCAGGCGCTTGGCGATATCTTCCACCTCGATGCCCGCACGCTCTTTCCAGCCACGCACGTCGAGAATGCACTCGTGGGCGACGCGGCCGTTCATGCCTTTGTAAAGGACCGGGAAAAACGGTGCCAATCGGCTGGCGATATAATTGGCGTTGAGGATGGCAACTTTAGTCGCCATCTCGAGGCCATCCGGGCCCATCATCGCGATGTACATCCACGAAATGACGTCGATGCTCGCGCTGCCCCACGGAGCTTGGGAAACTTCACCGATCGCCTGATCGCCACCGGTCGCGATCACGGAGTGACCTGGCAAAAATGGGGCAAGGTGCCCCGCCACACCGATCGGGCCAACTCCCGGTCCCCCGCCGCCGTGCGGGATGCAGAAGGTTTTGTGGAGATTCAGATGACACACGTCGGCTCCAAATTCGCCCGGCCGGCAGAGCCCGACCTGCGCGTTCATGTTCGCGCCGTCCATGTAAACCTGGCCGCCCGCCGCGTGCGTGATTTCGCAGATTTCCCGAATCGAACTTTCGAACACGCCGTGAGTGGAGGGATACGTCACCATCAGCGCCGCGAGCTGGTCACGGTTCGCTTCGGCTTTTGCTCTCAAATCCGCCACGTCGATGTTGCCGTCGGCGTCGCATGCGATGGGCACGACTTTCATGCCTGCCATCACCGCGCTCGCCGGGTTGGTTCCGTGCGCTGACGAGGGAATCAGACACACCGTTCGCGCGCTGTCTCCGCGGCTCAAGTGATACGCGCGAATCGTCAGCAGTCCCGCGTATTCTCCCTGCGAACCCGCGTTCGGCTGGAGCGAAACGCCGGCAAAACCCGTGATCTCCGCAAGCCACGACTCAAGCTGCGCAAACATCCGTTGATATCCCTCCGCCTGCCCGACGGGCGCAAACGGATGCAGACCGCCGATTTTTTCCCACGTGACCGGAAACATTTCGGCGGCGGCGTTCAGCTTCATCGTGCACGAACCCAACGGAATCATCGAAGTCGTGAGCGACAGGTCGCGCGACTCGAGTCGCTTGAGGTAACGCATCAGCTCCGTCTCGGTGTGATACCGGTTGAATATCGGGTGGGTCAGGATCGGTGACGTGCGGCGCAGCGCCTCGGGAAGGGCGTCGACAGATTCGTCGAGCGACACAGAGGCCGCGTTGCCTTGATTGAATATCCCGGAAAAAACGTCCAGTGAGCCAGTCGTTTCGTCGAGTGCGATGGTCACGGTGTGATCATCGAGAGCGCGGACGTTCACCCGATAACTCTCGGCCAGCCGGATAATTTCCACCGAGCGGGTCTGCCCGAGGTTCACGCGGATCGTGTCGAAAAATGGCTCGTCGGAAACTTCCAGGCCGAGGTCCCGAATCGCTCCCGCGAGCGCGACCGCCTTGCGATGAACGCGGCGTGCGATGGCGGTGAGTCCTTTGGGCCCGTGGTAGACGGCGTACATCGATGCCATCACCGCGAGCAGGACCTGCGCGGTGCAGATGTTACTCGTGGCCTTCTCCCGACGGATGTGTTGTTCGCGCGTCTGGAGCGTGAGCCGCAGCGCCGGATTTCCCGCCGCGTCGCGGGAGACACCGATCAAGCGGCCTGGCATCCTGCGTTTGTGCGCCTCACGGGTGGCAAGGTATGCAGCGTGCGGACCTCCGTAGCCAAACGGCACGCCAAATCGCTGCGACGTGCCGACTACGATATCGGCACCGCATTCTCCGGGCGGTTGGATCAGCGTGAGCGCAAGCAAATCGGCCGAAACCACTGCCAGCGCCCCGGCGGAGTGAATTGTTTCGATGATTGGACCCAGCGGGCGAATTCGGCCGTCGGTCGCCGGATATTGAACAAAAACACCGATCACACCCGGTGTCGTCGGATCAAACGTCGCGATGTCGCCGGTTCGCACCTCGACGCCGAGCGGCTCCGCCCGCGTGCGCAGAAGCGCGATGGTCTGCGGATGCGCGTCGTCCGCGACAAAAAACACGGTGCCGCTTTTGGCCCCGAGGCACATCGCCATGGCTTCCGCCGCGGCCGTGGATTCATCCAGCATCGAGGCATTCGCGATCTCCATGGCCGTGAGATCGCAAATCATCGTCTGAAAATTCAGCAACGCCTCGAGCCGACCCTGCGCGATCTCGGCCTGATATGGCGTGTAGGCGGTATACCAACCCGGATTTTCGAGGATGTTCCGCCGGATGACCGCTGGCGTGAAACAACCGCTGTAGCCCATTCCGATGTTCGATTGAAACACCTGGTTCTCCGCCGCGATGGCAGCGAGATCGGCAAGCGCCTCTTCTTCCGTGCGAGCGGCTGGAAGGTTCAGATCTTCGCGGCTCCGGATCGCCGCAGGCACCGTCTGGTCGATCAACTCGTCCAGGCTGCCGAGGCCAATTTCTCCAAGCATCGCGGCGATTTCACCTTCGCCCGGACCGATGTGACGCCGCGAAAAACGGCCCTCTGCAAAAACCGGAGATTCGCTCATTCCGCGATCTGGGCCCGGTAATCTTCGGGAGACTTGAGAGCGTCGAGCTGTGAAAAGTCCGTGAGGCGAAGTTTGTAAATCCAGCCCCCGCCGAACGGATCTGTATTCAGCAAAGCCGGATCATCGTTGAGTGCCTCGTTCGTCTCGACGATCTCGCCCGATACCGGTGAATAGATGTCGCTCGCCGCTTTGACCGACTCGACGACCGCGATGGCTGCACCTGCTTCCGCTGCGTCGCCCGCCTTGGGCGGCTCGACAAAAACGATGTCGGTCAGCTCGGCCTGGGCGTGATCGGTGATGCCGACCGTGCCAATGCCGTCTTCCACGCGAATCCACTCGTGGGATTCCGCGTATTTGAGGTCGTCGGGAACGTTCATGATGTTGTGGAAAATGTTACGCCGCCCGGGTGTAAAGCGGCTTCTTTCGGACGCTAGCGGCGTAGCGTTTTCCGCGCACTTCAATTTCCACGCGCTGGCCGATTTTTGCGAGATCGGGCGGCAGGTATGCCATGGCGATGCCGCAACCGAGACTCGGGGAAAGCGCGCCGCTGCACGTCTCGCCCACGACGACGCCATCGGCCCACACTGGATAATGCGAACGAATTGGTGGGGATTTTTCCTCGACGACGAGTGCCGCGAGCCGGGATGGCAGACCCGTTGCCCGCTGCTCTTCCAGCGCCGCTTTGCCAACAAATTCGGGTTTCGTGAGATCGACAAAAAATCCCAGCCCGGCTTCCAGCGGGCTGCGCTCCGGCGAAAGATCCGACCCATTGAGCGGGTATCCCATTTCGAGCCGCAGGGTGTCGCGCGCCCCCAGTCCGCACGGTTTGGCACCCGCCGCAATGACGGCATCCCAGAGCGTCTCGGCGGCCGCGGCCGGTGCAACAATTTCAAATCCTTCCTCGCCCGTGTATCCGGTCGTCACGACCGTCACCGGCACGCCGTCAAAGTTGGCGGCGGCAACCCGGTTGCGTTCCGATGGCATGGCTGTACCGAACACCCGCTCGTGGACGTCACCAGCCAGCGGCCCTTGCACGGCCAGGGCGGCGTAGTCGTCACTGCGATCCACGAAGGTGACATCCGCCCCCGGACGCGCCCGCAACCACGCAGCATCTTCCGCGATCTTCGCGGCATTCACGATCAGCAGAAAGGCCTCCGAACCCGTGCGGTAAACGATCAGGTCGTCGATCACGCCGCCCCGCTCGTCGAGCATAAGCGAATACTGCGCTTCGCCTACGGCGAGTTTCGCGACCCGATTCGTGAGCAATCCGTCAAGCCAGGCAACCGCACCGCGACCCTCGACGAAAAATTCGCCCATGTGCGAAATGTCGAAAACTCCCACCGCCTCGCGGACCGCCCGGTGCTCGTCCAGAATGCCGGAATATTGCACCGGCATTTCCCAGCCGGCAAAATCCACGATCCGTCCGCCCGCGGCGACGTGGCAATGGTAAAGCGGGGTGCGGCGGGGCGGATTTTCCAAATTCATCGGCCGAAAAACTAGGCCGCAGCCCAAGACCCGCGCGATGAAAAAACATTTCCCACCGAGCCGCTATCCCAAGTGGCCGGGAGAATCGTCATCCCACCGCCTGGTCTTCGAAATTCAGGTAGGTGTAAACGCCCAGCACTTTTTCGTAACTGTCGAGCAGCCGCATCGCCTCTTTCGGTTTGAGGCGGTCGCTTTTGATCGCGGCGTCCGTTTGCGCCTTCATGCGGCGGGCAAGCTCATTGACGTCCCACTGCGTGAGCGAAAGCACCTGGCCGACGGTGCTGCCCGGCAGCACTTCCTCGACGTAATAACCGCTCTCCTCGTCCTCATCCAAAAAGATGTGCATCTCGTTCACGCGACCAAAAAGGTTGTGAAGATCGCCCATGATGTCCTGGTAGGCACCGGTCAGGAAAAATCCGATGTAATACGGGCGACCGGGCTCGAAGCGGTGCAGCGGCAACGTTTCTTTCACGTCGTTGAGGTCGACAAATTTGCTCACCTTGCCGTCGGAATCGCAGGTGATGTCCACCAGCGTCGCGTTGCGGTCCGGCATTTCGTTGAGCCGGTGAATCGGCATCACGGGAAAAAGTTGTCCCAACGCCCAGTGGTCGAGCAGCGATTGAAAGACCGAAAAGTTGCAGAGAAATTGATCGCTCAGCGCGACCTCCATTTCTTTCACCTCCTCGGGCACGTACCGCATTCCGCGGAACATTTCGACGATCGTCCCGGCGATCTCCCAATAGACCGTGTCGATCTTTGCTTTCGCCCGCAGATCGAGCAGCCCAAGGTCAAACATCGACTGCGCCCGTTCGCGGATTTCCTGCGCGTCGTGCAGATTTTCGAGCCGGTTTTTGCGCCCGATATCCTCGCGAATATCAATCATGTCGCGGACCGGCTGCGGGTCGTCTTCGGCGGCCTGCACCGGCGGGTGCGCTTTGCTTTTTTCGATCGATCCGAACGCCTCGACCACGAGGACCGAATGGTGCGCGACGATGGCCCGGCCACTCTCGCTCACGATCGTGGGATGCGGCACCTCCTCGGCGTCGCAAATCTCCATGATGCTGTAAACGATGTCGCGTGCGTACTCGCTGAGCGAATAGTTCGTCGAGCTGTCGAACGTCGTGCGCGACCCGTCGTAATCCACGCCAAGACCGCCGCCGACATCGAGATATCCCAGCGCGTGGCCCATCTTTTTGAGTTTCGCGTAAAACCGCGCGGCTTCGCGCGTTGCGCGTTTGATCGTCCCAATATCGGGAACCTGCGATCCGACGTGGAAATGCACGAGCTGGAGCGCGTCGGCCAGACCGGAGGCGTGGAGCAAATCGCTGGCGGACACGAGATCCGCGGTCGACAGGCCAAACTTCGCGTTTTCGCCGCCGCTCGTTGCCCATTTGCCCGCACCCTTCGAAAGCAGGCGGACGCGTAAACCGATCATTGGTTCCACCCCGACGTCGCGCGCCACTTTCAGGATGTGCGTGAGCTCTTCGAGTTTTTCGACGACGAGGATGACTTTTTTGCCCAGCTTGCGACCGAGCAGCGCCATTTGGATGAACTCGGTATCCTTGTAGCCGTTGCAAATGATCAGGCTTTCCGCGTCCGTGTGCATCGCGACCGCCGCCATCAACTCCGGCTTGCTGCCGCCTTCAATGCCGAAGTGGAATTCCTTTCCGGCATCCAGAATTTCCTCCACCACCTCGCGAAGCTGATTCACCTTGATCGGAAACACCCCACGGTAAACGCCCTGGTAGCGGCTCTCAGTGATGGCCTGCGCAAATGCCCGGTTGATCGTCTGCACGCGGTGCCGCAGCAGATCCTGAAACCGGAGCACCATCGGAAACGCCACGCTCCGGCTCTTCGCTTCCTCGACCAATTCCATCAGGTCGATCTCCTCGAAGACCTGGCCGTTCGGTCGCACGCACACGTTGCCCTCCGCGTTGATCGAAAAATATCCGCTGCCCCAGCGGTCCACGTTGTAAAGGGCGATGGCGTCAGCCGTACCGAAGTCAGACATTGCGGCGGAGACTAAACCGCCGGTCTCCGCAAAAACCAATGCGCTTTGCGAAAATTTTTCAGCACCTGGCCGGATTAACGATTCACGAGGTAAAAATTGCCCTGGCTGATGGCATTCGCCTCCTCTTCGGTAATCCAGCGCTCCGCAAATTCCGGCCCCCACGAATCGGAAATCGCGATCTCCTTTGTCTCGTGATTGTAACCAATGATCATGCACATGTGACCGTTGTCGCGGTCCGTCCGAATGCTCCGGGCTTCTTTACGCCAAGGCTCCAGCAATTTCCCGTAAGCATCCCAGTCATTCACCGTCTCGCGCTGCCGGCTGCGGTCCGAAACGGCGCGGTTCAGCTCCGGAACGACAAACATTGTCCACATTAATGGCAGGCCTCTGTCGATCGTGCGGGCCACGCTGCGCGTCGTGATGCGACCCCCACTCGTTTCCAGTCGCCGTCCCGCCGCCCTCACAATCTCAGCAACGCCCGCCATCATTGCCTGGCTGGACGTGCCACCGCCCACCTCGGTCGATCCAGCGATTGCCAGCATGTACATGTCCGCCGGAATGCCAAGGTACCGCAGGGTGCGTTCCCAAGTCGCGGGCACGCAATATCCCTTCGGACCCTGATCAACCATCGGAATGTCGCGGATGATCACGTCGCCATTGGCTCGCTTTTCGACGCGCTCGGCAAGGCGCGCCATCAACTCAGCGTCACCAATCCGGTCGGCCGTTCCACCATCCGCAACGGTCGTGGGCACCACGCGCACGGCAACGTATTCGCCACGAGGAGCGGCAAGCAGGATGGCGTGACCTTGCCAATCCCATCGCGATACCTTCTCCGCCGCGGCCCGGTTGTCTCCAAACGTGGCAGCCGTCGGCGGACCCAGGAGCTCAGTCAATCTGGCCGAGATCGCCGCGCTGTCCGCCTGAATGAATTTTGCGTATTCCCGAATTTGCCGCGTCCGCTCGCGGTCGGCCTGAATTTTCGTCAGTCCCGGCGGCAGCTCGACAAGCTGCTCGACATCGCCTTTGTTGGCAAAAACCATCGAGATCTGCGCGACCTGACCGTCGGTGCCCTGCATCGCGAGGGAAAAGGGACGCGCCCCAAGCACCCGCATCTCCGGGGGAGCGTACAGGCGAAAACTCGCCGAATCCGTCGTCCTCGATTCCGGCCGCCAGCCCAGGCGTTTCCCCACTTCACTATCCGCATCGTCCCAAAGCTGATCATCCGCCCACAGCGGAACGCCGAACGCAGCGTTCATTTCTGTGGCGGAAATCGGCGCCGACTGAGCGAGCGCCAGCGTGGGCAGGAAAAAGGCGGCGAGATTGCCGAAGAGGAGGGACTGTGCAAGCCTCATGCACCGGAAACTACCGGCGCTTACTCATCATGCGAATTCTTTTCCTGGATTGCCTGTCGGGCATCAGTGGCGATATGGCGGTCGGTGCGCTCTGCGATCTTGGTGCGGATCCTGAGTTGATCGAAGCCGGCCTGGCCAAACTGGGCGTTTCTGACGAATACCACCTGCACATCGGACGGCAGCAGCGGCAGAATATCGAGGGCGTCAAATTCGACGTTCATGTTTCCGGGCCATCCGCCGAGACCTCCGCGACCGGCGGTCACGGGCATTCGCATGGTCCGCACGACCATCATTCACACGATCATCATTCACACGACCATCATCACGACCATGATTCAGATGATCACCATCACGACCACGATTCGTCTCACGATCACACGCACGGACGCAGTTTCCGCCAGATTCAGGAGATGATCGGTGCGAGCTCGCTGTCGCCATTTGTGAAGGAACGCGCGGTGGCGACTTTTCGCCGAGTGGCAGTGGCCGAGGGAAAAATCCACGGTCAACCACCCGACGACGTGACGTTTCACGAGGTCGGAGCCATCGATTCCATCGTGGACATCGTGGCCTTTTGCATTGGCCTGGAAGCGCTCGCCGTCGAGCGCGTATTGGTCTCGTGCCTGTTCGAAGGCACCGGATTTATTCGGTGTGCGCACGGGCAGTATCCGCTGCCGGCACCCGCAACGCTGGAGATCCTGGCGGGAATTCCATTGCGCCAAATCGATGAACCGCTGGAGTTCATCACGCCGACGGGGGCTGCGATTTTGGCCGAATTCGGCACGCAATTTGGCCCGATGCCGGAGTTGACCGTCGAACGCATTGGCTATGGCCTGGGCACTCGCGACACCCAACCTCGCCCGAACGTGCTGCGTGCCGTGATCGGAACACTCACCGGACCAGCCAGCGACGCCGAGTCCGACACCGTCACCGAAATCACAACGAACCTCGACGACATCACGCCAGAACTGACCGCCGCCGCCGCCGCCAGCCTGCTTGCCGCGGGTGCGCTGGACGTTTTTCTCACGCCCGTGCAGATGAAAAAAGGCCGTCCCGGGGTGATGGTTACCGTGCTTTGTGAGCCGGATCGGGCCAATGAATTTGCCGAAGCAATTCTCCGCGAAACGACTGCCTTTGGTGTGAGAATTCACGAAACCCGCCGCCGGAAACTTCGCCGCGAGACCACGAGCGTGGAAACGTCCTTCGGTCAAATCGCCGTGAAACTCGGCTGGCTGGGCGGCGAATGCATTCAGGCGACCCCGGAATTCGAATCCTGCCGCGAAGCCGCAAATCGCGCCGTCGTTCCGGTGATTCTTGTTTACCGCGAAGCCAGCGCCGCAGCTAAAATCCAAAAACGGTCGGCAGCCAAAGACTGAGCGCCGGGAACGCCGTCACGAGCGCGAGCGCAACGATCATCCCCACGAAGCAGGGAATCAACGGCCGAACGACTTCGACCATTGAAACTTCGGCAACCGATGCCCCGATAAACAAAACGGATCCCACCGGAGGTGTGCACAGCCCGATGCTGAGATTGAGCACCATGATCACGCCGAAGTGAATCGGATCGATGCCCAGAGGCTGCACGATGGGGAGAAAAATCGGGGTGAATATGAGCAGCGCCGGGGTGAGATCCATGAACGCTCCGACGATCAGCAAAATAACGTTGATCAATATGAGCAGCATCACCGGATTCGTGGTGAGAGTGAGCATTGCCCGGCTGATCTGCTGAGGCAGCTCGATGTAGGCCATCACCCACGACATGCCGATGGACGCACCGACGAGGAACATCACAGTCGAGGTCGTCCGTGCTGATGCGAGGAGAATCGCCGGGATCTCGCGGAGCGAAAATTCCCGATAAAAAACGGTCGAAAGCAAAAACGTGTAGAGCACCGCGACACCGGCCGCCTCGGTTGGCGTGAACCAGCCGAGAATGATGCCGCCAATGACCAACACGAGCAGGAACAAACTGGGTAGCGCGTGCAGAAACGCGACCGCCACCTGACCGAAAGGCACTCGTTCGCCGACAGGATATCCGTTCCGCTTCGATTGCACGAAGGCCACCCCTGCGAGGATCAAGCCAAGCAGCAAACCCGGCAGGTAACCCGCCACGAATAACGCTCCAATCGACACACCGCCGGCCGCGAGCGAATACACGATAAAACCATTGCTGGGCGGGATGATCAGCCCGGTCGTAGCCGCGGTGAGATTCGTCGCGGCGCAGAAGGCCCGGTCATAACCGGCATCAGTCATGCGTTTGGTCATGACTCCGCCGATGGCTGATGCCGCTGCACCGGCACTACCGGAAATCGCCCCGAAGAGCATCGAGGAAAAGATGTTCACAATGGCGAGTCCGCCGGGCAGCGGTCCCACCAGGGCCTTCGCAAAATCGACGAGCCGCCGGGCCACTCCACCGGTGCTCATGAACTGGCCCGCCAGGATGAAGAGTGGAATTGCGAGCAGCACGAAGCTGTCCATGCCCGTCGCGATGCGCTGGGCCATAGTCATCGCTGCAGGAACGAACGGAATCGTCAGTAACATCGTGCCGGTCGTCGCGATCCCGATTGCGAAGGCGATCGGCACGCCCAGCGCCATGAGCACAAAAAAACTGACGGCCATGACGGCGATCGGAATCCACTCCATGGTCAATCGATGGAAAGCGTTTGCGGCTCGAGCACGGTGCGGGGATGCCTAAGGTTGAAGATCGCGAAAAAAACCATCAGTGCTCCGCTGACTGGCACACTCAGATAAACTGTGCCCAGCGGAAGCCCAAGGGCCGGGCTTGTCTGGCCGAGCGAATACGACAGACTGACAAGGCACCAGCCGCCGAAAAACATAACGGCGGCCGAAAACAGCAGAACGAAACTCTCGATCACGCGGTCCATAAAGACGCGACCTGCTCCGGAGCTTTTCGCGAGGAAATAATCCATCTCGAGGTGGAAACGCTGGCTCACGCCGTACGCCGCCCCGAGCGTGCAGAGCCAGATCATCAGAAATCTCGCGAGTTCCTCGGTCCACGAGCTGGGGTCGTTCAGGACAAACCGCGTAAAAATCTGCCAGATCACATCGAGCGCCATGGCAGCCATCAGCACGATAAGCGCTGTTTCCAAGGTGCGATCCAGGAGGGATTTGATCCGGTCCATTCTATTGCGAGCGGATGTCTTCGACCAGCGAGTGAAGTTCGGGACTGACTTGCTGAAGTCGGTCGTAAATGGGCCCAACCCGGTCCATGAACAGGGCCTTATCCGGCCGCGCAATGGTCACTCCCGCAGCGGCGAGCGTTGCGAGGGATTTCTGTTCCGTTTCGGTCCACAGCTCCATTTGTCGATTCGCGCCAGCCCGCACCGCCTCCGTCACCCACTCGCGCTCCTGCGCGCTGAGCCGATTCCACGTCACTTCACTGATGAGCACCATGTCGGGAATCGCGGTGTGTTCATCGAGCGAATAAAATTTGGCGATTTCGTAATGCCGCGACGTGAGGTACGAAGTGGGATTATTCTCCGCGGCATCCACGACGCCCTGCTGCAATGCCGTGTAGAGCTCGCCGTAGGCAATGGGTGTCGCGGCACCACCCAGCGCCCGGATGCCTTCCATGGCCATCGGACTATTGAGCACGCGCACTTTTTTTCCAGCAAGGTCGCCAGGAGATTCGACCGGCTTGTCCTTGGTGTAGAAGCTCCGGCTGCCCGAATCGAAATATCCGAGACCGCGCAACCGAGCTCCCAATCCCGCCTCGAGCAGTGTCCGACCCGTCGGGCTCGCCAGCACCCGTCGCATGTGCGCGTTGTCGCGAAACAAATACGGAAGGGAAAAGATTTTCACCTCCGGCACAAAACTCTCCACGTCCGCCGCGGCCACGGAGGTCATGTCGAGACTCCCGATCTGGAGGAGCTCAATCGACTCCCGTGCCGTGCCGAGTTGCGCGCCCGGGTAAAGTTTCGCCTTCATCCGCCCGCCCGAAATTTGTTCGAGCACGCGGGCAAATTCTTCGTGGCCGCGGTGGTTCGGATGGACCGTATCGAGCTGGTGCGTCACGCGGAGCACGCGCGGGCCGGGTGTGACATCCGAACAGCCCGCCAGCAGAAGCGGCAGCAGGCAGAAAAACGCAAAGAGTCTCATGGGGGAATTCGGCTAATCACTCACGCAAGCCCGGGGCGGGTCAAGCCAGCATCAAATGTCGTCACCAGATCCCGCCGCCCGCATCTGCTTTGCACCCCGGCACGTTCCGCGTTTTTTTGCGGCGGCCACAAATTCGATGAACTCCTCCGCTTCGGTGCCCCATGTCTGCTGCCGCGCCGCCTCCAGAGCCTGGGAGATGTTTAGCGTTCCAACGTAAAACAAATGAAACAGCCGCCGGAGCTCGAGCCGGGATCCACTGCTCACACCCGCGCGACGCAATCCCACGGCGTTGAGACCTGCCAGCACGTTATCCGCGTCAGCCGCCGCGAAGGGCGGGATATCCTTCCCGAAGCGCGTCCCACCGCGAACCATGGCCAATCTGCCGACGCGCATGTGTTGATGAAACACCGTGCCCCCGCCGAGCACCGCCTGATCGCCGACCTCGACGTAACCTCCGAGCAGGCAATTGTTCACGATCACGGTCCGGTTGCCGACCCGGACGTTGTGACCAAGGTGCGCGCCAGTCATCAAAAAATTGCCGTCACCCACGGTTGTGGCCGTTCCCTCCCCGGTGCCGCGGTGGATCGTCACGTATTCGCGAATTCGATTGTCATCGCCGATGCGCACCTCGCTCGCCGTCAATGGATCGTGAGCGAAATCCTGCGGCGCAGCTCCAATAATTGCTCCGTAGCCGATGAAATTGCGCTGTCCCAGCGTCACGCGGCTGGTGAGCACTGCATGCGCCTGCACGACACAACCCTCACCGAGCACGACCTCCGGGCCAATCAACGCGTAGGGACCGATCTCAACATCGGCTCCCACCTGCGCTCCGTCTTCAACAATTGCGGTCGGGTGGATTTTCACAATACGCCGTGTTCCCGAAAGCTGTAATACGGCCGCCGGCCGCCTTCGTTCGTGCCAAGGATGACGTGATCCAGGAAGCGGATTTGCAGAATGCCCGCCGCGTCGCGGATCCGAACCGTCAGCCTTGTGTCCGCTTCACTCGGACTCGGGTCACCCGAAGGATGATTATGCACCAGCACAAAACTCGCCGCGGAATGAATGAGTGCCGGGCGCAAAATTTCCCGGGGATGTGCGATCGTTTCACTCAACGACCCGATTGAAACCGTCTCGACGAAGACGAGTTGGAATCTCCGGTCCAGCAGCAGGACCTGAAGCCGTTCGCGATCGTAACCGAGCATTTCCTGCCCGAGCAGAGCGTAAATCGCTTCCGGCGCGTCCAACCGGGGCCGTTCCGCGATGCCACGTGCCAGTCGGCGTCCGACTTCGAAGATCGCGGCAAGCTCCACCGCTTTGGCCGGGCCGATTCCCTTCGCAGAATTGCGAAATTCCTGAACGCTGCATTTCGCCAGAGGCACCAGGCCGCCCCGCGCTTTCAAGACGTCCTGCGCCACCTGGATCGCGCTGCGTCCCCGCGTTCCAGTACGCAGAAAAATCGCGATCAGCTCGGAATCGGTCAGGCTGCCCGGCCCGCGCTTTTCCAATTTCTCGCGCGGGCGGTCCGAGGAAGGAATTTCGCGCATGAGCGAGTCTTGATCCATGGACGCGCAGCTTACGCGGCTTTCGCTCGCGCCGTCAAAATGCGATGCAGCGGGACGGCGTCATTACACCGAACAGCTCGATCAGAACGGGATGTCGTCCGGTTCTTCGTCGGGCTGGCTGCGTGGTGGTGGTGCCGACGTGCGCGGCCTCGACGGTGCGGGTCGATCGTCGCCCGGGTCGTGATCACCCGATCCTCCGCGGCCCCCTCCGCCGCCGCCACCAAGGAGCTGCAAATTTTCGCCCACAACCTTGAGTTTACTGCGTTTCTGGCCCGACTGCTTGTCGTCCCACGTGTCGAGCTGCAACCGCCCTTCGATGAAGACCGGACGGCCCTTCTTGAGATATTCGCCGGCGATCTCGGCCTGCCGGCCCCAAAGCGTCACGTCGATGAACGTCGTTTCTTCACGACGCTCCGCGCCACCTTCACCCGGGATGAAACGATTGACGGCGAGGCCGAGCTCGGTGACGGCCGTGCCTTTCGGCGTGTAACGGACCTCGGGATCGCGCGTGCAATTCCCGATGAGGATCACTTTGTTGACGTTCGCCATGACGGATCGTTTGGCCGGAGTTTACGCTGCCGCTTTCTCGACCGGTGCGTGGGCCGGAAGCACGAGGTATTTCTGAAGCGTAATATCGGTGTCGAGTTTGAACCGCGCGCGAAGCTTGTCGATCGTGGACGGTTCCGCCTGGATCACGAAGTTCACGAAGTATGCCGACGTGAGGTGATTGTGTTCGTAAGCGAACTCCTTGCGCTCGAGACGCTGGGTCTGCTCGATGGTCGCGCCTTCGGCAGCAAATTCCTTCTCGAGGCGTTCGATGATTTCTTTGGCGGATTCCTCCTTGCCGCGCGTGTCGAGCGCGAGCAGGGCTTCGTATCGTTTTTTCATAATTTGTAAATGGTGGGGGGCTTGTCAGTTGTATTGGTTCATGGCCGCCTCGAATCCGCTTTCCTGGGCGAGGACGATGGCGTTCGCCGCGAGGGTCACGGCTTCATCGATGGCGGCACGTTCTTCGTCGGAAAATTTACCCAATACGTGGCCGTGCAGCGAGGCAAACTCCGAGCCAATGCCCACCCGCAGCCGCGGTACGGCCTCGGTGCCAAGATGCACCATCACCGACTCGAGCCCGTTGTGGCCGCCCGAGCTGCCGGAGCGTCGGAGCCGCAATTTGCCCGTTGGCAGTGAAATGTCGTCAATGACCACCAACACCTCGGAGGATTCAAGTTTGTAAAATCGGCTGTAGTCGCCCACGGATTCTCCACTCAGATTCATGTAGGTTGTCGGTTTCATCAGAGCGACATCGGCCCACTTGGCGAAATCCGCATTCCACTTCGGCACGTGGGAGAACAAAACGCCGCCCCGTCTTGCCAGCTCGTCAGCGACGAGAAAGCCGACGTTGTGGCGGGTTTTCTCATAATCTTTTCCGGGGTTTCCGAGCCCGGCGATCAGTCGAAAGCGGGCGTCCGGCTCCATCGACCGGATCCTACTTCTTGTCGGCCCCTTCGGCGTCCGGCTTCTTCTCCTTCAGCACTTCGGGCGCAGTCGCCGCGGCGACGATCGGCTCTTCCGCAACGTTCGGTTCGGAAACGAGGAAAACCGTGAGCTCTTCGTCGGCCAGCGCCGTCACTCCGGCGGGAAGCGGCACATCCTTGACGTGCAGGGAATCGCCAACGCCCAACTCGGTAACGTCGACCTGGATCATATCGGGGAGATCCTTCGGCAGACACTCGATCTCCAGCGTGTGAACGAGCTGCTGCAAAATGCCACCAAACGTTTTGACGCCGGCTGCTTCGCCGATCGGCTCGACAGGGACTTCAGCCTCAATCGTCTCGGAAGCCGAAACCGCGTGGAAATCGACGTGCAAAATGTCACCGCGCACCGGGTGGTGCTGCACTTCCTGAATCATCGAAAGCCGGTTGCCGCCCTTGGAAGCACCTTCGATTTCGAGTTCAACGAGGATGTTCTCGCTCGCGGAATGCGCCAGCAGGCGGGCGAGTTCTTTGCGATCCACTTCGAGGTTGGCGGGCTTTTCCGTGCCGCCATAGATGACAGCTGGCACCGCGCCGCGAGCACGCACACGTTTCACCGCATTACGTCCCTCTTCCAAACGAGGGCGGGCGGATAGTTTTACTTGATTGGCCATAATTACAGATTGGTTGTTTGCTAGTTCTTGAGTTCGAAAAGCGAGGTCACCGATTCGTCCTGGTGGATTCGGTTGATGCCTTCGCCGAGCAACTCAGCAACGGAAAGCACCTTTACGCAACCGATCGCTCCAGCGTTCACCGGGGTGCTGTCGGTCGTGATCAGCTCCTTGATTTCGGAGGTGTTTAATCGCTCAACCGCCATATCTGTCAACACTGCGTGCGAAATGCCAGCATAAATCTCGCCCGCACCCATCGCCCGCAGGATCTTCGCGGCACCCGTAATCGTGCCGGCGGTTTCGGTCAGATCGTCAACGATCAGGACAGTTTTGCCCTCAACGTCGCCGATCACGTGCAGCGCCTCGGTTTCCGTGGCGGATTTGCGGCGTTTGACGACGATGGCCAGACTCGCACCGATGGCCTGCGCGTAAGCTGACGCCATTTTGACGCCGCCCACATCCGGCGAGACCACCACGAGGTTGGTGAGCTGTTTCGATGAAAGGTACTTCATCAAAACCGGCAGCGCGTAAAGATGATCGACCGGAATGTCGAAAAAACCCTGCAACTGCTGGGCGTGTAGGTCCATCGTCAGCACTCGATTGACTCCCGCAGCGACGAGCAGATTTGCCACCAGCTTCGCGGTGATCGGCACCCGCGGCTGGTCTTTACGATCCTGGCGCGCGTAGCCGAAAAACGGAATCACTGCGGTGATCCGGGCGGCACTGGCCCGCCGCGCGGCGTCCACCAGAATCAGCAGTTCCATGATGTTCTGATTGGTCGGCGGGCAGGTCGGCTGCACCATGAAAACGTCGCGACCGCGGATATTCTCGTTGATTTTGACGTACGTCTCGCCGTCGGGAAACGTGCTCACCGAAGCGTCACCCAACGGGACCTTCAGGTAATCGCAGATGCTCTGGGCGAGTTCCCGGTGGGCGGTTCCGGTGAAAATTTTGATCTCGGGCGTGTAACGATACATGGGGCGGCCCAGTGGACACTAGGTGCGGGCCGCAAGCTGGCAATGCCAAAAATTTTGACGCTCACACGGCCGTCGGCTCGCGATCCACAGCCTGCAACGGCGATGGCAGCGAACGTGGCAGCGTGAGCGTAAAGATGATCGAAGCACCCACCAATGCGGCGCCTGCCCACAGCGGCGTGCGGGCGTAGTTTTCAATCGCGCGCGGCACATCCAGGCTCAGCAGCACGCCGGCGACGGCGGGCCCGACCCAGCGCGCGAGACTGCCGGCGGATTGAAATACGCCCAACCCGCGACCCTGCCAGTCCGGGTCGACACTGCGGGAGGCCAGGCCCGTGAGCGTTGGCATGCACAGGCTGTTGCCGATCGCGATGCCGGCGCTGAACACCAGCAACATCGTGAGGCCGTGAGCCAGGGGCAGTGCGAACAAACTTGCAGCGAGGATCACGGCGCCCGTGGTCGCGAGACGCCCTTCTCCAAATCGTTTGACCAGTCGACCGATCAGCCCGCCCTGAATCAACACGCCGATCAATCCCACCATTCCGAGGATGTTCCCGGTGTGGAATTCGTTCATCGCGAACCGGTGCCAGAGGAACAACGCAAACACGAACGTCATCATGGAAAATCCCGCGGTCAGGCAAAACGACGCCGCGGTCACCTTGAGGTACAACTGGCGATCGCAGTGTTCCAATACCGCAAAAACCGAACCCTGCGCAATGGCTCCCCGCCGTTCCTTCGGCAGGCTTTCCGGCAGAAACCAAAGGACGAGAAATGCGTTCACCAGCGCCATGCCCGCTGCGAGGTACATCGGCGACTGGTAACCGAAGTGACTGCTCATCCAGCCGCCGATGGCTGGGCCAAACACAAATCCCAATCCGAACGCCGCACCGATCAGACCCATCGCTTTTGACCTCTCCTCGCGCGTTGAGATGTCCGCCACGTAAGCCTGCGCGGTGCCGATATTCGCACCCGCGATGCCATCAATGATCCGGGCGACAAAAAGCACCCACAGCGCCGTCGCCATTCCCATCATCAAAAATCCCGCCGCCGTGCCGAGGATGCTTACAAAAAGTACCGGCTTGCGTCCCACGCGGTCCGAAATTTTTCCCCACACCGGTGCAAAGAGAAACTGCGCGAAAGAAAACGCCGCCACCAGCAGGCCGTTCTGAATGGGCGTCGCGTCGAAATGTTCCGCGTAACGTGGCAGCACCGGGATCACGATTCCGAACCCCACCATGTCGATGAAGATCGTCAGGAAGATGATCCCGAGCTGTGCGCGTTTGCTGGCCACTGGTCTTGAGCTACGACTCCCCGTCCCTCGCGGACTCAACAACACCCGCAACCGGAACCGCAGGATCCTGCCGACGTCGCGGTCGGCGAGCTTCCCGATTTGCCCACGTATCCGTACCCGCCGCTGATGACCCGGCGCACGGGCTCACCCGTCTCGGGGTCGATACGCAACGCGGCGTCGTTCATGCTCTGTTTCACCTCGAAGCGGCGGAGCGGCTTCGTCTCGTCGGTTGTTTCGTAAACGTAGGTCGGCATCAGGCGAGCGTAGATTTCCCCCGTTTTCTTCGCAATGCCGCTTGCACCTTGGATAGCGGCAGCGTGTTGATCACATCCTCCCGCGTCAGCCATCCCTTGCGGGCAATCCGCACTCCGAAAGCCAGGTCCTGCAACCCGCGGACCGAATGGGCGTCGGGATTGATCGCGCATTTCACTCCCCGCTCTTTCGCCAGCGGCCACCACCGCCAGTCGAGTTCCAGCCGGCGTGGGTTGGCATTCAATTCAATGATGGTGCCCGTGGCGGCCGCGGCCTCGATCACCGCCGGGATATCGACCGCGTATGGTCCGCGCATCGCGAGCAATCGCCCGGTCACGTGCCCGAGCATGGTGACGTGCGGATTTGAGATTGCCCGAATAATGCGACGCGTCATCTCCGCTTCGCCGAGCGTGAACGAGGCGTGCACGGATGCGACGACGTAGTCGAGTCCCGCCAGCACATCGTCGGGAAAGTCCAGCGAACCATCTTTGAGAATGTCGCATTCGGTCCCGGCAAAGAGCCGGAATTTCTCGAACTGGGCATTGAGCGCGGCGATCTCGGCAACCTGCTTCTCCAGGCGCGCGGCATCGAGTCCGCTGGCTTGCACGGAGCTTTTGCTGTGGTCGGCAATTCCGAGGTATTCCAACCCAAGCTCCATCGCGCCCTCGGCCATTTGTTCCAACGACGCGCGGCCATCACTGGCGTTGGTGTGATTGTGAAACGTGCCGCGCAGGTTGTGCCACTCGACAAGCTGCGGCAATTCCCCGGCCTCCGCGGCAGCGATCTCACCGCGATCTTCCCGCAGCTCCGGCGGAATCGGCTCCAGCCCGAGCGAGCGGTAGATGTCCGCCTCTTCGTGAATTTCCGGGAGTGGCTCGCGTAACGTTTTTCCCTCGGCGGCGCTGAATCGATATTCGTTGAGAGACCAGCCGCGCTCGAGCGCCCGACTGCGCATGCGCACATTGTGCTCCTTGCTGCCGGTGAAATAGTTCAGCGCAAATGGATATTCTTCGTTTTTGACGACACGCAAATCGCACTGCAGGCCATTCTTGAGGCGCACGCTGGTTTTCGTCGCGCCCTGCGCGATCACGCTTTCGACGAGTTCGTGGTTCGCAAAATCCTGCCCGACGAGTTCCGGTTCCCGACTCGCAGCGATGAAATCAAGGTCACCCACCGTCTCCTTGCCCCGGCGATAACTTCCGGCCGCTTCCGCGAGCAGCACCTCGGGATGTTGCCGCAGATCCTCCAAAAGCCGGTCCGCTACGACGGCCGCATCACCAAGGAGATAAACCCCGGTGTTCCGCTTCCGCTCTTCGATGGCCTGCAAAATTTTCTCCGCCGTCTTGGTGCCAAATCCCGCGAGCGCGGCGACCCGTCCATCGCGGCACGCCCGCGCCAATTGCGCGATCGACGAGACGCCAAGCACATCGTGCAATGCTTTGATTTTTTTCGGCCCGAGTCCCTGGAGCTCGAAGAGCGTGAAAATATCGGGCGGAAATTCTTCGCGAAGTTTTTCGTAATATTCCAACCGCCCGGTCGTCACGAGAGCCGTGATTTTATCCACCAGTGCCTTGCCGATGCCGTCGAGTTCGCCGAGCCGGTCCTCGGCAACCAGGGTGGCGAGATCCTGGCTGGTCGATTCCAGCGCCCGCGCCCCGTTCTCGTAGGCGCGGACCTTGAAAGCGTTCTCACCTTTCAACTCCAGCAACCGCGCAATGTTTTCGAGCACCTCGATGATCTCGTCCTTCGTCATGGGAATCAGACGTTTTCCTATGGAATCGCCCCGCAAAACAAGGTCTCTTCCGTCAAGCCCCCAATCGCCACCGCGATGAGATTCCCTTCCGCTCTCTGTCTGTTCGTCGTTTCGTTGGTGACGATTTTTGTCATCACCGTGCAACCCATTCATTCGGGCCTCACTAGGCTGGTTTTTCTCGCCGGCGTGATGGGACTGATCGCGAGCGGATTGTTCCTTGGCTGGCGCTTTCCCGTCGTGCGTTGGACGTTTCTGGTGATCGTTGCGCTCACCGCCGCGCTCTTCCTGCTTCCGGCGCGGGAGGTGGACACCGATGCGTTGCGAACCCGCGTGGTGGCTGAATTGGAACGTTACCCCGGCGCGCAATACGTGTGGGGTGGCGAAAATCGCACGGGAATCGATTGCTCGGGATTGCCGCGGCGCGCATTTCGAGACGCCTTGTTTCGCGAAGGATTGGTCACGCTCAACGGACGCCTTCTTCGCGAATCGGTCCAGCAGTGGTGGTTCGACGCCAGTGCCCGCGCGCTGGCCGAGGGACATCGCGAGACCACGACCGCAGTCGGCCCGATGGGAAAATTGCGCACCCTGCCGTTCACGACGTTGCTTCCCGGGGATCTCGCGGTCACCACATCCGGCGTTCATTGCCTCGTCTATCTAGGAGGTGATCAATGGATCCAGGCCGATCCCGGACTCGGACGCGTCGCGATTTACGATGCGCGCAACACGGATGATTCGTGGTTTGACTCGCCCGTCACCATTCATCGCTGGACGCTGCTCGATCCGTAACTCCGGACACACCCTCGATCCAAGATCAGAAAATCGGGTGGTTGCGCGCCGGAAAACGCATTAATAATGGAAGCTTTCCGTATGAACGCCCGATTGAACGCCCTTGTTGCTCCCGCGATTTCCCTGCTCCTCGTTCTGAGCCCGACGACGCACCTTCGCGCCCAATCCGGCCCGGAGGAAGCGAACCGCGCCGCATACGACCTCTTCCTCGGTGGCAATTACGAGCAAGCCGCAGCCGCGTACGAAAAGGTCCTCGCCGACTACTCGACCTCCGCCATCGTTCCTGCAGCCCAACTCCAACTCGCGTCGTCGTATTTTTACCTCGGTGAATACGACAAGGCACTCGCGACACTGGACGCTTTGTTGAGCGGTCCCCCACCCTCGCCCGCCGTCAACCAGGCCGCCCGCAGCCTCCAACCGCAAATCCTTTCCGCGCAGGCGTCCGCCATGGACCCCGACAACACCGGACGCAAAGCGGCTTTCGAACAGGCCATCGCAAAATACACCGAATTCCTCACGCAATTTCCCGGCACACCCGAGACCGAGTCGGTCCGCTACGGCCGCGCCCTGGCGAATTTTCAGATCGCCAACTACGACGAAGCCATCAAGGACCTTGAGGAAAACGTGGCGCAGTTTGGTGCCAGCTCGACGATCGCCAGCAGCCGCAACCTGCTGGCTCTGGCTTACGCATCAAAGGGAAGTGCCGACCTGAATGCCGGCACTTCCGTCGACCGCAGTGCCGCCTTCGGGCTTTATGACAAGGCCATCGCGGCACTTCGTGAAATCGTGAATCGCCGGAGCGATTTGACGCTGATCAACGACGCCCATTTTCAGATTGGCGAAATTCTCTTCAACCGCGCCGCCTTCAGCGACGAAGAGGATCGCGCCGCGCTTTACCAGCAGGCGCTCGAAGCTTACCGCAGCATCGAGCCTCGCGAAATGATCGTGGCCCGCCAGCGCGAACGCCTCGCGGGATTCCCCGCCCTGCGCCGCCAGGCGATTCAGGCTCAGGACCGGCAGGCACTTGACCGGATCGAGCGTGACAACGAACGGGAAGTCAAACGCCTCGCCGAGCTCGAAGCCCGGCCCGATCAGACAACCAATGCCATGCTCAAAATGGCTGAAATTTTCGTCAATTCGAACCAGCCAAATGCCGCCCGCGTTCTGGTCACTCACCTGGAGCCATTCCTCGATGCCGACGCCGAGAAAAAGCGCGCCCAATACCTGAAAACGATGACGTACGCGCTTCAGGGTGCCGCGCCCCAGGCGGTCGCCGCGTACGATCAATTCCAGGCTGCGTTCAAGGGCGATGCGATTGCCGAAAATCTTCCCATCACTCTCGGCAACATGTTTCTCAGCTCGCCCGATCCCGCCGTCGCTGATCCGCAAAAGGCCGCCACCTATTTCGAAGAATCCCTCACGCTTTATCCGGACGGCCGGCTCGCTGGACTCAGCGTGGTCAATCGCGCCGCCGCCCTCAGCAAACTTGGCCAGACCGATGAGGCTCTGAAAACGTTCACCGATTTTCTTGCCAAAAATCCGCGCCCGGAGGAAGCCGCCGCCGCGCAGATGGGAATCGCCGCTCTCTACAAGGATACCGGCAAGTGGGACGAAGCGATTACTGCCTACCGCGAAGTGCTGACCGCCCATGCCGATCAACCGCAGGCTGTTGATGCGGAATTTTGGATCGCCTTCAGCACTCAGCAGAAGGGCGATGCTGCGGCCGCCATTCCCCTCTTCGAAAGCTTCATCAAATCCCACGCGGACTCACCGCTCGTTCCGACCGCGCTTTATTCGCTCGCAACCGCACAGCTTGCGACCGGCAACCAGACCGCCGGCGTAGCGACCCTCGCCGACATCGCCGAGCGATTCCCCGACAGCCCACCCGCGCCATTCACCTACTTCCAGCGCGCCCAGATCGTCGGCGCGGAAGGCAAGAAGGACGAGATGCTCGGCCTCATGCGCGCGTTCATCGAAAAGTACCCGCAGGACGACAAGGTTTTCTTTGCTTACGATTCGATTGCCCAGACCGCGACCAACGATGGCCGTCCGGATGACGCCATCACCACTTACACCGAATACGCCGAAAAATACGCGGCCACTCCTCGCACTCCGGAGGCGCTTTTGAAGATTGCCACGTTGCAGCGCGGCAAAGCCGAATCGCTCGGGCGATACGTCGCGATGCCTCCGGAGGATCAGGCGGTCTGGCGGAAAAATCTCGATGAGGGCATTGCGACCGCCGAATCAATCGTCCAAAAATTTCCGGATTCTCCGCAGGCTGCCCTCGCTCTCGGCTCTCTCCTGGATTCCCAGCGACTGCTGGCCGGTGCCGGGTTGAAGTCGCCCGCCGAAGTCGAAGAATATTTCGAAACCCTCGCCGCCGCCGCCCCTTCACCCGCGGCCCGCAGCAAAACGCTGTTCACTTTGGCGACCTTTCTTTCCGAGAGTGACCGTGTGCGTGCGCTGGCCACGATGCAGGCAGCCTACGACCCCGCCGTAGTTTTTGCGCCGGCCGACCTCGACTTTTACGCGACCGCTTTGCTCGACGACGGCAAAACCGACGAAGCCGCGGTGATCTTCGACAAAGTTGCCGCCGATTACGCCATTCCTCCCGGAGTCGCGGCGCAGCAGGCTCCGCCGCAGATTCAGGAAGCCCAGGCCGTTGCGCTGTTTGGAAAAGGCCGGATCGCGCAGCTCAAAGGCGACACCGCCACCGCCGGTCAACTCTTCGAAGAGCTGAAAGCGACCTACCCATGGTCGCCAAAGGTCCTCGAGGCGAACTTCGGAATTGCGCAGTCGCTCGAAGCGGAAAAAAAATACGATGAAGCCCTTGCCCTGCTCACTCAGATCATCCGGGCACCCACGGCGACCGCCGACCTCCGCGCGGGCAGCATGCTGCTCGGCGGGCGCATCATGGAAGAGAAAGGCGATCTCGAAGCCGCCATCGATTACAACATCAAGATAGCCCAGTTCTACGCGGGCGTGCCCGCCGCTGCTGCCGAGGGACTTTGGCGGGGTGGTCAGCTTCTCGAAAAACAAGCCGCCACTCTCACGGACGCCGCCGCCAAAACCCGCCAACTCAGCCAGGCCCGCCGCGCGTACCAGGACATCACCACAAATTACCCGGCGTCCGAGTTCGCTTCCCAGGCCACCGAGCGCCTCGGTGCCCTCGGGCAATGACGCGTCGCGCCCGCGCGATCGAACTCGCCGCCCGACTGCCACGCATCTACCCGGACGCCCACTGCGAGCTGAATTTTCGCGATCCGCTCGAGTTGCTTGTCGCCACCATTCTGTCGGCGCAATGCACCGATAAACGCGTCAATCTCACCACGCCCGTGCTCTTCGAGCGCTGTCGCACGGCCGCCGATTACGCCGCCATCCCGCAGGACGAACTCGAGTCGCTCATTCATTCGACCGGATTTTTTCGTAACAAGGCCAAAGCCATTCGCGCCGCCGCCCATGACATCGTTGCGCATCACGACGGACAAGTGCCGCGCACGATGGAAGCGCTGTCCGCGCTGCCCGGAGTCGGTCGCAAAACCGCCAACGTTGTCCTCGGAAACGCGTTCGGGATTTCCCACGGCGTGGTCGTCGATACCCACGTCGGCCGCCTCGCCCTCCGGCTCGGACTCACCAAAAATCACGATCCGAAAAAAGTGGAAACGGATCTCGGGCGGCTATTTCCCCGCGAGACGTGGACACTTCTCAGCCACTGGCTGATATTCCACGGCCGCCGCCGCTGCACCGCCCGCCGGCCCGATTGCGCTGCCTGTGAACTCCGCGACCTCTGCCCCAGCGCCGATCGGTCTGACCGGAACCGGATTTCTGAAAAATCGAAAAGGCGGCTCCCAATTCCGGTTTCCGGTCCGAATCGCACGAGTGTTTTTCCCGGCGACGATCGGTCCTGACGCACGGCACTACCTGCTCAACGCTGCGGCGGACAGGGTCGGTTCGATATCTGCATCGAGGTTCGATCCCCCGCGTCCGGCAAGTTGATGTGCGGCCGTGAATGCGATCATTGCAGCGTTGTCCGTTCGCAGTTCCGGAGCGGCGAAACGTAGCCGGATTCCAGCAGTCGCGCAGCTTTCCCGGAGGACCGATTGCAATCGTGAATTGGAACTCACTCCACCGCTCACCGCCAGACACGTCCGACCGGCCGCCGCGACCGCGCGCAGGGCTTTTGTTGCCAGCACATCGACAACGGCCTCCTGAAACGATGCACAGACGTCCGCAAGATCACCGCCACCACGCTCCAAAAAATACCGCACGGATGTTTTCAGACCGCTGAAGCTGAATTGATGATCGCCCGAGTTCAGCATGCTGCGTGGAAAGTCGTAACGCGCCGGATCGCCACCGCGCGCCATCCGATCGATTTCGATCCCGCCCGGGTAGCCAAGGCCGAGCAGTTTCGCAACTTTGTCGAACGCCTCGCCGGCCGCGTCGTCCATCGTGGATCCCAAGACCTCATAACGACCGTAACCGTCCACGTCGACGAGCAGGGTATGCCCGCCGCTCACCACGAGACCAATATGCGGCTCGATCATCGACTCACCAAAAAAAGGCGAGAGCAAATGGCCTTCGACGTGATTCACCGCGAGAAAGGGCTTCCGAAGCCCAATGGCTAGCCCTTTGCCCGCCGCCATTCCGACCAGCAGGGCCGCCGGCAACCCGGGGCCCGCGGTCGCCGCAACGGCATCAATGGCACCAGGCAAAATCTCCGCGTGATCCAATGCGGACCGGATTGAATTGGGAAGTGCCGCGGTGTGATTGCGGGAAGCGACTTCGGGGACAACACCGCCGAATTCCGAATGAATCTGCGCCTGGGACCACACTTCGCCTGCCAGAAGTTCATCGAAACCGCGCAGCACTGCGACCGCAGTTTCATCGCACGACGTTTCGATCGCCAGGACGACAGGCCTCATCGCCAAATACAAAACGCAATTTTACCCGTCCGCCGGCTCGGCCTTTTTGCCTTTGTTGGCGTAAAGCAACACGCCGGTGAGCGAATCCACCGCACGATCCAGTTGGGGATCGTCGATGCTCGTCGCCCCCTCGCTTTCCTCGAGCCCGACCACCCCGCTGCGGCGGCGTGCTTCGTAGAGCTGGCGCTCCTGCTCGAGTGTCATGGTGCACCGGATATCCGGCGCGACACCGTGCTCATGGATCGGTTTTTTTCCAGGCGTGTAATATTTTGCCGTGGTGAATCGCATGGCCGAACCGTCGGGCAACGACACGACACTTTGCACGGAACCTTTTCCGAACGTTGTCTCGCCCACGAGGATGGCACGTTTGAGATCTTTGAGAGCGCCCGCGACAATTTCGGATCCGCTGGCGCTCGAACTATTGATCAGAATGGCGAGCGGATATTTGCGGGTGCCCCCGGCCACGGAGCTCGTGAAATATTCGCGCGTTGGCGAGCGGCCCTCGGTGTAAACGACCTTTGTATTGGGAGCCACGAACTGCGAACAAACTTCGACCGCACTGCCCAGCAGACCGCCCGGATTAAATCGCAAGTCGATCACGAGTGCTTCGATCCCCTGTTTGTCGAGCTTGTCGAGGGCGCGGGCCAGCTCGGCGGACGTCGGCTCATTGAACTGCGTGATGCGCAGATACCCGACCTTGTGACCCGACGTGCGGGTTTCAGGGAGCACGGACACGTCGACGACGCTCGGCACCTTGATCACCGCCCGCGCGATGGTCACGTCGATTGGGTCGGCGGAATCCGGGCGAGACAGCGTAAGGGTGACTTTTTCGCCGGGTTCGCCGCGGAGCATGTCCACGGCATCTCCCATCGAGATGCGATCCGTTGCGGTTCCGTTGATTTTTCGAATCACGTCGCCCGGCAGAAGTCCGGCTTCGAATCCCGGCGTGCCCTCGGCGACACCAATGATCGTGAGGAACGTATTTTTCGTCGTGACCGTCACGCCGAGGCCGCCGAATTCGCTCTTTGTGTCCTCCTGCATGCCTTTGAAGTCCCGCGGATCCATGAACGAGCTGTGGGGATCAAGTTCCGACAACATGCCGCGCAGCGCACTGTAGGTAAGATCACGGAAGGTCGTTTTGCCCTGATCGACGTAGTCCTGCCGGATCAATTCCATCGCGCGGGCAAGGACGTGCATGTTGTCGTACGGGGAATCCTCCACCGGTTGTGCACGTTCGACCTTGGCCTCCTGGGCCCCGGCCGGCAGCACGGCCAGCGCGAGCGTTGCGATTGCGATCCACTGTCCCGTTCGATTCATGCGCCTACGCTATCACAAAGACTCCGCCGCGAAAGGGGCCGCAATATTCGGCGTAAGCGGTCGTTACGTCGTTGCCCGGAGGCTCGGACGGCCGGTAGATCGCATTGAGCTCCACGAGCAATCGGATCGCCAAATCCTCGCGGTTGACCGGAGCGCCCGTTTCGAGTTCCAGCGAAGTAGCCGACTCCTGAAGTGCGATGGGAAAATCCTCGCGCCGCTGCCGAACATTGATGCCGATGCCGGCCACCGCAAAAACTTCCCGTCCAGTTCGCGCTTCGGTCAGAATGCCCGCGGTTTTTCGTGTTCCCACAAAAATGTCGTTTGGCGGTTTGATGCGAGGTGCAATTCCGGTCACTCCCGTGATAGCACGAAACAGGGCCACCGCCACAAATGGTGTGATCGCGGGCAATTCACTCGGCGGCCACTGCGGGCGGAGCAGCAGCGACAGCCATAGACCGGCCCCGGCGGCGGATTCCCATCGTCGGCCAAACTGCCCGCGGCCCGCGGTCTGGCTTTCCGCTATGACTACGATTCCTTCGTCCTCGCCCGCTTCAGCCAGGCGGGTGACGACGTCATTCGTCGAAGACGTTTCCCGGAAAACGAGCACCTTCCGGCCAAGCGGCCCGTCACCCCTTCCCGCAGTGATCCGGTCCGGATCCGGTGGTGAATCAATCATCGTCCAAAATTTCGAGTGAGAGATCGACGGCCGGCGCGGAATGGGTGAGGGCTCCGACCGAGATGAAGTCCACGCCGCACTCCGCGACGGCCCGCACGGAATCCAGCGTGATGCCACCGCTCGCTTCGAGAAGCACACCCGGTGGACGCAATCGCACCGCTTCGCGCAGTTGGTCGAGCGACATGTTGTCCAACAACACGACCGCAATTCCATCGATCGCAAAAAATGCCCGAGCCTGTTCCAACGTATCGGCCTCGACTTCGACGCGCACCCCGGGTCGTTCGGCCCGCAAGGCAGCGATGCGTTGCACCAGAGCAACGGGCGTCAGGCCGCCAGCGAGATGATTATCCTTTACCATGACCATATCGTACAGGCCCAGTCGATGATTTGTCCCCCCGCCTGCAGCGACCGCTGCCTTCTCAAGAAGACGAAATCCCGGCGTGGTTTTTCGCGTATCCAATATCCTGCAGCCGGTCCCGGCCACGGCATCGACGTATCGCCGCGTGACCGTCGCGACGCCGCACACTCGTTGAAGAAAATTCAGAGCCGTGCGTTCCGCGGTCAAAATTGATCCCGCCGTACCCGCGACCCGCAAAACGGTCGCGCCCGGAGCGAGCCGGTCTCCGTCGCGTGCTTCGACGATGATATCGAGCCCGGCATCGACACGGCGAAAAACCTCCTCAGCGACCGCAGCACCTGCGAGCACGCACGTTTCCTTGGCGAAAATTCTCGCCTGGCTGTGGCGGCGGGGGTCGGTGAAAAATTCTACCGTCACGTCGCCGGGGCCGATGTCTTCGGCGAGCGCGAGCGCGATGAGATCGTTTTCAGGCATGAGCGTCCGACAACCCGAGGAGCCGCCGCTGCCAGCGCATAAGCGCCGGTGAGTTGGCGTCGATCGTGACGGCTTCGAGCGCGCCACGCGACGCGATGATGGCCGGATCGATCTGGATCTCGCCCGCGATGCGGTCACGAATCGCTTTGAGATCGTCGAACGCCTTGATCTGGGCGAGCGAGCGCCGGGTGCCGCGGCGCCGTTCCGGTTTTGGCCACTCGGATTCCGGAATCTGAAGTGCCAGAGCAAGTGCGACCTCGAAACTCCGGCGGCGGCGGTTTGTCATGCGCGGAGTGGAAAACGCCGCGTCGCGGCTCGCCTTTTCGGAGAGCCGCAGCAGGTCGTCATTGCTCATCACGTGAAAGGGTGGCCGATCCCAGCTGCGGGATTCCGCGTCGCGCCAGAACCACAACACCCGCAGGATCGATTGCGCCCGCGGTGACAATTTGGCCGAGCCGGAAATGCGCCAGACCGATTCCTCGTCGCGTTCCTTCACTTCGCGCGACGCCGCGACCATGCGGTCTCGCGATTCCGCAAACCAGTCCCAACGAGCCAGCCGGTGCAGCTCCGCTTCGATCAATTCCGCCAGCGGCAGCAGGTAGCGCGTATCGTTCATCGCGTAATCGACCATTTCGGCCGAGAGCGGTCGCACGGCCCAATTCGCTTTCTGCGATCCCTTGGAAAGTTTCACACCGAAATACCGTTCCACAAGCGCCGCAAGTCCCAGCCCCTCGAGACCACAAAGGCGCGCCGCAATCATGGTATCAAAAACTTCGCGCGGCTCGAACGTCCCGACCCGGCGCAGCATGCGCAGGTCGTAATCGGCACCGTGGAAAACGACGCGTTTGTCGTTCATCGCGTCGAGCAACGGCTGCATCGGCACATCCGCCAGCGGATCGATCAACGTGTGCTCGCGCGGTGTGCTCGCCTGGATCAGGCAGATTTTTTCGAAATAGCAGTGCAGACTGTCGGCCTCCGTGTCGATGGCGACAACGGGCAGGTCGGCAATCCGGTCGAGAAATTCCTCGAGCTCCGGAGGGGTCGCAATCAAGGCTCGGCGATGAACTTGTCGCGTGGCGGCAGCTCACCCGCGTGACGGGCCCGCGGCTCGCGCACCTGCGTGGTGCCATCGGTCGGAGCGGTGACAAATGGCCCGCCGGCCAACGGCGCAACTCCGGTGAAGGCCACGTCCGGCACATCGCTCGGTTTGCCTTCGAGCGGGAAATCCTTCCGCAACGGGAAATAGGGATAACCGTCCCACATCAGGATGCGTCGCAGATCGGGATGATCCTTGAAACGGATTCCCATCATGTCGAATACCTCACGCTCGTGCCAGTCGGCGGTCGGCCAGATATCCGAGACCGTCGGCGCTTCGTTCGCGTCCTCTTCGAGCGAATATTTGATTCGCAGATGGATCGCCTGCTTCATCGAATACAGCTCGTAAACCATCTCCCAGCGCGGCTCGGTTTCGAAATGGTCGATGCTCGAAATGTCCAGCAGGTAGTCGAATCCCAGCTCGTCCCGGCAAACCCGCGACAGGTCACGCATCACGCCCGGCTCGATCACGAGCGACGTCTCACCTCGAAATTCCCGGACTTCCAGGATTGACGCTCCAAAGCGCCCGCGCAGTTTCTCCACTGCCTCACTCGCACTCATAAAATCTCCCTTTACTGCAAATTCTCGATCAGCACGCGTTTCTGATCCTCGATGGCGTGCTCGCCCATGATTTTTTTCTGAAGTTTCATCAACCCGTCGAGCAGAGCTTCGGGCCGGGGCGGGCAACCGGAAATGTAAACGTCCACCGGCAGCAATTGGTCGATGCCCTGAAGCACCGCGTAGCTGCGATACATGCCACCGCTCGACGCGCAGGCGCCCATGGCGATCACCCATTTCGGCTCGGGCATCTGGTCGTAGATGCGTTTCACGGCGAGCGCCATCTTATAGGTCACCGTGCCCGCGACGATCATCACGTCGGATTGCCGGGGAGAAAATCTCATCACTTCCGCGCCAAAGCGGGAAATGTCGTAACGCGATGACGACGCAGCCATCAACTCGATGGCGCAACACGCCAGGCCCATCGGCATCGGCCACAACGAATTGCTCCGCATCCAGTTGATCGCGGCATCCACCCGCGTAAAAATTACGTTTCCCTCGACCTTGGAATCATAGGCTACGGGACTTTCGGCAGTCATATTCGCGAAACTATTTCCCACCTGTTACGAAGCAAGGGCCAAGTTCGGATTCGGCGGGAATCCGGTTTGTTAACATCGAAAAGCCCTAGCGGAGAAGGTCGCACCCGGCATCGTGATGCCCGATCGCCCACTCCCGATTCACTGGGGAATGATGAGGGTCTGGCCGATTTGCACGTTCACCGAACCGTTGAGCGTGTTGTGATTCGCGTCAGCGATGTCTTTCCAGCGTTGCGGAGTGGCGTAAAATTTCCGGGAGATCGCGGCCAGCGTGTCGCCCTTTTGGACAACGTACGTCCGGGTCTCGCGGCCCACGGCGCGTTCGGCCGCGGCAGTTTTTGGATCTTTGGAAAAACCGGCGGCGTCCCGGGCGGGTTGGGTCGGTTTTGCGGCGGTCTTCTCCTCGGGGACCTTGGGGCGTTTGCGTTCGGCTGCCAGATCGGCTCGAACGGCGGTCAACTGTTCGCGCAATTCGAGGTTTTCATTTTTTAACCTCGCCGCCTCCCGTTTTGTCATCAGTCCGCTGTCAGCCGCCCGGGTGGCGAGCACGAGCTCGATGCGCTGGACGTATCCCTGGACTTCCTGCTTCCGCGCCGGGGCCTCGGTCATGCGGAGATAACGCCGAAAATGATGCAACGCCGAAACGGGGTCATCCAGCTTGTCGTCGTAGATCAACGCAAGCTGGAGGTGCGTGTCGGCGGTCTTCGGCGTTCCGTCGAGCGTGGCTTCGTAAAGTCGGACCGCTCGCGGGAAATCGCCGGAATTTTGGGCCTCCAGTGCTTGCTCGGGTGTTTTCGAAGCGGTCGGCAATTCGAATTGGTCGCACCCGGTGAGCACCAGGCCGAGCACCAGGACCGCCAACGCCCGCGCACGGGAACCCCCACAATCTCGATTCCTCATGCCAGCGATTTTTACCCGGCTATCCTCACGGGGCCAACCCTCGAGTGGATTTTTCGAACCGATTGATCAGATCGGTTCGCCGGTGAGCGGTGCGGCTTGATTAATATTCGGCGGCGCGTCCAGGAACGGCGATCCTCCCGCCGGCGGCGGATCGGGGGATTGGCAGCCGCTCGCAACCAAAGCTGCCATGGTCAGGATCGCGAGGCAGACAATTCGTTGGAAAAGCCGAATCATGGTTTCATTTAGGCGTGAATGGCTGTCAGGCACCAGCACAGATCACCAATGCGCGGAAAAGTGCAGCCGGATCCGGACAATCCGTGATGCGACCGTCGGCATCGAGCAGGCCAAATCCCCCGCCCCACGCCCGGCCATTAACCACGCAGGCGTCGGTTTGGGCTGATTCGATCTGGGACCTGCCCGCCGCGATCGCGTCGCCCCGCGTGCCGGTGACTTCATATTTCCATCCGACGATGCGCGCCGCCGGGAACCAGTCGCGTAATGACGAAATCACTTTGAGTGCGGGTCGCAACGTCAGATGCAGCTCGCCCAATCGACTCGGGATTTTCGCTTCCGTTCGAAGTTGTCCCCCAGCATCTCGCACCTCGGCAACCTCGTAGTCCGACAGCGCGGCCGCGTGCAGGATAAGGTCGATTTCGTTCATCTCACCTCGATCCGCACAAAGCGCGGCCAGCTGGGCGTTGGTCGCAAATTCCTGCAGGACGACCCGCGGGTCCACCGCCAGCTGGGTGGTCGCACCACTGCTTTTCGCGCAAATCACGGCGTGGCCCGCGTCGGCAAAAAAATTTGCGAGCGTGACGCCCAAGGTGCCGGTCGAAAAATTCGTAATGCGTCGGACTTCGTCGATCGGCGTGATGGCTGGTCCGCACGTCACCAGCACATTCATTCGCCCTCCATGCCGCTGCGATACCACGGCGTCCACACCGGGAGCAATTATTGGATGATCACGCGTCCTGCGCGGCCTGGATGGCGGTGAGCGCAATCGTGTAAATGATGTCCTCCACGAGTGCGCCGCGGCTCAGATCGTTCACCGGGCGTTTCAAACCCTGGAGCATCGGGCCGATGCTGATGACATTCGCGGCGCGCTGGACGGCCTTGTAAGTGGTGTTTCCGGTGTTGAGGTCCGGAAAAACAAATACGGTCGCGCGACCGGCGACCGGGCTGTCCGGTGCTTTCGTTGCGGCCACGTCCGGGATCGCGGCGGCGTCGTACTGAAGCGGACCATCGAGGAGCAGATCAGGGCGTTTCTTTTTGGCGATGGCCGTTGCTTCCCGCACCTTGTCCACCTGCGTACCCGAGCCGGACTCGCCCGTCGAATAGCTGATCATCGCGACACGGGGAGGAATGCCAAATGCCGCGGCCGAGTCCGCACTTTGAATGGCGATGTCCGCCAGCACTTCGGCGGGCGGATCGGTATTCACCGCGCAATCGCCGTAAACGAGCACTTGTTCGGGCAGGCACATAAAAAAGATCGACGATACCACGCTCGCGCCCGGTTTGGTTTTGATGACCTGAAGTGCAGGTCGGATCGTGTTGGCGGATGAATGCACCGCGCCAGAAACGAGGCCGTCGGCTTCCCCCAGCGCAAGCATCACGGTCCCGAGCATCACGTTGTCGGTGAGCTGGTCCGCGGCGGCGGTGGCCGAAAGGCCCTTGGCTTTGCGCAATTCGACGAGCGGTTCGACATACCGGGCACGCACCACCTCGGGATCGATGATTTCCAGGCTCGCCGGCAGTTCGATGTCGTGGCCCTGCGCGATGGCGCGGATCGCGTCGGGATTGCCGATCAGCGCACAGCGGGCGATGCCACGTTGCTGACAGGTTGCGGCGGCGCGGATCGTGCGCGGCTCGTCTCCCTCCGGCAGCAAAATCCGCTTGTTCGCCGCGACGGCGCGTTCAGTGAGCATGTAACAAAATGCCGCCGGCGACATGCGGGCTTCGAGGCTGGTTTCACAACGCCGCTGGAGCCAGCCGCCGTCGAGGTGCTCCGCGACAAAATCCATCGCTCGCGTGATGCGATCGAGATCATTGATCGGAACCTCGCTGCTCATCGCGTTGAGGTGCACCGCGGTCTCGTAGCTGTTGGTCGAAACCCGGAGCAGCGGCAACCCCGCGTCGAGGCCGGGTTTGATGAAATCCCGAATCCGGCTGTCGAGATCGGTGCCGCCGGAAAGGACAAGGCCCGCCACGGGAACATGGTTGAGCGCCGCCATGGCGACCGCGATCACCACGTCGCTGCGGTCGCCGGGCGTCACGAGAATCGCGCCCGGTTCAAACGTGTGCAACATGTTGGGCACAGTGCGGGCGAGCAGGTGAATCGAGCGCACGCGCAGAGTGTCGATGTTTCCCGCGGAAAGAACGTCCGCCCGGAGGTGTGTGGCGATGTCCCGGGTCCGGCAGCGCGTGAGTTCGACGTTGCCCGGAATCACTCCCACAAGGTCAAACTCGCCCGGGTGAAAAATTGCCGATCCGGCGCGGAGCTGGTTCGCAAGTTCCGCGTCAGCCCGATTGACGATGCAGCCGACAACGCCGCTGCCCGCCGTGCCGCCGAATGCCTGCGCGGCAAATTCAATCTGATCCCGCAAATCCTCCATCGACGCGCCCGCGGCATTGGCGACCAGCAGGACTGCCGCGCTCAGCGTTTGCGCCATTTCCGCGTTCAGCCGACCCACGAGCGAATCCTCCGCCGTCGGCACCAGCCCCTCGACGACCAGCACATCGGCATTGCCAGCGGAGGCGTGCGCGGACCGCAGCACCTGGCTCATCAGCGCGTCGGACTCTCCTTCCGAAATCAGCCGGGCCGCAGCGTCCAGCGCAATCGGATCAGCGGGCCGCAGGTGCGTGGTTTGGCGGACAAAATGGGTCGACCTTTCCGGGCCGTCGTCTCGGCCCTGGGGCTGGCCAATGGGTTTGCAAAATGCGACCCGCACGCCGCGCTGGTCGAGCGCACGCACGAGGCCGAGGGAAACGGTGGTGAGCCCGGTGCCCGTCCGGGTCGGGGCGAGAAAAAAAATGTGTTTCATAAATTGAGCAGCGGTTGTGAGGCGGGAGCTTTTTCCGCGGTGGGCACCATGGCCAAAGCCGCTCGCGCGATCATAAGTTCCTCGTCGGTGGGAACCACCATCGCCAGCAATCCCGCCGATGATTCACGCGTGATTCGGCCCTGCGCGCCGGCTCCGTGCGTCGCATTCAGGTCCGGGTCGAGCTCGGGATTCCACACCCGCAGGTGGCCGAGTGTGGCAGCCCGCGTCGCCGCAGAATTTTCGCCGATCCCTGCGGTAAAAACCAGCGCGTCCACTCGTTCCAGTCCGGCAGCCATGGCGAGAATTTCCTTCGCCAAACGATAAACGAACATGCGTCGGGCCAGGTCCGCCCGCGCGTGGCCAAGCCCCACCTCGGCTTCGATGGCGCGCATGTCGTTGCTGACACCTGACACACCGAGCAGGCCGCTGCCGCGATTGAGCAGGTCGGTGATGGCCGCAAGATCAAGCCCCTCCAGCTCGTGCAGCGTGAGATGGAGATTGGGATCCACGCTCCCGCTGCGCGTCCCCATCATGAGTCCGTCGAGCGGCGTGAGTCCCATTGACGTATCGACGCTCCGCCCGCCCGCGACCGCGCAAACGCTGCATCCGTTGCCAAGGTGGGCGACGATCAGATTGGTCTCCTCAGGCGGCTTGCCGATTCGCCGTGCCGTTTCCCGCGCGACGTATTCGTGGCTTGTTCCGTGAAAGCCGTAGCGCCGCAACCGGTGTTTTTCGTAGAGCTCGTGAGGGATCGCGTAATGAAACGCCGCGTCCGGCATCGTCTGGTGAAAAGCCGTATCAAACACGCCGACCTGTGGAACGTCGGGAAAAAACGCGCGCGCGATCCGGATCCCCGTCACGTTTGCCGGATTGTGCAGCGGGGCAAATCGCGCGCATTCCTCGATCCGCTCAATTGCCGCGTCGTCCAGAAGGGCCGGTCCGGAAAAATACTCGCCTCCGTGGACAACGCGATGGCCCACCGCCACGGGACGCACACGTGAGGCATCCGATGTGCCCAGCCAGGTCATGATCGCTTCAAGTGCCTCGCCGTGCCCCGCCCCCGGAATCGCCCGCTCCCCGCGCTCGCCAGCAACCGTCCCGGTCAATTCCGCTTCCGCCGTGCCCAATCGCTGAGCGAGGCCGGACGCAAAACGTTTCCCGCTTTCCGCGCCGATGAGCGCAAACTTGAGGCTCGAACTGCCGCAATTGATCACCAGCGCCGCGTGCTCTATGCCATCCATCGACGCGCACATTCGCAGGCCAGCGACTTTCCGTGGAGCCGAATCGACCCGATCCGTGTAACGGTTCCGTCAAAAACGTGACCCGGCGGACGGCGCGCTGAGTTAGCGCGAAGACGGTCTCGCGTTTTATTCGAGGCCGAGCCGTTTGACGCCGGCTTCGTCGAGTCCAAGAAAATGGCCGATTTCGTGCAGCAGAGTGACCCGCACCTCCTCGCGGAAGTGTTTTTCCCGCCCGCCGCAGTACATCCAGATGTTCCGCGTCCAGATTCGGATCCGCGGCGGTTGCATCCAATCGGCGCGGCCCACGACCTCGCCCTCGAAAAGCCCCAGCCAGTCGGCACCGATCCCGCCGGCGATGTCATCACGTGACGGCAACTCCTCGACAAAAACCGGCACACCGCTCACCGCGTCCGCGATTTCTCCGGGCAATTCCGCCAGCGTGCGCTCGATCTGCTCCTCCGCCAGCTCGGCGAGTCGTTCCGGTTCCATCACTACGTCCGGAGCGTACCGCTCCGCACCGGCGAGGCAAGGACCGCGTTTGCACGGACGCGCCGCGCGCCGACTTTCTCCTTGGGTCGTCTCGCGGCGCGGGCTACTTGTGCGCAGCCTATGTTTTTCCAGCCCCGCTACGTCAAGGAGGCGCGCACCTATTGCGACGCCGCCCGTCGCATCCAGCGTTACAAGTTCGACCTGCTCACCGACGATCAGAATGCAGCCATCGACAAGGCCATCGCCGAGCTGGCGGCCGCTGCCAAAGCTCGCAATCCCGGGGCCGTACACGAGCGAATACAGGATCTGGAGAAAACCGTCGGCCGTATCGTGCCCCCCACGAAACACGCGGGTTGGCGGGAAAACTGCGAAGTCATTCTTGTTGCAATCGTCATCGCTGCCGGGGTGCGCGCCTACCTGCTCGAACCTTTCAAAATCCCAACCGGCTCGATGCAGCCGACGCTTAACGGCATCATCGCCCGCCGCACCGAAGCACCCCCGCCAAATCCTCTCGTCCGCGCTTTCGATTTCGTCGTTCGTGGCCGCACGTTTCTCAACGTGGTCGCGAAACAGGACGAAGTTGTGGTGAGCATGTCGGAGCGCTCGTATCTGAATTATTTCACGTTTACCGACATCATCTGTGACCGCGGACGCTACTCCGTTTTTGCGCCGATCATCCAGGTCAGGGAGTCCTTCGGCGTCGCTCCGGGGCGCCTCTACAAGGCAGGCGAACCCATCGTTCGCGGCTACGTGGACAACGGGGATTTTGTCCTCGTCAACAAACTGGCCTACAACTTCGTGCCCCCTGCGCGTGGCGACGTTTTCGTTTTCAAAACCACCGGCATCACCCGCATCGAGGAGGGCCTGAACCCGGCGTTTGGATCGCAGCATTACATCAAACGCCTCGTTGGCCTGCCCGGTGACAATCTCCGGATCGATCCACCCAATCTTTACGTGGACGGGAAACTTGCCTCCGAGAAAGTCATCCAGCGCGTGATGGCGGCGACCAATGGCTACCGTGGTTACACCAACGCCGGCGGACTTTACCTTGTCGATCCGCAGAGTGACTTCACCGTCCCACCCGAACGTTATTTTGCACTCGGCGACAACAGCAATAATTCCGCCGACAGCCGCTCGTGGGGATTTGTTCCGGCCGACAACGTGACCGGAAAAGGTTTTGTCGTCTTCTGGCCATTCTCCGGCCGGTGGGGATTTATCGAATAACCTGGACTGCAGCCGTCACCGATCGGGCCGCAATTTGCCGACAAATTCGACAAATCCCGCGGCCTGACCACGCAACCGCTTGAGAAGTTCCGCGTCAGTGATCCCGGAGTCGTCGATCACGCCATTGATCCCCGGCATGAACGTCCGCTCGGGATAGATGAATGCGTTCCGGTAGCCGAAGATGTGCTGGAGCTGCTCGAGCGCCCGCAACGCGCCCCAATTGCCCGCCGCCAGTCCCACAAAACATACCGGACGACGCTCGAAACTTTCCGGGAACGGCAGCATATCGATGAAATATTTCAAAACCCCTGGCATGCTTCCGTTGTATTCCGGACTCACGACCACCAGTCCGTCCGAAGCCAGAATGCGATTCGAAAAGTTTTCGACGAATGCCGGCGGCTTTTCCGCGTACGAGGTCGGGGAAAAAATCTCCGGCGGCAGGTCCGCGAGGTCGAGCACGTCCGCGGGCGTTCCCACTTCCGCATAAAGAGCCTCGAGAGTTTTCACAACCCGGCGCGTGTTGCTGTCAGGACGATTCGTGCCGGCGAGAATGGTGATCTTCATGCCAGCCCGATAACACGATCCCGGAGCTCAGGCCAGCGCGAGCACCGGCGAACAGGAAATCCTCAGGCGGCTGTCTCGATCAAAAACGTGCATTCGTACAACCCACCGACTGCCTCCACCCGGCGCTGCACTCGCGCTCCCAGCAGTTTTTCAAACATGTCACGTTCCATGTTTCCGGCCTCCGGATACGCTTCGAGCAGGTCGCGGATCGGACTGTGGCGCTCGACGATCCTCAGGCCGTCTTCCGTCTGAAGTTCTGCAAGGCAACCCTCGCGATTCCGAAGGCGCACCAGCCACTTCGCCCGTTCTTCCGGAGTTTCGCCCCGCAATTTCGCGGCGTAGTCGACCGCGCGATCCCGGAACACGACAAAAAGCAATTTGCCGGGCGCGGTGAGCCCGTAAAGTTGCCGGGCTGCATCAAGAACAGCCAGGGTGACGGCGTTGGCCGCCTCGGGAAACAGGTCGTTGGCTTTACTCGTGAGCCGGTAAAGCATCTCCGGCCGGCCGATCGGTTTGGGATTCCGCCACGTGTCGAGGTACCCCTCGCGCTCCAGCTCGATGCAGTGCTGTTTGATTCCCATGTAGCTCATGTCGAGCCGCCGCGCGATCTCACGAACCGGCAGTCCTTTTGACTGCTTGAGCTCGCAAACGATCGAAAGCCGCTGGGTGCGGCCAATTTCCGACAGGAGACGATTCACGAGGGATCAAACACCGCCGGAAGTCTAAGGCACCTCCCGGGCGATGGCGACCAACAACGTGCGCAGTCTCAAGCCCGTCAGGGTTTCAAAATCGCGAACGTTTTCACGCTGCCACGATTGATGTTCAGCATGAGAGCGCGTCCCTTGGCGTTTGCGAGGGCCGCCATGAAGTCTTCCTCCGAACGCACGGCCTGCTCGTTGACCGCGGTGATCACGTCGCCAACCTGCAGCTGGGCAGTTTGCGCCGGGCTGCTGTTTTCGACATTGGTCACCACCACCCCCTGATCCGCCTGCAACTCCATCAAGGTTGCCAGATCGGGCGTGATCGTTTTGATCTCCAATCCGGCCGTGGGCTGCGGCATGTTGCGATTGAGCTGCGGGCGCGGCTGCTGATTCGCCGCGCGGATCAATCCGTCGATCCGCTCTGCGATGCGCACCTTTACCGTTTGCGTGCGGTTGCCGCGCAGCACCTCAAGCTGCACGTCCTGCCCGATTTCCGTCGCCAGGATCGACTTTTGCAGCTCGCTCGAATTTCTCACCTCGCGGCCGTCGACTTTCAGAATCACGTCACCGGGCTGCAGCTCGCTTCGAGCGGCCGGAGTCCCCGGCTGAATCTCCCGCACGAAGACCCCCCCAGTCATCCCGGGGAACTGTGGCGAACGGTTCGGATTCTCCACGATGTCTTCGATACTGATCCCAAGCCATGGGCGGATAAATCGGCCGTTTTCGACGATCTGGGACGCAATTTTTTTCGCGATGTTGATCGGAATCGCAAACCCCAGGCCCCGGTTCACTCCGTTGATCATGGTATTCACACCGATCACCCGGCCATCGATGTCCACAAGCGGCCCACCGCTGTTGCCCGGATTGATCGACGCATCGGTCTGAATGTATTCCTCGTAGTCGGGATTGGTCGGCACGAGTTTCGTGCGGCCGGTCGCTCCCACGATGCCGAACGTGAACGTGTATCTCAGGTCGTACGGAGCGCCGATCGCAAAGGCGAACTCGCCGACACGCACCTTGTCGCTGTCCCCCATCTCGATCACCGGGAGGTCGTTTGCCTCCACCTTGATCACGGCGAGATCCGACGACGGATCAACCCCGACGATGCTCGCGGGAAATTCCCGACCGTCCAGCAGAGTCACCCGGACCTGCCCCCGATCACCGCCCTCGAGCACGTGATTATTCGTCAGAATGTAGCCGTCCGACGTCATGATAAATCCCGAACCTTGATTGGCGCCCGGGGTCATCCCCGGCGGCAGGGAATCGAATCCCGACGGATCCTGGAAAAAATTCTGCAGCATTTGAGCCGACGATTGGGGGTCGGCGGTGGGAGCGGACTCGACCTCGATGACCACCACGCTCGACGAGACTTTTTCGTAAACGTCAGCGAACGCGTTGCTGAGCCCGCGCGCCCAATCGGCGGCGGTGGAATTTTGTTGCGCGGGCAGATCCGAGACGACCGCGCCGAATGCAGTGACCAGGGCCAGGGTAAACAGGGAAATCGTCGGTTTCATCGTCCGGGAAAATACCGTCGCGTGTTGTGTTTTCAAGTCGCAGACCGCAAATTGACACTTCTGGCACAAGAAATGCATTGTGCGCTCCGACCGTAAGTGCATGTTCTGCAAACGGAACGCCCAAAAACGCCAACCCGACGCGCCGATGCCCAATAATCCAGGAAAAAGCTCCACGAGACGTGACGGATTTCAGCTCCGTACGATTTCGGAAGAATCACAGCCAATCGCAGAGGATTATTCGAAGGGGGAAATCCTGACGACCGCCGACTACGCCCAGCTCGGCGACCTGCCCCACGGTTACGGTGACGACATGATTTTCCTTGTGGCTCAGGAGCCCCACTGGCTTTTCACTTACTGGGACATCGACATCTCGCGTCACCGCGGTGGTCCGACGATTCTGCGGTATGCGCTCGAGTCCGGAGAGATCGAGGGCGAGATCGAAGTGCCGTTTGAGACGCGGAATTGGTACATCCCGGTCCGGCACGCCGTTTGCGCCTACGTGGTTGAAATTGGCTCTTACCGGGCTGGTGAGTGGCAGCCGCTGGCACGCTCGATCCCGGTCGAAACACCCCCGGAGGGTCTGTCGGAGTCGGAGGATTTCCGTTTTGCAACGGTGCCGTTTCACCTGAGTTTTCAGCGCTTGATCGACAATCTGGAAATCACCGCACGCACGGGCGGCGGGCTCATCGACGTCGTTGCCGGCATGCAAAGCGGCGGCGATTTTTCCGCATTCGGGTCCGTCGGCTTCACGACATTGCTCAACGATCAACAGCGCGCCATTCTTGCCGCCCTGCTCGGCCCGGACCTCCTCGAACAATTGTCGAGCGGTGGTTTGAGTTCCGCCGAGATGGAAATTCTCATCCGGACGTATCTCGAAGAGCAGCTCAGCTCCGGCGGTGCCAGCGAAGCTCTCGTCATGCGTTTTCATGAAATTGCCGGTTCGGGGCAACTCTTTAGCGGCGGAGCATTTTCGCTCTCGAGTGAATCCCTGGCTTCGTGGACCGCGACCGAAATTTCCAGCTGGGCCATCGGCGCAGTCACGAGCTGGAATGCCGGGCCCGTGACAAGTTGGACCGGCGATACGAGCTGGACCGGAGGAGCCAGCGGCGGATCGAGCTGGAGCCAGGAAACCCTCACGAGCTGGTTGCAGGGCGCTGAAACCAGCGGATTTGCCGCCACGCTTTCGAGCTGGCTGCAGGGTGCAACCTCGAGTTGGGCTCAATTCCCGACAACGAGCTGGCTGCAGGGAATGCAATCGAGCTGGGCCGGTGCTGCTCTGTCGAGCTGGTCGGAAGGAGCCCTCTCGAGCTGGTCGGCAGCAGCGGTCACCAGTTGGGGCGGTTCGGAAACCGTCAGTTCGTTCGGGCTGCCGAAACCGCGCGAATTCCGCATGCACGTCAACGCGGAAGTCATCTTTTACGGTGGCACCGACCCCGACGCACACGTCACCATCGACGGCAAGCCGATCGTCCTCGGGCCCGACGGCACGTTTCATTATCATTTTGTCTTCCCGAACGAAGATTACGAGATCCCCATCGTGGCCGAGTCTCCCGATGGCGTGGAAGTCCGTCGCGCTGTCCTCCGCTTCTCACGCGAAACGCTCAAGACCGGTGACGTGCGCGATACCGCGCAACCCGATCTCGGTTCCCCCATGGGTCACCGAAGTGCGTGACGACCAACCGGTCTGTTTCGCTTTCTTCACCCATCCGCGTGGCGGCAAACGTGCGGCGCTGAATTTGGGGCGTTGTTATGACAGCCAAACGTGACCCGCTCGCGGACGCCTTTTTTACTTACCTCGAAGGCGAACGGAACGCGTCACGCCACACTCTCACTGCCTACCGCCACGCCCTCGCCGAATTCCGGCGATTCCGACCCGATAGCAGCTGGCGCACCGCGACGGCCGAGGACTTCCGCGATTTCCTCTTCGACCTCATGCAGCGCAAGCAGTCGCGAGCCACGATTCTCCGAACGTTCGCCGCGCTTCGGAGTTTTTATCGATTCCTCGTCGAGCGAAAAAATCTCGGGGCGAACGTTCTGAAGTCGGTGCAATTGCCCAAGGCACAAAAACAACTGCCGGGCTTTCTCACGGTCCGTCAGGTGCTCGATTTGCTGGAGGCACCCGCGGCTGCGCCGGTCGAAAAACAAGCTCCCGCCTGGGCACCCTTGCGCGACACCGCAATCCTTGAGCTTTTTTATTCCACCGGAATTCGCTTGTCCGAGCTCGCGTCGCTCGACGTCAACGATATCGACCCATATTCCGAGACACTCCGCGTGATTGGCAAAGGCTCGAAAGAACGGGTCTGTCCGGTTGGCGGCCCGGCTCTCGAGGCGATCTCGCGTTACCGCCACGCCGCCGGAGTCCAATCCGGCCCCCTCTTTCTCAATAAATCCCGCCGCCGGATTTCAACGCATGCCATTTGGGCGCGCGTCAAAAAGTATCTGGTCCAGGCCGGCCTGCCCGCCACGATCAGTCCGCACAAATTGCGCCACAGCTTCGCGACCCACCTGCTCGACAATGGAGCCGACCTCCGCAGCCTCCAGACATTGCTCGGCCATGCCAGCCTCTCGACGACCCAAATTTACACCCACGTGAGCACCGAACGCCTCAAACGCGCTTACGCCGAAGCCCATCCACGTGCTTGAAGATCGCGGACACAAAAAACCGGCGGCCGATTTTTATCAGCCGCCGGGACTCGAAGGAAATAATCGCGAGCGTTAGCGTTTCTTTTTCAACAACGGCAAACCCGTCTTTTCGTTTTCGGAGACCTCGTAACCTTCCGGCAGTGCGTCGAGCGCGCCTTCACCAACGGCTCCGGCAAAATAATACAGGCTGACTTCCTGGCCACCACGGAGCTTCTGACGACGGTGATGAAGATTGTAGGTTTTTCCGGATTTTTTGCTGACTACGGTAAACGCCATGTTCTGATTGGGTGGGTTGGTTGTTCTGACTGTGAGGGGTGAATTATTTCACGAGCTCCGCTGCCCGCAGCGTCTGGTAGGCACCATTCTTGGCGATCGTTTTGAGCGCCCGCGCCGTGACTTTGACGGTCACAAATTTTTTCAGCTCAGGCACCCAGATCCGCTTTTTGTGCAGATTGGGAGCGAACTCGCGTGGGACGACTTTGGTGACGTGCATGCCGATGCCGCCCTTTTTTTTGGCCAGACCGCGACGGTGAATCTTCGATCCACGGGACGGTTTGGCACCGGTAATTTGACAAACTCTGGACATAAAAATCTTGGTAACGTGATTTGAGGAGTGGGGACTATCCTCTGCCCCCTCAGGGGGGTCAAGAGTTTTTACAGAGACAATCCGGCGTCCCGCTGCCTCACCGGGGCATCTGTTCCACCCGCATCCGGAGGTCGAGTGTCTGGCCGTCCCGCAGGACTTGCACGCTGGCGGTGTCGCCCACTTTCAACTCGCTCACGCGATTTCGAATGTCATCCCCGTCACGTATCGGCTTGCCGTTGATTCGAAGAAGCACGTCGCCCTGCTGCATTCCAGCCCGCTGGGCGGATGAACCATCGACGACCGACATCACGACGCTGCACTCGGCCGCGGGCAATCCGAACGCGGCAGCTCGCTCCGCACTGAGTCGGTAGGCGACCGCGCCGAGCCACGGACGGGACACCTCGCCCCGATTAATGATGTCTTCGTAAACACGCCACGCGAGGTTTGCCGGGATCGCAAAGCTGATACCCTGGCCCTCACGAGCCGTGAGATTGTTGATTCCCACGACCTCTCCCCGCACGTCCACCAGTGGACTGCCGGAATTCCCGGGATTGATCGCCGCATCGGTCTGAAAAAATTCCGTACTCAAGCCGGCAATCGCACGACGGCCCAGGCCGCTGATAATGCCCTGCGTCACCGACTCCTGCAGACCAAGGGGATTGCCGATCGCAAAAACCATTTGCCCGGCCCGGATGGCGTCGGAATTGGCGAACGGCAGCGGGGTCAGACCCTGCGCATCGACTTTGAGGACTGCAATATCCACCCGTTGATCCGCCCCGAGCAAAGCCGCGGGCAATACGCGGCCATCGTTGAAATGGACGTCGACGACGTTCGCACCGGCTACAACGTGGAGGTTGGTCAGAATGTGGCCTTTCGGCGAAACAATCACGCCCGAACCCAGCTGCGGTGCCGGCTCTGCGGGCATCGGCATTCCAAAAACCTTCCGAATCTGGCGCATGCGCTCGATGGCCAGGCTTTCCTCTTTGGCGGAAATACTCACGATCGACGGGACAACCCGAGCCACCAGGCCGGTGATTTCGTTGTCCAGCGCGGAAAGAACGACTGGGTCGGAGGCGCGGGAATGGGCCGGGCCGATCGCATCGTGAGCGGTGCGGGTCACCCACCAGACGACTCCGGCAACGGCGAATGCGACGACAACGACAAACGCAAGGAAACGAAGCAGGCTGGGCATGCGCGCACCGGAAGATCGGGACTACTCGCCGCGGGACGCCGTGCCCTTGGGTTTCTCCACCGGTGCTCCGCCCGACTCCGGATAACGTTGCTGGAGTTCTCCGAGAGCTTTCTCGGCTTCGACCGGATTGCCGGCTTTGCGATACGCCTCGGCCGCACCCTTGAGAGCCCGGGGCGTGATGTCCGGGTCATCGTAGAGCACAGCCACGGTGAGATACGCGCGGGCAGCGGGATCGTGGTCACCTTTCCGCATCAGGATGCGCGCCGCCAGCAACCGGCCTTCCGCGTTGTAGCGGCCTTCCGGCTGAAGCAGTAACGCTTCCTCGACGAGTCGATTCGCCTGATCGAGCTCACCTTTGCCGAGTGAAACCTCAGCTGATGCCTGCAATCCCCGCGCGCGCCCTACGGGATCGCGCGCCTGCGCCAGAAATTGCTGCACCGGCTCAGCCGCGGCCTCGTATTTGCCAAGGGCGATTCGTGCCTTGGCCAGATTGATAAAAACCTCCGGACTCACTGGAATCGAGGGGTCCCGAGTAACCATTGGCGTCAGGAACTTTTCCGCCTCCGCAAAATTGCCCTCGTCGAAATATTTGGATCCGAGCCAGCCCATCACTTCGGACGGCACGGTTCCCTCGGTAGCCTTCGCGACCTCCGCGGCGACTGCGTCGCGATCTTCGTTGTAATAATGGGCGAGAATGATGCGCACGGCCGCGCGATCACCAAATTGTTCGGGATCCGCGGTCCGGGCCCGCTCCAGATGATTGATCGCCGTGGGGTAATCCTTTTTCTCGAAAGCCGACCAGCCAATCCAGTACTCGGCCTGGCCCGCCGCCGTGCTCTTGGGATATTCCTTCAGCAGCAGGGCAAACGTCTCGCTCATCTCGTCGTATTTCTCCTGTTGCCCAAGAATCAGACCCTTCTGCTGCAGGGCCAGTTCACGTTCCTTCGCTTGCGGATGGTCGGCAATCAGTGTGTCGAAATCCTTCAACGCCGCCTCGTAGGATTTTGCCTGCTGGCTGGCAAGCGCGCGCTGGGCAATCGCGGAAGCGCGTAATTTGCTTTGCGGATGCGTGTCGAGAAATGCCGTGAGCGTCTGTATCGCGGAGGGGGTTTCCCCCATCTGCACGTAGCACCAACCGAGCTTGAATTGCGCCTGCTCTTTGATCGCATCCGGCAGGCGTGCTTCCAGCGCTTTGCTGTAGAGCGCCGCCGCATCAGCGTATTGCGTTTTTTTAAACAACGCCTCCGCCTTCAGCAGCATTGCCTGCGCCCGGTCCCGCGGATTGCTGCTCACCGCGAGGAATTCATCGATCGCCTTCTCGATATCCTGCCCGCCGACCGCGTCCATACTCACGAGCCGCTGGAACTGGGCCTGCCGTGCCGCCTCGGTCCCGGGAAATTCGCTGAGAATCTGAGTGTAAATATCCAATGCCTTTGCGTTGTCGCCGAGCTGACGGCTGGCGTTGGCTGTAATGAGGAGCGCCTCCGGCACGGCGTCCGTCGGCAGTTCACGAATCCCCTCCGCCGTGAGCGATCCCGCCGACTGGAAATCGCCCGCCTCGTAAGCCAGCCGCAACACGCCAAGTTTCGCCACCCCGCGCCACTGCCCCAATCCGGGTTTGCGCAGCGCTTCATCGAACAGCTCTCGCGCCCGCTCGTCGCGCCCGAGTTCCGCTGCGAGCGCGGCCGCTTTCACCATCGCCTCCGCTTGCATTTCGGCCTTCTCCGCGGTTTTCGACAATTCCTCGTAGGCCGTGAACGCCCGCGGTTTGTCGCCGGCTTTGGCGTCCGTTTCGGCGAGGTAAAAGAGGGCGTTGTCGCGGTAGGGGTTGTCGGTCTCGACGGCGGCAAGATCCCGGAAGACTTTCGTTGCCTCGGCCGTCTTGCCGAGTTTATCGAGCGCGTTCGCCTCAAAATATTTCGACGTCAGCTTCACCGCGGGCTCGGTGGAGTTCGCTTCCGCCTTGCGGAACATCGCGACTGCCCCGCCATAGTTTGCCTCCGCAAAAAAGATTTCACCGAGCCGATACGCCCCGGCTCCGACAAATTCTCCCTCGGTGTAGTCCTGCAACAGCCGCTGATACCCCTCCCGCGCGGCGCGCGCGTTTCCGAGGAATCGCTGACTCTCCGCCAGACGGAAAAGCGCCCCGTCCCGGTTCGGCGCTGAGGGTTCGGCAATCAGGAATTTTTCGTATTCGAAAACCGCCATGTCGTACATTTTCCGGCGATAAAATCCGTTCGCGGCGAGCAGCGACTGATTCATCGTGGCCGATTCTCCTGCGGGTGCGAGGCGGATGGATCCCGCTTCCTCCTCCGTGGCGGGCTCAGGAACCGTGCGGCGCTGAGGACGAAAGACCTCGCCCTCAACGGGACTGGCCTCCACCGGATCACCCGGCGGCGGAGTTTGTTCGATCGCGGACGCCGGGGGCACTGGAGGCGGTTCCAGCGGAACTGCCGGTTGAATCGGAATCGGCGTCGCGATGGGAATGGGCGTCGCAATCGGGATCGGCGTGGCCACGGGAATCGGCGTGCCCATCGGTTCCGGCATGGGTGGCGGCAACTCCGGAGTGGGCGTGGGCGTTGCGGGCGTCACCGCTTCCGCGCGCCGCACCGGCACCCGTTCCATCCAGGCCGGATTCTGATATCCCGAAGGATCCACGGGCTCAGCCCGCGGCGGAGCCGCCGGATCGACCAGCTCACGATTCACCGGCTCCGCCCGCCGGATCTCCGGTTCGGCCGGCAACTGAGCGAAAAGAGGAGACGCGCAGAACATCACCGCGCTAAAAATCAATCGGCTGGCTTTCATTCCGGTTTGCTCGTGGCGAAGGCGACGTTCCAGATATTTGCGCTCCGACAGACATCGAGAACGTCGACGATGGAACGATAATCCGTGTTCTCGTCAGCGCGCAACACGACGGCCTGATCTGGATAGAGCTCGGCGATCCGCGCCAGTGCGCTCCCGAGCTCCTCGCGCGTCATCGTCCGACGATTCATGATGATCGTTCCGTCGGATTTCACGTTGAGAATGACTTCCCCCACCGCCCGGCGTGTCTCCTTGCCCTCACGGGCAGTCGGGACCTTCACGTCGAGTTCCATTTCCTGCCGGGCGAAATTCCATGTCACCAGGAAAAAGATCAGCAGCAGGAAAACGACGTCGATCATCGGAGCTAGCTGGAACCCAGTGGGTTCAGGCTGGGCGCGGGCGCGAAAATTCATGCCAGTCGAATCCCGTCGGTCATTCCGGCGGGTGAAGTCCGCCGGGTTTAAAATGCGCGCCGAGAAGTGCGATCAGCTGCGTCGTCGCGGCCTCGAGATCTGCGATCAAACCCTGCACCCGGCCGCGAAAAAATGCGTAAGCCGCCATCGCCGGGATGCCGATCATGAGCCCTGCCGCCGTTGTCACGAGCGCTTCCGCCACCCCCTCCGCCAGCAGCATCGGCCGCGTGGCCGCCATATCCTGCGCCACGACCGTAAACGATTTGATCATTCCAAGCACCGTCCCAAACAGCCCCACCATCGGCGCGATGGTGCCAATGTCCGCGAGGTAAACAATCTGCTGATTTAATCCGCTGGCCTGCCGCGTGCCCTCGGTCTCGGCAATCTCGCGGGCCTCCGCCAGCGTCGCTTTCGGGTTCTTCGTGAGGAAATCCAGCGTTCGCCGCATCACCCGCGCAACCGCGTCGTTGTGGCGGTTCGAAACCGCCAGCAACCCGTAATAATCGCCCTTCCGCAGCAGGGCATCGGCCGTCGTCATATAGCGCCCGCTTACCACCGCTCCACGCCGCAGCGAGAAAAAATAAATGACGATCAGCATCACCGCGATCACCGACAGTGCCGCCAGCGGAATCATCACCACTCCGCCCGACTCCAGCACCTGCCAGAGGTCAATCGTGCCCTCCGCCTCCGGCAAGACGTCCACTGGCAGCGGGTCCGCAGGGTCACTCTGCGCCATAACCGACGACACTCCCACCGCCCAGGCGGCCACCGACGTCATCGCTGCACGTCCCGCGGATAATCTCTTCACCATGATCAAGCTCGCGAAGTGTAAGCGGACAATCGCTTCAAGCAAGTCCCCACCTTGCAGGTGCGTGCGTCAATCGAATCTCCGTGCGCGCACGATTGGTCTTCGGACAGGCTTGGTGACGGTGCCGCGCATTCGTTTCCAGTGGATCGAAAAACTAACGGCGGACGACGATTCGCCGGACCAGGGAGGATTTCAGATTGGTCGAATCGACAGCCTGGATCTGAATTTTCGTGCGGCTGGCTCGAAGTTTTGCCGCTTTGATCTTGAGTTTCCAGCTGGTGGTTCCGCGAGCCTTTTTGAATTTGCCTTTGCCAACTTTCACTTCAACTGCCGCGAGGTCACCATCGCTGTCGGCGGCGGTCCCACGGAGTTTGACGACCGATCCCTTGAATAGAATTTTTTTTCTTCCTTTAATGGTGACGGTTGGAGCACTCCTCCCGGGAGGGCCGTCGACCAAAACCGACCTTTGAAGGGCCATGCTGAAATACCCACCCCCGGCAATGGCGTCCACGGCATCCAGTCCCGCTGGCACCGTGGCCTGATTGACGACCTCACCACCTGGCAAAGGAAGGGTGTTCGATCCCCAGGCTACCACCGTTCCTTCAACCTTGAGCGCCAGCGAGTGACCGGTACCAGCACTCACGGCGGCCACATTCGTCAAGCCGATGGGAACGTTGGATTCGCCACTGCCATTCGAGCCCCAGCCGACAACCGACCCATCAGTCTTCAGAGCCAGATTGTGATTGGCGTAGGCGGCGATGGCGATTACGCCGCTCAATCCGACCGGGATCGTGGTCTGCCCGCTGGCATTGGAACCCCAAGCGGTCACCGTGCCATCGGCTTTGAGCGCCAGCGCATGAGAATATCCAGCGGCAACAGCCACCACGCCGCTCAATCCGGTGGGAACATTCGTCTGCCCATCGAGGTTCGATCCCCACGCTGTCACCGTGCCGTCGCTTTCAAGCGCGAGACTGAAATACGTTCCGGCGGCGACGTTTGTGACTTCGATCAATCCAGCGGGCACGGCCGTCCCTCCATTGAAGGCATTCCCCCAACCCACCACGGTTCCGTTTTGCCGGACCGCGAGCGCATGATCGACACCCGCCGCAATTGCAACCACATCATTCAATCCCGCCGGAACCGTCGATTGCCCGAAACGATTATCCCCCCACGCCACCAGCGACCCATCGCTTCGCAGAGCGAGAGCAAAATTTTCGCCGGCAGCGATCGTACTCACCTGACCGAGGTCGCTGGGTACGACTCTTTGACCGTAAAGGTTGCTGCCCCAAACCGTGATCGTCGAACCGCCGGCATCACCAAGGCCCGCCAGCCCAAATAAGATGAGTGCTACCGCCGCCAGTGGGCTTTTTCGATGCGAGACCAAATCGACCTTCTTCCTGGGGTGAAAAAAACAATCGGCCGATCAGCGGACGATGCCGCGCTTGCTGGCTTCGACAAAGGTGACGAGGACGTCAAGTTGGGGATTGGGGGGAAGTTCCGCGCGGATGGCTTCGAGGGCCTGTTTGGTGTTGAGATTCGCCCGGTACAGCAGACGGAAAGCCTCGCGCAGAGAACGGACGGCCTCCGTGTCGAAACCGCGGCGTTCGAGACCCACCTGGTTGATGCCTCGGACCTGCGCGGGGTTGCCGTCAGCGATCATGAACGGCGGCACGTCCTGCACGATCTTGGTGCAGCCGCCGGTGATCGCGTGCTGACCGATGCGGCAGAACTGGTGGACTCCCGACAGACCGCCAATCACCGCGTGATCTTCGACGATGACGTGCCCGGCAAGCGTACCGTTGTTCGAAAAAATGACGTGATCGCCGACGATGCAATCGTGGGCGACGTGGGAGTACGCGAGGAAGTTGCCGTGCGAGCCGATGACCGTTTTTGATCCCGGAGCGGTGCCGCGATTTACGGTGCAAAATTCCCGGAATGAATTGTGGTCGCCGATTTCGAGATGGGTCGGTTCGCCCGCGTATTTCAGGTCCTGAGACCGCTGGCCAATGGAGCTGTATGGGAAAATCGTGTTGCCGCTACCGAGGGTGGTCGGGCCGGCGACGGTCGCATGATTGTGAATCACACAATCGGGCCCAATGATCACGTCGGCTCCGATGACGGCGTAAGGCCCAACGCTGGTGCCGCTCCCGATCTCGGCGCTGGGATCGATGACGGCGGTCGGGTGAATCATGGCGGAGAATGCGTTTTCTTAATTTGGTTGGAAGAAGGGACCGGCGGCCGTCGCGAATCACCTATTTGAACGAACAAACCCGACCGTGAGTTACCGATTCACAATTCCGAAGAGGAGTTCGCCCTCGGAGACAACCTCGCCATTTACGGTGCATTGGCAGCTCGCTTTGCCGAGGTTTCGTTTGGCCCGCGTCATTTCAACGTTGATGAAAAGCGTGTCGCCGGGGAAGACGGGTTTTCGAAATTTTACCGAATCGGCGCTCATGAAGTAGCCGATTTTGCCTTCGTTTTCGGTGCGGCGCATCATGACGATGCTGGCCACCTGAGCCATCGCTTCGAGCTGGAGCACGCCGGGCATGACGGGATGGCCGGGAAAATGACCCTGGAAATACGGTTCGTTGATGGTGACCGATTTGACGCCAACGGCCCGCAATTCCTCGAGTTCGACCACACGGTCGACGAGCAGGAACGGGTAGCGGTGCGGCAGGATGGCCATGATTTGATTGACATCGAGCACGCCGGTATTGGCGGTCGTCGGCCGGGGAGCGGTGGCGGTGAGGTCGGCAAACCGTTTCACCATGGCGCGAGCCAGTTCGGTGTTGGGGCCATGGCCGGGTTTGACCGCGATCACGTGACCACGGAGGGGCCGACCGCTCAGCGCGATATCGCCGACGATGTCGAGAATCTTATGGCGGACAAATTCGTCCGGGAATCGCAATGGCTCCTTGCTGAGGACGGAGTCACCGCGGGCGACGATGGCATTTTCCAAGCTGCCGCCACGGATCAGGCCCTTGTCCATGAGCGGCTTGACGTCCTCGTAAAAAACGAACGTGCGGGCAGGAGCGATTTCGCGGGCGTAAATTTCCGGAGTGATTTCCGTGCTGCGGTACTGCGTGAAGCGGCCTTCCGGACCGACCTGGGTGCAGGAGATGCGGAAACGGGAATCGGGCAAAATGGTCAGGATCGAGCCTTCCCGGGTCTCGATGTGCACCGGCTCCCGCGGTTCGAAACAGATGCGGGCGGCATCCTGTTCGACGACGCCGGCCTCCTCGATCTGGCGCACAAATGCGGAGGCGCTGCCGTCGCCGATGGGCGGTTCATTGGCGTCCATCTCGACGAGCGCATTGTCGACGCCCATGCCGGCGAGCGCGGAGATGACGTGCTCGACGGTGTGGATTTTCGCGCTGCCTTCGACGAGGGTCGTCGCTCGCTCGACCATTTTGACATTCGCCACCTTCGCTTCGACGACGGGCTGGTCAGGCAGATCCTTGCGGCGGAATTTGTAGCCGTGTCCGGCCGGAGCCGGGTGGAGGGTGAGAGTGACTTGCTCTCCGGTGTGCAGGGAGGTGCCGGTGAGGCTGGACGAGGATGCGAGGGTGCGTTGTTTTTCCACGAAAGGCTTGGTGAACGACAGCCCTACGCGGACGCTAGAGGGCTTCGGGAGCGGAATCTTTGTGACCGAGCAGGATCAGGTCGAGATATTTCTGGTTGCCCGCGCGGAGGCGGTTGACCAGCGAACGGCCAATGGCGGCAAGGAGGTGGATCGCGGCGGCGGGCTGAATGCCGGCAAGCACTCCGACGACCATCCGCGTGATGCGCAGGACCTGCGTTTGCCCGGTCGCAACCACGGTGGCCGAGCGCGGGCCGTCATCGACCAATGCCAGCTCGCCAAAAAAATCGCCCGCCTCGAGCCGGGCCAGCTCGATGTCGCGCTCGGGTGTCGTCACGTGAACGGTCACGCTTCCGTGAATGATGACGTACATGCAGATGCCCGTTTCGCCCTGTTCGACGATGGTATCACCGGTCTGGTAATCAACGTAATCACAGAGACTCAGCAGGGTATCGAGTTCGTCCTCTTTGAAACCGGTGAAGAGTTTGAACTTCGAGAGTGTCTCGCTTGCGCAGTCGGGCTTGGTGGGTTCAGCCATGGGAAATCTTGCCGTCGAGCAGATGAATGCGGCGGGGGGCCATCGCGGCCACGTCTTCGCTGTGGGTGACGACTAGCATCGTCGCCATTTTTTGGGAAGCGATCTTTGCCAGTGCGTCCATGACGCGGGCGGCATTGGCTGAATCGAGATTTCCGGTGGGTTCGTCCGCCAGAAGTAGGCTCGGCTCATGAACAAGCGCGCGGGCGATCGAGGCGCGTTGCATTTCCCCGCCGCTGAGCTGGTGCGGGTAATGGGTCGTACGTTCGGACAGCCCGACGAGGTCGAGCAGCGCGCGGGCACGCTCCCGCATCCGGCTGCGGGGCGCACCCTGGAGAAGGAGGGGCAATTCCACGTTTTCGACGATCGTCATGGCGGGAAGCAGGTTGAAAAATTGAAAAACGATGCCGAGCCGGTGCCGACGGTAATGGGTGAGTTCGAACTCGGACGCGTGGTGGATCGGCGTGCCATCGACAAAAATCTCCCCTTCGTCGGGGCGATCCAGCCCTCCCAACAGGTGCAGCAGCGTACTTTTCCCGCACCCACTCGGCCCCGTGACCGTCGCGAACTCCTGGTCGGCGAGCTCGACGCTGATACCGTCGAGGGCGAGAACGCGCGTGGTGCCGGTCGCGTAGCGCCGCGTGACGCCGATGAGTTTTACCATAGGATGGGGACGGTCGATGAAGCAGGCAGCACCAGTCAACTTTACGGTTCTCGGCGAGACGCGGGCGCTCATTGCCGTCGACAAGCCGGCGGGCGTGCTGATTCATCCCTCAAAACCGGACGGCCCACGAACGCTCTGGGACGAACTTCGCGAGTTATTGGCCTACGAAATCGCCACGGGCGGCCAGGTTTCCATCATCAACCGGCTGGACCGGGAAACCAGCGGCGTGGTGCTGATCGCGAAAGATCTCGCCGCTGCCCGCGCTTGCGCCACCGCGATGCAAGCCGGTCAGATCACCAAAGAATACGAGGCGATCGTCTGGGGATGGCCGGAAACGGACACGTTCACCGTGAATGCCCCGATCTTGCGTCTCGGCGAAAAGTCGTCGTCGAAAATCTGGCTCAAACGCGCGGTGCATCCCGCCGGCGCGGTCGCAGTCACGGAATTTTCCGTAATCGAACGCCTGACCTTGAGCGGAGGTCGCATCTCCCGGGTGCGAGCCCGGCCGCTGACCGGGCGAACCCATCAGATCCGCGTGCACCTGACGCACGCCGGATTTCCCGTGGTGGGTGATAAAATTTACGGCCCCGACGAGGAGTGGTATTTGCGGTTCGTCGAGGGTGGCTGGACCGATGATATGGCGAAGGCGCTCTGGCTTCCCCGGCATGCCCTGCATTCCGCACGGCTGGCTTTGGAGCTCGACGGCGTCCGGCACGCATGGACCAGTCCGCTGCCAGCCGATTTAGCCGATCTGACGAATCCGGTCGTTACGGGTTGCGACCCGCCCGTTCATTGACGATGCCGCGCGTCACGGCGTCGGCGATGCGCTGTCGGCCCTTTTCCGTCTGCGCGTAAGCATTGTCGCTTGGGTTGGAAAGAAATCCGCATTCGACCAGGACGGCGGGGCGGCGATTGTTGCGCAGCACGTAAAAGCCGCGGCGTTTGACCCCACGATTGGGAGTTTTGTACGTGCCGCGAAGTTCCTTTTGAATGTTGGCGGCCAGACGCTGTGAGCGCTCGGAATAATAGTAAGTCTCGACTCCCGCGGCAGAGCGTTTCGGAGCCCAGTTGTAATGGATGCTCACAAAGATCGCGTTGCGGGTGGCATTCGAGATCGCGACTCGCCTGCCGAGCGGCACGAAATAATCCCCGCCACGCGTGATCACGACGCGGTAACCCCGCTTCTCGAGGTTGCGCCGCAACCGCAGCGCCGTGTCGAGCGCGACATCCTTTTCGTTGCGACCACTTACGGACCGCGCCCCACGATCATGACCTCCGTGACCCGCGTCGACGATGACCGTGGTGAATTGTCCGGCACCACCCTGACCAATGTCGGAACACCCGCCCAGCGCAAGCAGCACGATGAGCAGAGCCGCCCCCGCCCAAAAAATGCTGATTCCGCTGCGTGCCATCGTTTGTTTCGTAAAAGGACCCGGAAGGGTAAAACAGGCGCGAGGGAGCGCAATCAATTAAGGCTCGATTTCCCCCGCGGCCCACGCATCCTCCGCGCTCTGATGCTCTCGAAACGTGTGATCCCCTGCCTCGACGTGAAGGATGGCCGCGTTGTGAAGGGAACAAAATTTCTCGACTTGCGGGACGCTGGCGATCCGGTCGAGAGCGCGAAAGCGTACGATGCCCAAGGTGCCGATGAGTTGGTCTTCCTCGACATCACGGCTTCCAGTGACAACCGCGCCACCATGGTCGACGTCGTTGGCCGAACGGCGGAACAGTGTTTTATGCCTCTCACCGTGGGCGGAGGGATTCGCACCGTGGCCGACATGCGCACTTTGCTGCTCGCCGGTGCCGACAAGGTGAGCGTCAACACGGCGGCAATTAACGAACCCGAATTGATCCACGCGGCGGCAAATCTTTTTGGCTCCCAGTGTGTGGTCGTGGCCATCGACGCCAAACGCAATCCGGGCGGCGGCTGGACGGTATACACCCACGGCGGCCGTCAGGCAACCGAACTCGACGCCGTCGAATGGGCGCGCCAGGTCCACGAAGCAGGCGCCGGCGAAATTTTGCTCACCAGCATGGACGCGGACGGAACCGGGGCAGGATACGATCTCGCGCTGACCGCCGCAGTGAGCGATGCCGTTGAAATTCCGGTCATCGCCAGTGGTGGCGCCGGATCGATAGCCCACATGGTCGACGTTCTTTCGATCGGAAAAGCCGACGCCGTCCTCGCCGCGAGCATTTTTCACTTCGGAGAATTTACCGTTGGTCGTGTGAAGCATCTCCTTGCGGCTCAAGGGATCTCCGTCCGTATGACGAACTGACCCCAAAAGCGTTACAACAATTGGCTTGACGGAACCTCGAGCACTAACTATCGGCTGCTTCCAATAGAAAGCATTTGTGTCGAACCCCATCGAAGACTTTAGCGTAGACGGCATTCTCACCATGCTCCGCAGCCAGGGCATGCGGATCACCCGGAGCAGGAGGGGCATCATGCAGGCGCTGTTTCTGGCGGAGCGGCCGCTCTCCTTGACCGAAATTCAGGCTCGCGCGCTGGCTGAAGGCGGCATGTTGCCGGATTATGCGACGGTTTTCCGCATGATGATTCTGCTCGAGCGGCTCAAGCTCGTTCACAAGGTGAACTTGAAGCGCTCATGCAGTTATTTCGAGCTCACCGACCCTTCGAAGCGGCACGACCACCTTGTGTGCACGGACTGCGGCAAAGTGATGCTTCTGGAAACTGCGATGCCGATCTCTGAGATGGAGCGCAAGATCGAGGCTGACCACGGATTCACCGGGGTCCACCACTCGCTGGAATTTTTTGGCCGCTGTCCCGATTGTTCGGTTTCGGTCCCGGTCGCCGCACCGCAGCCAGTGGCAGCGTAATCGCGAGGAGCACTACGTCGCGCAGAATGGTGGCGACCATTCGATCCCGCGACGGCGGTTCGTCGCCGAAACATCCGCAGTCCACGATCAAGCCCTGGCTGAGAGCCCAGGTGAGCGCAGTGAGGAAAACGACCAGCAGCGCGGACAGAAGCGCCGCTCCCATTCGGGTCGTGCGTGGAATGAGAAGCAGAATTGCTCCCACGATCTCAGCGAATGGCAGCAGAATCGCTGCAATAGTGATCAACGGCGCGGGCAGGATAGAGAATTGTGAAATCGTGATGGCAAATCCTTCGCTCGCGCCGGCTTTGATACCTCCCGCGTAGAGAAAAAGTCCGGCCACAAAGACGCGGGCGGCCCAGAGCAAAATCGTCATCGGTCGGTAAAAATTTCCGCGGCGGCGATCGCCTGGCGGGCGGCCCGCACGTTGTGCACGCGGAGGATCGCCGCGCTACGGCGGACGCCCGCGACAAGGCACGCCACGGTTCCCGCATCGCGATCAGCAGCCACCGGAATTCCCAGCACGTCTCCGATCACTGTTTTGCGCGAGACCGGCAACAGCACCGGCCAGCCGAGGCACGTGATTCGTTCGAGCTCGCGGTAGACGGTCAAATTATCATCGTGCTGTTTCGCAAAATCGATCCCGGGATCAAGCACGATCCCTTCCGGGTTCAGCCCCACCGCCATCGCCACGCGCGTTTTTTCGGCAAAAAATCGCTCCATTTCGTCCATCACCTGGCGATAACGAACGTGGCCGTGCGGGACTTTCGGCTCGCCGCGAGTGTGCATGATGACAAGGGCGGCTCCCGTCTCGGCGCAGATCCGGGCATTTGTATCATCGGGCAACCCGCTCATGTCGTTGAGAATGTCTCCGCTGATTGCGAGCGCCGCGCGGGCAACCTCCGGCCGCCACGTATTGATCGAAAGCATCGGGGGAAACCACTGCCCGGCATCCGCAGGCCGCGCCGCGCGAACCGCCGCGTCAAATCCCTCCAGGAACGGCACGAGTCGCGCGATTTCGTCCGCTACCGAAATTGCCGCCCGGTTGGTGCGCGCGCTTTCCGCCCCGACATCGATGATGTCGGCGCCGTCGGCGGTCAGCTCCCCCACCCGCCTCAGCGCCCAATTGGCATCCAGTCGGCCATCGTCGGAAAAGGAATCGTCGTTGATGTTGACGATGCCCATCACGAGTGGACGACGGGGAAAAACGACCGAATGGTTGCGGGCGCGTAGGATCATGCGGCGGTCTTCCTGCTTGTGATGACCGGGATTCTCTTCCACCCTCGCGGCCAGTTCAATCGTCATGAAGTTTATCGAGTCGGTTTACGAAAAGCTGCGGCGGCACCCTAAACGCATCGTTTTCCCCGAAGGTGACGACCCCCGTGTGGTGCGGGCCGCCCAGGTATTTTACGATCAGCAGCTCGGCGTGCCCGTGCTGCTCGGCCAGCGTGAAGTGATCGAACGGGTCGCGGCAGCGGAAAAAGTGAGCCTCGACCACGTTGCAATCGTCAATCCAGAGACGTCCTCCGACCTCCCGATTTTCTGCGAACGACTCGAAAAACTCGACCGCTACAAAAATGTCGGCGTGCGCGACTCCCGCGCCATCATGGTGAATCGAAATTATTTCGCCGCCATGATGCTGCAGTATGGTCTGGTGGACGGGCTCGTTGGCGGCGTGAGTACGTACGGCGGATCGCTGTTGCGGCCGCTGCTTTACATCGTGAAACGCTTTCCGCACGCCGAGGTGGTCGCCAGCGCGATGGCGGTAGCCGTGCCGAATTCCACTTACGGCGACGACGGCGTCTTGTTTTTCGGCGATTGTGCCGTGGTCCCCGAACCAACCATGCAGCAGCTGGCTTCGATTGCCGTGCAGTCCGGCATGCTCGCCCGCCAGATTTTTGGCAAACGCCCGCGCGTCGCGTTGCTGAGCTTTTCCACCAAAGGCAGCGCCGTCACGCCGTCGACCGAAAAAGTGGCCGCGGCCACCACCATTGCCCGGGAACTCGCCACCAAGCTCGGTGTCGAAATGGAAGTCGATGGCGAACTCCAGGCCGATACTGCTCTCGTTCCGGAGCTGGCCGGCATCAAGCAAGTCGGCGGCCTCGTAGCGGGCCACGCGAACGTTTTGATATTTCCCGATCTCAATTCGGGAAACATCGCGATCAAGCTTGTCCAGCACCTCGCCGGAGCCCGCGTTTACGGTCAGATCCTGCTTGGACTCACGCGCCCGGCCGCCGAGCTGTCACGCGGCACCCACCCGGACGAAATCGCCAGCGTCGCCGCGATCGTCGGTCTGCAGGCCATCGAATACCGCAAGCTGTATCCCACCGAAAATCCCGGCGATTGAACCGCTGGTCCGCGACGGTTTGAATACGACGACACCCCGGCTTTTTGTAGCCGCCACCGAACAGAATACCGGCAAGACCACGACCTCCCTCGGGCTCTACGGCGTGCTGCGCCAGCGATTCCAGGCCATCGGATTTATCAAACCCGTCGGCCAGCGATTCACCGAAGTCGAAGGCAAACGCATCGACGAAGACAGCGTCCTCATTCGCGATACGTACCAAACCCAGACGCCGATCGAGGACATGAGTCCCATCGCCGTCGAACCCGACTTCACCCGGCGCTACATCGAAACGTCCAACAGCGAAACGCTCGTGCGGCGCATCCGGCATTCGTTCGACCGGACCTGCTGGGAAAAAAATTTCGTCATCATCGAAGGCACCGGGCACGCCGGGGTGGGATCGGTTTTCGACCTCTCGAATGCCCGCGTCGCCAGCCTGCTTGCCAGCAAGGTCATCCTCGTCACGCCGGGCGGCATCGGCCGACCGATCGACGAAGCGTCGTTGAACAAAGCCCTCTTCGATCAGGAGGGAGTTGAGGTCATCGGCGTGGTGATGAACAAAGTGCTTTCCAGCAAATACGATTACATCGCGGAATTCGCGCGGCGGGGATTCGACCGTCTGGGGCTCGAGCTCCTTGGTGTGATTCCGCAGGAACGCATTCTCGCCGAACCGACACTCATCGACATCGCCCAGATCATCAAAGGCGAAGTCCTGAGCGGGGCGCAACACATGCGCCGCCGCGCCGCCAACGTCATGATCGGCGCCATGCAATCGTCCAACGTGCTCAACCGGATCGAGGGCCGCACGCTCCTCATCGCACCGGGTGACCGCGAAGACATCATTCTCGCCGCCCACTCCGAAACGGAACTTGCCCGCGGGGCCGATGGTATCGCCGGTCTCGTGCTTTCCGAATCGCTTCGACCCCAGGGAGTCATCGCTGATCTTGTCCGCAACTCGGATCTGCCCATCATCGCTTCACCGATGGATAGCTACACCATCGCCAGCCGGATTCATTCCATGACGGTCAAAACCCTGCCCGGCGACTCCGACAAAATCACCCGCATCCAGGATCTCGTGAGCGAATACGTGAACGTCGATCGCATCCTCGAAAAACTCGGAGTGCCTCCGTCGTGACGACGCGCTGGCTGTTCATTGTCTGCGCGATTTTTTTTGTCACCGCTCCGTTGGGAGCCGCGCCGACGCGCGATGATCTGCTTTTTGGCCTCAACGCCGCGCTGAAAACACGGGACAAGGCGGCCCTGGCTCGATGTTTTTATCTCGGCGGTACTGATGCCGCGCTGCGCCGTGCCACCGAGCGCATCGTGGACGAAATCCTCGCCTGGCCGACCCACCACGTCTTTACGACCGAACGCACCGAAACGGGCAAAGTCACGATCCCGCAGGACGGCCGGAACTTCACGCTCAACGGCGATTGGACCTACCAAATCCACATCCACGTCAAACCGCCCCCAAGCACAGGCTACGTATTCCCCGCCGGCACCGCGCCGGACGGCCGCGCTTTCATTCTGCTGACTGTTCCCGAAAAGGAGTAGTCGACCTCTGCCTTCGTGAGGAAGATTTCCGGAAAAAACAAAAGCGGAGTCGACGGGGCTCGAACACGTAGACTTAACAGAGTAAAAACTACCAAAAGTGGGTTGCAGGACAAATGCAGGACAAATAGCTTGTCCGTATGGCCCCGCAGCTCAGCAAAAAAAAACGCGGACCGATCGAAGTGGTGGAGGGGAAAGGAATTCGGGTTCCCATCTACGCCGGAGAGATTCGCGGCGTCGTCAGCTATCAGTTTCCCTTCTATCGAAACGGCGTTCGGGAGCGAGAGCGGACATCCACTTTGGATGCAGCTCGCAAGCGCGCGCGCGAATTGATTGATGAACTCGCGACTGGCGTTGCGCACACGGCCGCATTTACGCCAAAGCAGGCGGCGGCAATCAACGAGGCGGTAGAGACGTTGCGTCCGCTCGGGATCACGTTGACTGAGGCCGTCCGGAGGTATGCTGACGCCCATCTTCGGATCGACGGACGGGGAACCCTGGTCGAAGCCGTGGCCTGCTTTTTGCAGCACCAAAAAGCGGCCCAACTCCCGCCGTTGGAAGTTCCCACTTTGGTTGAAAAGTTGCTGATTGACCTGCGCGAAAAAGAGAAGTCGCGGCGTTACGTTCTGGATATGCAGGCGCGCCTGCACTGCGCGGCGGCGGTGTTTCCGGGACCCATTGCGGACATTCGTTCCCCGCAAATCGACGAATGGCTTTCGTCGATGAAGAACACGAGCGGGCGCACAAAAAACAACTACCGAACAGCCCTGATCACGCTCTTTTCCTTCGCGCGACAAAAAGGATATCTGCCACGCGGCCAGGAGACGGAGGCGGAATTCTCTGCGCGATTCAGCGACAAAGGTGGGGAGATTGGAATCTACACTCCGTCCCAACTCGGTCTGTTTCTCAACCGCATCGATCCGCGCTTTGTCGCGTTTGTGGCGATTGGTGGATTTGCGGGACTTCGAAGCGCGGAGATCGTGCGGCTCGAGTGGCCGGAAATTCGCTTTGAGCAGGACGTCATCGAGATCAAAGCGGCAAAAGCAAAGACCGCAAGCCGACGTCTGGTTCCGATCATGCCGACTCTCCGCGCGTGGCTCGAGCCTTTGCGGAGAGACACGGGGAGAGTTCTCGTTGGTGTGCCTGATGAGTTTGCACTGGCGAAACTCTTTCGAAAAGCGGTCGCAGCGATTCAATATCCC
>JBGTDR010000177.1:0-6439 GCA_041748215.1 Chthoniobacterales bacterium
AGGCCGCGCGCAGCCGCGACGCGGGTCGCCTGGTATCTGGCTCCGGCCAGCGAGATGTGCGGATCTAGCCCGGCCCCGCTCGCGGTGACGAGATCGGCAGGCAGGGGATTCTCGGCCGTTGCTCCGTAGCGGGCGATGAGCTCCCCGGCACGCTCGGTGAGTTTCGGATTTGTGGGCGAGAGGTTGCTGCCGCCCGCTCCGGCGGCGTTGTAATCGACCGCCGATGGTCGAGGCCAGAAGTAGCGCGGCTGGGTGAAACCCTGGGCAATTTGTGCACTGCCAACGACATTACCCGTGCCGTCCTGAACAAGATGACCGTTGGCCGCAGAGGGTGAAACGAGCTGCGCAAACGCAAGAACCACCAGCGGGTAGGCGACGCAGCAAATGATCACGCTGGCGGCGAGAGTGCGGAGGATGGCGAGGAGGAGTTTCATATCAATCAGCGCATGAAGGTGAGGTGTTCAGCGATTGGCCCAAGGGCAGCAACCGGGAAAAAGGTGAGCGCCCCGATGAAAACGATGGTCGCGAGGAGCATGGCGGCGAAGGTCAGGTCGCCGGTGTCGAGCGTGCCCACGGATTCGGCAACCGGCTTTTTCGCAGCCAGCGAACCCGCAATTGCCAGCGGTAGAATGATCGGGATGAACCGCGCCAGGAGCATAACGATGCCGGTCGCAAAATTCCACGGCACGGTGTTGTCTCCCAGCCCCTCGAAGCCGGAGCCGTTGTTCGCGGCCGCCGAGGAAAACTCGTAAAGAATTTCGCTGAATCCATGAGCGCCCGGGTTGTTGAGCGCGTCGGTTCCCCAGCTCGTGACCGAAAAGATTGCCGTGCCGCCGAGGATAAAAAACGGATGCGCAAGCAACGCGATGACGGCGAGTTTCATCTCCCGGGCCTCGACGCGACGGTTAAAATATTCGGGCGTGCGTCCCACCATCATGCCCGCCAGAAAAACGGCGATCACGATGTAGATGAACATATTGATCATGCCGACACCGACGCCGCCGAACGTTTCGTTGAGCCACATGCCGGCCATCGGAGCGAGGCCGGTGAGCGGGTTCAGGCTGTCGTGCATGGCTCCGACCGAACCATTGCTCGTGGCCGTCGTGAGCACCGCCCACAGCGGACCGGTTGCGGCGCCGAGACGCAGCTCCTTCCCCTCAAGATTGCCAACGGTCTGAACAATCGCCTGGTCCTCGAACGCCTGAGTCGGCGCAGCCTCGAAGACGAATGCCCACGCCAGCTTGGCCACGAGCAGGACAACCATGACTCCAAAAACAGCCAGCGCGTGGCGCGGTCGCCCGGTGACCCGGCCAAACATCCAGACCACGGCCATCGGCACTGCGAGAATGGCAATCATTTCGAACAGATTCGACAGGAAGGCCGGATTCTCGAATGGGTGGGTGCTGTTGGGTCCAAAAAAGCCGCCACCGTTCGTGCCGAGTTGTTTGATGGCGACAAACGCAGCGACCGGGCCGCGGGCAATCGTTTGCGACACTCCTTCCAACGTCGTCACGGTGGCCGCGCCTTCGAGCGTCATCGGCACGCCGCTGAGCACGAGGAGAAACGCCAGAATCAAAGCGAGCGGGAGCAGCACGAGAAACGTGGCGCGCATGACATCGAGGAGAAAATTTCCCATCTGCACCCGACCAGACAGGCCGCGGGCGAGCGCCGCCAGCGCAGCCAGTCCGGTGGCGGCGGAAACAAACTGCAGCCACATGAGCGCAAAAATTTGCGAGAAGTAGCTCATGCTCACCTCGCCGCTGTAGTGCTGGAGGTTCGTGTTCGTCACGAACGAGGCGGCAGTATTAAAAATGAGACTGCCTTCGATTGGACCCCGGGCATCCGGATTGAGCGGAAGGATCGGCTGGATCGCCAGCAACAGAGTGACGACGGTGAACATCACTCCGTTGGCGACGAGCAGAGCGACGCAGTAGTTTTTCCAATCCTGCTGTTCACGCGTAAACGTGCCACCCAGAGCCATCATCCAACTGTCGAGGCGACGGCGGAGCGGAGCGGGATTCGGGGTCGGATCCATGGCCCAGGCGAGGTAACGACCGAGTGGCCACGAAAGGGCGGCAGCCGTGGCGATGACGAGAAAAGCGGTGAGGTAATCGTTCACGATAATAAGTGGTTGGGGCGGGATCAGCGCAGGCTATCCGCGAAGATCACGAGGCCGAGAAGCGCACCGAAGAGGACGATGCCGACGAGAAATCCAATGACGGTCATGGCGTTAAACGAGGTGGGTGAAGGTGAGGATGACGTCGATGGCTTTGATGCCGACGAAGGGGAGGAGCACACCGCCGAAGCCGTAAATGAGCAGGTTGCGCCGAAGCAGAGCCGCCGCCGACAGGGGCGGAGCCGCGATGCCCCGGAGCGCCAGCGGGATGAGCGCGATGATGATGAGTGCGTTGAAGATGACGGCGCTCAAAATGGCTGATTCGGGGGAATTCAAGTCCATGACGTCGAGCGCTGCGAGCGGACCTTGCGCCCCGCCGACTGCGTAAACGCCGATGAAGATGGCCGGCAGGATCGCAAAATATTTGGCGACGTCGTTGGCCAGCGAAAACGTGGTGAGCGCTCCGCGCGTCATGAGGAGCTGTTTCCCGATTTCGACGATGTCGATGAGCTTGGTCGGATTGGAATCGAGATCGACCATGTTGCCGGCTTCGCGGGCGGCTTGAGTGCCCGTGTTCATGGCGACACCGACGTCGGATTGCGCGAGAGCGGGAGCGTCGTTCGTTCCGTCGCCCGTCATGGCGACAAGGTGTCCGGCTGCCTGCTCCTTGCGGATCCGGGCCAGTTTGTCCTCAGGCGTCGCCTCGGCCATGAAATCATCGACACCGGCCTCGGCCGCGATGGCAGCGGCGGTGAGCGGGTTGTCGCCGGTGATCATCACCGTGCGAATGCCCATGCGGCGGAGATGCGCGAACCGCTCGCGGATGCCGCCCTTGACGACGTCCTTGAGATGGATGATGCCGAGCACGGTTGCGCCGTCGGCGACGGCCAGCGGGGTTCCGCCCCCATTGGAGACATCGCGGCAGATTTGTTCGAGAGCAGCGGGCATCGCTCCGCCAAGCGATTCCACCCAGCGTTTAACGGCGTCCGCCGCGCCCTTGCGAATCGTCCGTCCGGCGTGTTCGCCGTCGTTGGAAAAATCCACGCCGCTCATGCGCGTCTGCGCCGTGAAAGGAACGAACGTCGCGTGCGGCTCAGCGACCTCGCGACCACGCAGGCCGTATTTCTCCTTCGCCAGCACGACAATCGACCGACCCTCCGGCGTTTCGTCAGCCAGCGACGCGAGCTGGGCCGCGTCCGCCAGCGATTCAACGCTCACACCCGGCGCGGGCAGGAATTCCGCAGCCATGCGATTTCCGAACGTAATCGTGCCCGTTTTATCCAGCAGCAGCACGTCGATGTCACCGGCGGCCTCGACCGCTCGGCCGCTGGTCGCAAGAACGTTGCGGCGCGTGAGGCGATCAATGCCGCTGATGCCGATCGCGCTCAGCAATCCGCCAATCGTCGTCGGAATCAGGCACACGAGGAGCGCCGCAAGGACGGGAACGCTCAATCCGCGTCCCGGCGAACCCGCCGCGGTCTCCGCGTAGCTCACGAAGGCAGGCAGCGTGGCCACGACCATCACGAAGATCAAAGTGAGAGTGACGAGAAGAATGGCCAGCGCCCGTTCGTTGGGCGTCTTCTGGCGTTTGGCTCCCTCGACCATCGCGATCATGCGATCAATGAACGTGCTGCCCGGTTCCGCCGTGATGCTCACAACGATGCGGTCGCTCAGGACCCGGGTGCCGCCCGTCACGGCGCACCGATCACCCCCGCTCTCCCGCACGACCGGAGCGGACTCGCCGGTGATGGCGGATTCGTCCACACTCGCAATGCCTTCGACAACGTCGCCGTCCGAGGGAATGGCATCGCCCGCTTCGCAAACGACGAGATCTCCGGTGCGCAGATCGCTGGCGTTGACGACCTCCTCGGCCGGGCCCCCGTTCTTCAACCGGCGGGCGAGCGTGGTCGTGCGCAGTTTACGCAACGTGGCGGCCTGAGCCTTGCCCCGGCCCTCCGCCATGGCTTCGGCAAAATTTGCAAAAAGCAGCGTGAACCAAAGCCAGAGCGTCACCTGGAGGTTGAAACTGTTGAAATCGAACGGGAGCGAAAGCGTCGTCGCGAGCGAGCCCAGCCAGACGACAAACATCACGGGATTTCGCCACTGAACGCGCGGATCGAGCTTCGCGACGCTCTGGGCAAGCGCCGGGCCGACCAGCGCGGGATCGAAAGCGGACGAGACGGATTTTTTTATCACGCCCCGACCGTAGAGCCCGACCGGAACGCCGGATAATTAAAGCCCAGGCCGTTCGCGTTAAAATTGCGTTAAAACGTTCCGAGTGCGACTGCCCACCGCAGGGCATCGGTTGAATCTACGCTCGTGGGTGAAAATTTTTGTGGACGGATTTGAGGCGGCGCTGGTCGACGTGGGTGTAGATCTCGGTGGTCGAGATATCGGCGTGGCCGAGGAGTTCCTGGATGATGCGGAGGTCGGCGCCATTCGAGAGCAGGTGGGTGGCGAAGGAATGCCGCAACAGGTGGGGGTAAACGCGGGTCTCGATGCCGGCGAGTGAGGCGTAAGATTTGATGAGTTGCCAGACCCGGGCCCGAGTGAGTTTGCGGCCGCGATGGGACAGGAAAATTTCGGCACCGGAACGCCGGTTGACGAGGTTGGGACGTTCGTCGGCGAGGTAGCGAGCGATGGCTGCGCGCGCCTGCGACCCGACGGGCACGATGCGGGTTTTGTTTCCCTTGCCGGTGACGCGGATCCACCCGTCGTCGAGTTCGAGATTTTCGAGCCGGGCGTTGCAGAGTTCCGAGATTCGAAGCCCGGACGCGTAGAGGAGTTCGAAGATGGCGCGATTGCGGAGGCCGAGCGGATCGGTGTCGCGCACCGCTGCGAGCAAACTTTCGACCTGCGGCAGGTTGAGCGTGTCGGGCAGGTAACGTTCGATCCGCGGGATGCCGATGAATTCCGCCGGATCCGCTTTCAAAATCCCACGCGTCGTGAGGAAACGAAAAAAGATCCGCAGCGCGATGGCCTCAGCTTTGATCGAGGCGGCGGCGAGTCCGGCGCGTTTCCGGTGTGCAAGGTAGTCGCTCAAATGTTCCGCGGTGACCGCGTCCGGCGTGATGATTTGCGGCGACACCGCCAACCAGCCGAGGAAGGCCGCAAGCGACTGGCGGGTTGAGATTTGGTAGTTTTCCGAAAGTCCGCGCTCGGTGGCGAGATAGCGGAGGAATTCGTCAACGCGCGCTTCCATGCGTGACCGTCTCGAAGTTGAGGCCGGTGAGCTGCGTGAATGCCTCGACGTAGTTCGCGGAGGTCTTTGCGACAACATCGGCCGGCAGCTCGGGAGCGGGCGGTTGTTTGTCCCAGTCAAGCGTCTCGAGATAATCGCGGACAAATTGTTTGTCGAAACTCGGCGGGCTGCCGCCCTCGACGTATTCGGAGGCTGGCCAGAATCGCGACGAATCCGGCGTGAGGCATTCGTCAATCAGGACGACGTCGTCACCGATCATTCCAAATTCGAACTTGGTGTCGGCGATGATGATGCCGTGCTGCGCGGCGAATGCCCGCCCGTGCTCATAGAGCTCGATGCTCCACTCGCGCACCTGGATCGCGATTTCGTCACCAAGGATGCGGCGGCATTCGCTCCAGGAGATGTTTTCGTCGTGCCCGGTGGTGGCTTTCGTCGAGGGGGTGAAAATCGTCTCGGGGAGTTTGCCGGATTGCAGCAGCCCGGCGGGCAGCGGGTGGCGGCTGATCCCGCCAGTCGCCTGATAATCCTTCCATCCCGACCCGGCGAGGTACCCGCGCACGACACACTCGACGGGCAACGGGTGTGCCTTGCGCACGATCATGGATCGGCCCGCCAGGATTTCCTCGAATGGTTCGAGGATCTCCGGGAAATACCCCGGGCGCAGGCCGACGAGGTGATTCGGCACAAAGTCGAGTTTTTCGAACCAGAAGTGCGAAAGCTGCGTGAGCACCTTGCCTTTGTGCGGAATCGCGTTGGGCAGAATGCAATCAAAGGCAGAGATGCGGTCGGTCGCTACGATCAGGAAGGCATCACCCAGGTCGAAAACCTCGCGGACTTTTCCAGTCCGCACTTTCGGGATCCCCGGCAATTCGCACGTCAGCAAATCCATGTCATTCGAACTGTGGGGATCAGGGTCTGAAAACGCAATGCTTTCGGCTGCGATCAAACCCGACTCGGTGGAGTCATTCGCCGATGATTTTGACCAGGACGCGCTTGCGGCGTTGGCCGTCGAATTCGCCGTAAAAGATTTGCCCCAGTGAAGCGAGGCGCCCCTGGGAGAAGCGACGACGACTTTCCGTCGAGTTCAGGCGTGTGATTGGGAGGAACCTCCGGTCTGGAAG
>JBGTDR010000178.1:0-32202 GCA_041748215.1 Chthoniobacterales bacterium
CCGCGGACCCGGCGCAGCCCGCGAGAAAAATACCGACGGCGGAGGCCTCATGAGGAAGGCAACGCCACATGTTGTGGAGCGATTCATCGGTGGTGAGGCGAAGGTTCGCGCCGTCGAGCTGGCCGGAGCGCAGCGGCACGATCGTGTCGGCCGTGGTTTCGCAGAGCGCCCAATGCGTCGTGGTCGCACCGCCTTCGATGCCGAGCACAAGTTGCTTGGACCCACCCATTGCGTGTGTAAGTTAGCGCCTCCGGTGATGACAAGCCCGCCAAATCCCAACCGTTTTCTGACTGCCGCGCGGGTGTGGTGGGCGATTTTTATCGCGTGGGCGGTGGCGATCACGGTGCTCGCTGCGATCCCCGGGAACCGGTTTGGCCCGTCGCCATTTTCCTTCGCGGACAAGCTGGTTCATTTTTCGCTGTTTTTCACGGGCGCATTTTTTCTTGGAGGCGCATTGCGGAGTTCGACGACCTGGGGATGGTTGAGAATTGGATGCGTGGTTTTTGTGGCGGTGGCCGCACTGGGAGTGGCCAACGAAATCCACCAGCTTTACACGCCCGGCCGGAGCGGAGCCGATCCCGGCGACATGGTGGCGAATGCTGCCGGGGCGCTGGCCGGAGCCATTTTGCTCGCAATATTTTATGGCCTTGGAACCCGAAAACGAAGCGCGCCGCAGGATCCTGGACCTGCGGCAGCAGATCGAGCGGCATAACCGGCTCTATTACGAGGACGCGACGCCGGAGATCGGCGACCGGGAATACGACGCCCTTTACCGGGAGCTGGCCGACCTCGAGGCGGCAAATCCCGAATTGGCGGTCGACGATTCCCCCACGCGGCGGGTTGGCGGCGGCGTGCTCGAGGAATTCACGCAGGCCCGGCACATCGTGCCGATGCAGAGTCTCGACAACACGTATTCCGAGGGTGAGGTGGCGGATTTTGTTCGGCGCATGCAGCGTCTGCTCCCGGGTGAGGCGATCCCGCTCACGATCGAACCAAAGGTGGACGGTGTCGCGATTTCGCTGGTTTACGAGAATGGGGAATTCGTGCGCGCGGTGACGCGGGGCGACGGTGTGGCCGGTGACGACGTGACCGCCAACGTGCGGACGATCCGGGTGATCCCGGAGCGTCTGGCTGGCCCGGCACCCACCCGGGTCGAGGTGCGCGGAGAAATTTACCTGCCGAAAAGCGAGTTTGTCCGGATCAATTCCGAACGCGACGAGCAGGGGCTGCCGGCCTTTGCGAATCCGCGAAATACGGCGGCCGGATCGCTCAAGCAGCTCGACTCGCGGCTCGTGGCGGCGCGGGGATTGAGCGCGGTGTGTTACGCAGTCGGGACGTTTGAAGGCGATGAAAGACCGGCCACGCAAGGGGCTTTGATCGATCAAATCGCCGCGTGGGGATTGCCGACCGCGGGCTGGTTGCGGGCGGCGGAATCGGTCGACGACGCGCTGGAGGCGATTCGCGAACTCGGCGCGATCCGCCATGATTTTGCCTACGAGACGGACGGTGCGGTCGTCAAAGCGGCCCGCGTCGAACACCAGACAGCGCTCGGCTCGACCGCGAAGGCACCGCGTTGGGCGATGGCGTACAAATACGAGGCCGAGCGTGCGGAAACGAAACTCCGTGACATCACGATTCAGGTCGGACGAACGGGCGTGCTCACGCCGGTCGCGGAACTCGATCCCGTTGTCGTGAGCGGCAGCCGCGTCGCCAGGGCGACGCTGCACAACGAAGAGGAAATCACGCGCAAGGACATCCGGATCGGCGACACCGTCGCCATTGAAAAAGCGGGCGAAGTCATTCCGGCCGTGGTGGCCGTGCGTACGGATCTGCGCGATGGCAGCGAACGGCAATTTCAAATGCCGAAAGAATGTCCTGCCTGCGGTGGGCCGGTGGCGCGCGAGGAAGGTTACGTGGCGTGGCGCTGCACAAACTTCACGTGCCCGGCTCAGGCCATCACGCGGATCACGCATTTCTGCGCGCGCAAGGCACTCGATATCGAGGGTCTCGGCGACATCGTCGCGCAGGCCATCGTCCAGCGGGAATTGGTGGCATCACCACTTGATCTCTTTTCGCTCACGCTACCGCCCCTGGCCGAACTCAACCTTGGAACGGATGATCAACCCCGGAAGCTGGGTGAAAAAAATGCAACGACCATTCTTGAGTCCGTCGCGGCGGCGCGCACCAAACCGCTCGCCCGCTGGCTTTTTGCGATGGGCATTCCGCGGGTCGGTGAGGACACCGCCAAGGAGATCGCGAAATTTCACGACAACCTCGACGACGTCGCGCATTCGGACCTGCTCCGCGACGCCTTGCGCGTTCACGAATTGCTTGCCTGCGCGCGCACGATCAATCCGCGCTCGAAAAATCCCGAGGCAGCGGCGGCTCCGGCCGGAGCGTTTCAAGAAACCCATGCGGAATACGAACACCTGCTCGATGCACTCGTGGACCGGGGATTTGCGCAGCGCAGCAAACGTCGACGGAAGGGCACCGGCGCACTCGTGTTGGCGTCATTTTCGGACGCAATTTTTGCCGTTGGCCCGCACGCCTGCGAGGCGCTCACTACCTATTTTTCGTCGCACGCCGGAAGGTCGCTGCTGGAGCAATTGCGGCAACTCGGCATCGATCCGACGTCGGACAATCGCCTGATTCCCGGAACGGAAGACACAAAACCACTCGCCGGGAAGACCCTCGTGATCACCGGCACACACTCGGTTTCGCGAATGGAACTGACGACCCTGATCGAAGCCGCTGGTGGACAGGCGGCGTCCTCCGTTTCCAAACGCACGGATTACCTCGTGGCCGGGGAAAATGCGGGATCGAAGCTGACCGCGGCGCGTGATTTGGGGGTGGCAATTCTTTCCGAACAGGAGTTGCGCGTTTTGATCACGCGCCCGGCGGACGCCGGGGACGCAGCGCAGGCGGAACTGCCCTTGCCGTAGCTCAGGTCGAACGATCGTAAATTTCGGGAGTGAACGCGTCGGGCACGGGTTCGCCGCGCAGGTAGGCCGCGAGGTGTTCCAGAGCGTAGCGTCCGCAATGCGCCATGTGATCACGTGTCGGGCCCGCGAGGTGGGGTGATAGAATCGCGTTCGGCGCAATGCGCAGCGGAGAGTCCGGCGGCAGCGGCTCTTTCGCAAAGACGTCGAGTGCAACGCGAATTTTTCCATCCGTCGCGTGGCGGATCAGAGCCGCTTCATCGACGACCGCGCCGCGGCCCACGTTGACAAATACGGCGTCGTCGGCCAGCGAGGCGAGCAGCTCCGCCGTCACCGATCCCCGCGTCTGCGGATTCAACGCTTCGCATTCGACGAGAATCTCGGCCTGATCAAAAAGTTCTTCGAGGCTGCCACACATCGTCGCGCCCGCAGCCTCGATGGCGGACGCCGGCACGTTCTGCGAATACACAAAACATTGCGCCCGAAATGGCTCGAGCAGTCGGATGAACTGCCGCGCGATGAGTCCGAATCCGTGGACGCACACCTTGCGATCGAACAGGGAACGCGTCGGAATAGTGAAAGTATTCCGGGACTGTTGATCCGTGGGCAAATCGAGGAAGGGCTGCCACGCGGGCTGGCACCGAAGCGCGGCCAGGACGAGGAGAAGCGCGTGCTCGGCCACCGATGGCGCTACGCTGGCACCCCAATTCGTGACGATCCCGCCGCGGGCAATGAAGTTTCGCGACGCGACCCAGCGCACCGAGCCGGTGGTGTGGCACACGTAGCGGACGGGACAATCCGGATCATCGAGATAACCTTCCGGCCATGGAGGTGTGGACCACGCACTCAAGAGGACCGTCGGGCGAAATTCCTCCACCACTTCGGCCCAGTCGCTCGCCGCCGTATGATCGGTGTCAAACGTGTGCAGGGCGGCATTGCCAAAATCGAATTCCGCCAGTTGAGGCAGAAAATTCCGACGTTCGAAGTCGGATAGGGCAACGAGAATTCGTTCGGTCGCGACGGGAATCACGGCGGCGGATTCTCTGGTGGGCAGGGGTGAAGTGCGCATGAAATTCCAGATAACTGCGGGAGAAGCGATCACGCCTGCAAGTGGAATGAATGGATTATAGTAAAACAGATTTTCCCAGAGTGAGCCCCGGAAAAGTTCCCCCCGCCCTCGGCGCACCCTTTGCGGTGAGGGAATGTTCCTGCTAATGCCACATCGCATGGCATGGATTATCGGCATCGATATGGGGGGGACGCGCATCAAAATGGCGGCTTTCGACGAAAGCGGCACGCCGCTCGGGGAACTCGTGCGCCCCACCTTTCCAGACGGTTCGTCTCAGTCGATCAGCGGGATGCCGATCTGGGCGAACACGGTGATCGGAATGGTCGGGGAGCTGGAAACCCGGTTCGGATCGCAAGCGGGAGCCATCGGCATTTCGCTCCCGGGCCTCCCGTCACGCGACCGCCGTTCGATCGCCTACTTGCCCAATAAATTAATCGGCCTGGAGGATTTTGATTGGCCGTCGCACCTTGGTCATGAACACGTTGCGGTCATCAATGACGCTCACGCCGCCCTCATGGGTGAGGCCTGGATCGGGTGTGCTCGGGGCATGACCAACGTTGTGATGCTCACGCTTGGAACGGGCGTCGGCGGTGCGGCAATCGTGGACGGACATTTGCTCACGGGGCATCTCGGCCGCGCTGGACACCTTGGCCACACAAGCATCGAACCCGACGGCAAACCCGGCATTTTCGGCGTTCCCGGGACGTTCGAAGATTTCATCGGCGAACAGACGGTGCGGGCTCGCTCGAGTGGACGCTTCGATTCCACCCGGGCTCTCGTGACGGCTTACGAGCAAGGCGACAAATTTGCATCTGAAGTCTGGTTGCGGTCCGTCCGGGTGCTGGGCGTTGGCATCGTCGGATTCATCAATTCTTTTGACCCCGAGATCATCGTGATCGGCGGAGGCATCGCGCAGGCGAATGAAAGCCTTTTCGGCCCGCTCCGAAGTGTACTCGACGAGTGTGAGTGGCGTCCGGGCGGCTACGCGGTACCCATGATCCCCGCCGTCCTCGGTGACGCCGCGGGACCGGCTGGCGCGGCGAAGTATGCGCTCGGTTTCGGGCGGTCCTGACCCGTCACTTGCGCGGACAAAACGCCCTGAGCGGGAGGCTTGGTACGCTGGTGGTCAGGAGCGGGAAAACCTCACGTCCATCCAGACGGCGATGGTGAGGACAACGCCGCGGGCGATGAATTTGAGCTCCGGCGATACGGCCATAAGTGTCATGCCATTGAGCAAAACGGTCATGATGAGAGCGCCGAACAACACGCCCCAAACGGTCCCCCGACCGCCGCGCAGGGCGGTGCCGCCGATCACGCAGGCAGCGATGGCGTCGAGTTCCATGAGGTCGCCGACGGTGGTCGTGGAAGCGCCGGAGTAGGCGGTCATCATAAATCCCGTGAGGGCGACGGCACCCCCCATCAGGAGAAAGGCCCCGATGATGACGCGGTCGACGTTGATGCCGGAGAGCACGGCGGCTTCCTCGTTTCCGCCGATGGCGTAGAGGTACCGACCGAACGGAGTGTGGCGCGTCAGAAAAAAGACGACTACAGCGACCGCGGCGAGGATGACGAGGGAAACGGGCACGCCACGGAAGGCGTTGCACACGACGACAATCGTGAAGATGAGTGCAGTCGCCAGAGCCCATTTGCCGAGCGCCTGCCAAAGTGGCTCGACGGGAAGTTCGAGCCGGGCGCGTTCCCGGCGGGCATTCCAGGTGAGGCCAGCGTGGATCAGGACGACCGCCGCCGCGAGGCCAAGGCCAAACGCGTCCGGCAGGTAATATGTCGTGAGCAGCGAATACAGATTGTCCTCGTCGCCGCGGGCGACCGGGATGGTCGAATTCTCGATCACGAGCCAGAACAGGCCTTTGAAGATCAACAAGCCGCCGAGCGTGATGATGAACGCCGGGATGTGTTGTTTGACGATCAGCGCCCCCATCGAGCCCCAGAGCAGCAACGCCACGGCGACACCGATCGCCATGGCAAGCGGGGCGGGCAGATCGTGGCGGGTGACAAGCACGGCAGCGATGCCCCCGATCAATCCGACGCCTGAGCCGACCGAGAGGTCGATGTTTCCGGTCAGAATGATCATGAACATTCCGAGCGCGAGCGTGGCGACGATGGAAAACTCGATGAAGAGCTGCGTGAGATTGCGCGAGCTGAGGAAGGCAGGTTCGCGCCAGGTAAAAAAGGCGGCGATCAGGACAAGCGCTAGGGGCACGGCCAGGGGGCGGATGGCGGAGCGGAAATTCATCGATTGTGGGATTGGAAAAGATTCATTCGGCGTGGCCCATGGCGGCAGCGAGTAGACGTTCCTGGGAAAAATCAGCGCGGTCGAATGGTCCGGCGAGGCGGCCATCGTGGATCATGTAGATCCGGTCGCTCATGCCCATGAGTTCGGGCAGCTCGCTCGAAACGAGGATGACGCCTTTTCCCTCGGACGTGAGGCGGTTCATGAGTTCGTAAACTTCGAGTTTGGCGCCGACGTCGATGCCCCGCGTGGGCTCGTCGAGCAGCATGACGTGCGGTTCAGTCATGAGCGATTTCCCGAGCACGACCTTTTGTTGATTGCCGCCGGAAAGTCCGCGGGCAGTGGCGGCCTGGTTGGCGGCTTTCACGCGCATCGCGTCGAAAAAATGCTGATTGCGGACGTGTTCGGCCGGCTGGTCGATGTGGCCGGCAAACCGGCGGAACCGCCGCAGGCTGGAAAGCGAGAGGTTGAAACCGATGGACTGCGGCAGGATGAGTCCGTAGCGGCGGCGATCTTCGCTGGTGAGGGCGAGACCGCGGCGCAAAGATTCACGCGGCGACGGTGACGGGTATGGTTTGCCCAACAGCGAAACCTCGCCCGCGATCCGGTGACCCCACGCCCCGAACAGATGCATCAGGAGTTCGGTTCGGCCCGCGCCCATCAGGCCGCCAAATCCGAGCACCTCACCGGCGTGCACCTCGAACGAAATGTCGTGGAGTACAGCGCGCTGGCGGCGGGCAGGGGAAACGGTGAGGTCTCGCACGGTGAGCACGGTCGACGCCGGCTCGCCCGCGATGGGGTTGGCTTTTCGTGGAAACAGGTCCGCGATATCCCGGCCAACCATGTGTTTGATGATGACGGGAACCGTGGCTTCGGCGGCGGCCAGCGTCGTGATCGTCTGGCCGTCGCGCAGCACCGTAATGCCGTCCGCAATCGCCAGGACCTCGTCGAGCTTGTGGGAAATGTAAATGCAGGCGGTGCCGCTATCCCGCAGCCGCGTCAGGTGCTGCAGGAGGACGGTGACCTCCTGCTCCGTGAGGGCGGCCGTGGGTTCATCGAGGACGAGCACGCGCGTATTTTTGTCCATGGCCCGAACGATCTCGAGGAGCTGTTTCTGCCCGATGCCGAGATCGCGAACCGGGAGGTCGGGCGAGAGGTCGAGGCCGAAGTCCGCGAGTAACTCACGGGTGCGGCGATACATAGTGGATCGGTCGATGCTCACGCCCCGTCGCGGTTCCCGGCCGAGGAAGATATTTTCGGCGATGGACAGTTCGTCCACGAGGGCGAGCTCCTGCGTGATCACGGCGATGCCGGCGGCTTCGGCGTCGCGGATGGTGTGAAACGCGGCGGGTTGACCGTCCACGCGGATCATCCCTTCGTACGTGCCGTGCGGGTGAATGCCCGAAAGCAGCTTGATGAGCGTCGATTTGCCCGCTCCGTTTTCTCCGCAGAGCGCGTGGATCTGCGCGGGGGCGAGCTGGAAACTCACGTCCCGCAACGCGACGACGCCGGGGAACCGTTTGGTCAGACCGGTGACTTCGAGGAGTGGGGCGGGAGCCGCGGGGCTCACTGGAGTGATTCGGCCGGGTGGAATCCGTCGGCGACCACGGTGGCAGCGAGATTTTCCTTATCGACCGCAATCACCGGCACAAAAACGGCCGGCACCTGTTTGCGCTGATTATCGATGGTGGTCTCAGTGGGGACTGGCTCCTTGCGGGCCAGCGCGACGGCGAGCGCGGCCGCTTCCTCGGCAACGCGGCCAAGGGGTTTGTAAACGGTCATTGCCTGCGTGCCACGGAGGATGCGCTGGCAGGCGGCGAGGTCCGCGTCCTGGCCGGTCACCAGAATTTTGCCGGCGACACCCTCCTCGACGAGCGCCTGGATCGCACCGCCAGCGGTGCCATCATTCGACGCGATCACGGCGTCAATTTCGGTGCCCCCGCGGCTGATCGCTGCGTTCATGATTTTTTTTGCGTTTTCCGGCCGCCAGTCGAGCGCCCAATCTTCGGCGACGACTTCCACTTTACCTGCGTCGATGAGCGGTTGGAGAACCTTGTCCTGGCCTTCTTTGAAGAGCTTGGCGTTGTAGTCGGCGGGTGATCCGTAAATCCGCACGATCCGGGCCGGGCGATCCTTGGGAAAACGGTCCGCGGCGTACTGGGCCTGAACTTCACCGACGTTGACGTTGTCGAAACTGATGTAGGCGTCGACGTCGGCATTCAGGATGAGGCGGTCGTAGCAAAGAATCGGGATGCCTGCATCGTTCGCGGATTTCACGGCGCGGCCCAGCGCCTCGGCGTTGTGAGCGGCGATCACCAGCACATCGACGCCGCGCGTGATGAGTGACTCGATATCGCGGACCTGACGGATGTCGTCGGAATTTGCGGATTGCACGATCACCTCCGCCCCGAGATCTCCGGCAGCCTTGGTAAAGTTGTCGCGATCGCGCTGCCAGCGTTCCTCCTTGAGCGTGTCGAGTGACATGCCGATGACGATCGGTTTGTCGGCTGCGAAGGTCGGCAGGACGAGGACGAGAGACGCGGCGAGAGCGAGGAGACGGGACATAATCGAGGGGTTGTCGGAAAGGTGCCGGACCCGCCCGGAACGCGAAAGCGAATTTTTCGACGTTACGGGCCGGGCGGAATGGGGATCAGACGAGGCGGTTTTCTGCCATGACGCGTGAATACCAGCGCGCGGAAAGTTTCGGGGTGCGCTTCTGGGTTTTGTAGTCGGTGTAGCACAGGCCGAAGCGGGTGCTGTAACCGTCGTTCCATTCAAAGTTGTCCATGAAGGACCAGGCGAAATAACCGCGGATCGGCACGCCGTCACCGATGGCGCGGCGGAGTTCGCTGAGGTAAAGCCGGAGAAATTCGCGGCGATGCAGATCGAGGATTTCTCCGTTGCCATCGGGTTCCTCGAGGGTGCCGTAGCCGTTTTCGGTGATGTAAATATTCTTGGCGCCGTAAAGTTCGGCCGCGAGACGGGTTGTCCAATACATCGATTGGGGCACGGTGGTGAGCCAGCCGGCCGTCGTCGGATAGCCGGGCGGAAAGTCGAGGATCTCAAATCCGCCGCGTTTGGCGCTGCGCACAAAATTGGAAAAATAACAATTGATGCCGAGGAAATCGGCGGGCAGCGAAATGAGATCGAAGTCTCCGCGATTCACCTTCGGCCGATCCTTGCCGAGGCGGCGCAAATAGGTGGTGGAATAGCCCCCGGTGAGCATGGCCCCGATGATTCGGTCGTTCAGATGCGCATATGCTTTTTGCGTGGCCGCGATGTCTTCCGGGGTCTCGGTGACCGGGACAACACCGGTCGTATTGTCGGCCATGCCAACGAGCGAGCCGCGCTGGCCATACTCGCGCACCGCGCGCACACCGTGACCGTGGGCCAACAGGGCGTGGTGAATATTCTGATTGATGGCCTGCGGAGGCAGCGGGTAGCCGGGGGATTTATTGAGGTCGATGTGCGGATCGATGACGAAGCAGGGCAGCTCGTTGAGCGTAAACCAGCGTTTGATGCGGGAGCCGTAGGCTTTCACGAGCACGTCGGCATACTCCGAAAATGCCTCGACGATGCCGGGCTCGCGCCAGCCGCCCGCGTCTTCCAGCGCCTGCGGCAAGTCCCAGTGGAACATGGTCGGCCATGGCAGAATGCCATGTTTTTCCATCGAATCGAAAAGGCGGTGATAAAAATCGAGACCCTTCTGATTCACCGCGCCGCGGCCTTCGGGAATGATGCGGGGCCACGCGATGCTGAGCCGGTAATGCCGCACACCAAGCTTCGCCATCATCGCAAAATCCTTATCGAACAGGTGGTAATGGTCGCACGCGACGTCGAGCGTGTCGCCGTTCCGGACTTTGCCGGGGATGCGGGAATAAACGTCCCAAGTCGAAAGACTTTTGCCGTCCGTGGCGTAAGCGCCCTCGATCTGCGGAGCGGCGGCGGCAACGCCCCAGACGAAATTTTTGGGGAAGGTGAGTGGGGTGAGTTTCATAAGATCAACTTGGGGTGTTAGCGCGGGACAATGGGCAATTCATTGGCTCAAGGCAACGATCCGATGGATTCCAGGGCGTTCCCAGCGCGTTTTTTTCTCGCCCATCAAATCCGACGAGGGATCACTGGGTGATGGGAATTTGCCACGGTCGCATTCCCGGTTTCCACCCGGCACTCAGATGCGAACTGCGGCCGCAAGGTTGACGTTTGCGCATTCAGTTGCAACAGTCCGCCCGTTCTTTACCCCAATCCAGGATCTTCGGGAACTCGCGCGCCCGTTGATCCCGGCAAATCCCCGACGCCCCCCAACATGATTCGTTTCTTCTTCCTTGGCCTGTCCGCGGCCGCTCTCGTGATGCCGCTCCAGGCTGGCGTTGTCGTTTCGACGACCTTTTCCGGCTCGGACGAACCGATGCTCCGGGCGTACGGCGCCGGCATCGCGGAGGTTGATCTCGAATCGTCGGTAAAAAAAGAGGGCACCATTGACGAAGCGAACGGCGATCCAGGCGATGCTGCGGTGCTAACCGCAAAATTTGGTGGCGCTGCTCCCGGTGCCCGGGCGGGACTGGCGGTGGGCCCCATCGCGATGAAAACCAGTCAGAAGGATGCGGCGATGCTGACGGTCAATTTCGACCTCTGGGTGAGTGAAATCCGCCCGGTGTCTGTGTCCATCCAGTCGCTCGACGACGCGGGCAAAATCACCGGCACGCACCGAGCGACGGTGATCCCACCCGTGGCCGGCGCGTTTTACCGGTTCCACATGGACCTCGGCGGTGCGGGGGCGGACGGGGCGACGTTCGACCCGGCAGCTCCGCAGGTCGGATTTTCGTTCGAGATAACCGACGAAGCCGGGCCTTCGCCGGTCTCACGGGAACAGCCAATGGAGTTGCGGGTGGATAATCTCAATTTCACGGAGCCGAGCTATTTTGTGAGTCCGAAAGGAAAAGACTCCGCGAATGGCCGCACTCCGCAAACCGCCTTTGGCACGGTGGCCAAGGCCGTTGCGGCGGTGGAGGCCGGCGATGTGATCATGCTGATGGACGGTGATGCGTTCCGGAATGAGGGCCCGAACGCGCTTACCCCAAGCATTTCCAAGGCGGGGAAGCCGGACGCGTGGATCGTCATTCGCAACCATCCCGGACAGAAACCGAAAATTGTCAGCGTCGGATGGGAAGTCTTCAAATTTGTCAAAGGCAGCGCGTATTGGGAAATCCGCGGACTCGAGATGCAGGGAAACCGGGCGAACGTCACGATCGAGGATGCCATCGCGGACGGCGCGATCCAGTTTCGGGAAAATGGCCGGGGATATCCGGGCGATCCAAAATTCAACGGCAACTGCATCAGCATCGAGGGTCGGACGAACACCGACCCCGCTTCGCGGCCGCATCACTTCCGCATCGTCGGCAATCACGTTTACGAATTCGGCGGGGGCGGCATCAGCGGCATGGGATGTGATTACCTGACCATCGAAAACAATCTGGTCCACGACAACGCCCACACGATGCGCTACGCCGGCAGCGGCATCAGTCTGCTGCATACCGCCGACTTCGACCGCAACACCGGCTACAAGTGTTTCGTGATCGGAAATACCACCTACAACAACCGATGTTACGTGCCGTGGGCGCGTTTCCGCAAGAATGCCGAAGGCGAGCCGATCCCCAATTCTATCTCCGACGGAAACGGCATCATCGTCGACGACAACGTCGATTTTCGGAACTACGTGCAGGATCCCGGCATCCCGTACGTCGGGCGCACGCTGCTCCAGAACAACCTGGCCTACAACAATGGCGGCAGCGGCCTGCACACGTTCGCGTCGAACCACGTCGATTTCATCAACAATACGGCCTACCACAACGTGCAGTCACCTGAGCTGCGCTGGAACCAGATGTTTGCCGGCCCGCGGAGTTCCGACATTCATTTCGTCAACAACATCATGTGGGCGCAGGCCGGCAAGCCGATGAACCGGACTCCCGGGAATGCCAAAAACAACATCATGTTTGTGCACAACATCATTTTTGGGGACGGGAATAACGACACGCGCACCGGCGGCGGTCTCGGCGGTGAAGTGGAAACGACCACCGCTGGCAACGAAGGCAATATCTTCGCCAATCCTGGATTCGTGCGCGCTTCGGTCGATCCGAAGGTGGCTGATTTTCGGTTGAAGGTGGGAAGTCCCGCCATTGACGCCGGAGTGGCGCAGCCGGTCAACGCCGTGCCGATCGTCGATATTGTCGGCGACCCGCGGCCGTCTGGCAAAGCTCCCGACATTGGTGCCTACGAGTTTCGATCCACCCCGTAATTTAACGACCACACCATCCTGCCATGAAGATCCGTTGTTTTGTCGCCCTGACCCTCGCCGCTCCCACCCTGCACGCGGGCGTCCTCGTATCCACCACCTTCGAAGGAAACGGGCGACCGAAGCTCGCGGCAGAAGGTGGTGGCGCGGCGGCTTATGAAGCCGTCGGCACAATCGATACCTACCGTGGTGAACGGGGTGATGCGGCCGTCTGGACCGCACCGCCAACGTCGTCGGCTGGCGCCCTCGTCGTTGGTCCGCTGGCGGTTGAGAATACCGAGGCCGATCTGGCCAAACTCACGCTGGGGTTTGACCTGTGGGTGAGCGATGCCCGGCCGATTGCAGTACGGATTGCATCCGCAGGATCGGATGGCTCGCAGCCGGCCACGCGCACTGCGATCATTTATCCTCCCGTCTCCAACGCCTTCTACCGGTTTAACATCGATCTCGACCAGATGACGGCCGATCGCGGAACGTTTGACCCGCTGGCGTCGGAAATCACGGTTGCCTTAGCGCCGGAGGCGAAGAAATCGGAAGCAGAATTCACCTTGCAGGTGGACAACCTGAGCTATACCGCGCCGAGTTTTTACGTGAGCCCGAACGGTAACGACGGAGCAAACGGTATTTCGGCGGAAACTGCTTTTGCCAGCGTGCAGAAAGCCGTGAATGTCGCCGCTCCCGGCGACGTGATCCTGCTGATGGAAGGTACGTTCCGCAGTCCGCCGCGCGGGCATCTGGCCGACATTTACAAAAAAGGTCGCCCCGATCGCTGGATCGTGCTGCGCGCCCACCCCGGACAAACTCCCGTGCTCACCGGCGACGGATGGAATGTGATCAGCCTCAATCACGAGAGCGCCTACATCGAAATGCGCGGCCTCACGCTGCGCGGCAACCGGTCGAAACTCACGGTCGAAGCAGCGACGGCCGACACGGAAACCGGCGAATTCCCGGATTGCGCGTTCAATACCAACGGCATCGCTCTCGATGCGCGCAAGGGCAACGAAACGGATGGCAAGGCGCATCACATCCGCGTGATTGGATGCACCGTCGGCGAAATGCCCGGTGGCGGAATCTCGATGATCGCGGGAGATCACATCACGGTGGAAGGCAACCTCGTCTTCGACAATTGCCACCTCATGCGTTACGCGGGCAGCGGCATCAGTGTTTTCCGCGCGTGGGATTTCGACACCGACACGGGATACAAAAATTTCGTGATCGCGAACCGTGCGCACGGCAACCGGTGTTTTGTGCTCTGGACGCAGATCGGCAAAATTTCCGACGGCAACGGCATCATCATCGACGATTTCATCAATTACCAGGAAGGCGCGTCGAAGATCCCGTACGAGGGTCGCACGCTGGTGCAGAACAATCTGACGTTTGGCAACGGTGGCAGTGGCATTCACGCCTACGCGGCCAACCACGTCGACATCGTCAACAATACCGCGTTTCACAACGCCCAATCTCCCGAGCTCGAGTGGCGGCAGATTTTTGCCGGTGGCCGTTCGCGTGACGTGCGCGTCGTGAATAACATCCTCTGGTCGCAGCGCGGCAAACCGGTGAATTTTTCCAAACCCGACAGCTCGTCCGAGATCGTTTACGCGCACAATTTGAGTTTTGGCGACGGGGACAATGGCACCAGCGAAGGCGGTGGACTCGGCACCGGTGAGTCAAAAACGCAGGCGCGCACCCTCGGCAACATCGAAGGCAACCCGCTCTTCGTGAATCCAACGCTCGACGCGGCGACCGCCAACTTTCACCTCCAGCCCGGCAGCCCGGCGATCGGTGCCGGGACGCGCGAGTTCCCGGGCGTGCCGATCATCGATCTCGACGACCTCCTGCGCCTGGTGGACCAGCCGGTGGATTGCGGAGCCTACGCCGCACCCGGTGCGAAAAAAATGTAACGTGCGTTTGGCGCTGACCGTCCGACTCGCAGCCGCGGACGGTTACGTCGCGCGATCGTAGGCCTCGATCGTGACGAGGTGCTGGGGGCGTCCCTCCTCGAAAAATCGGGCGCAATTTTCCACGGCAACGCGTCCCATGTCCGCGGTCAGGCTGTTCGTGATACCTGCAAGATGGGGTGAAAGGATCGCCGTTGGCAGGGATCGTAATTCCGATTCGGCGGGCAGCGGTTCCTCGGCGAAGACGTCACACGCGAGCCGCAAATTTCGCTCCCGGGCGACCTGGGCGAGCGCGGTTTCATCCACGAGCGCCCCGCGTCCGACGTTCACAAAAACCGCATCGATCGGCAGCCGCTCGAGGGTGGCGCGATCCAGCGTTCCACGCGTCCGGGGCGTGAGTGCCTCGAGGCACACAAAAACGCTCGCTTCGGTGCACAAGACTTCCAGCGATTCCGCCACGCGAGCGCCTTTATTTTCAATGAGAGCGGGCGGAACCCCCTCCGAAAAAACGGAGATTGGTGCCTGAAAGGGCGCAAGCAGATCGATCAATTCGCGGGCAATTCCTCCGAATCCGTATATACCGACGTTTTCGTTGCGGATCGATCGCAGTTCCATGGATTCGTGGAAGCCGTGGGAAAAAAATTCCGGAGGTGCTCCAAGCCATCCGCGCAGATTGCGGAGCGAGGCAATCATTATCATGAGCGTGAATTCCGCGACGATGGGAGCTGCGAGCGGCCCCCAGTTGCTCACGAGCAAGCCATCGGCCAGCATCTCCCTCGTGATGAGATGGCGCACGCCGCCACCGGTGTGGCAGACGTATTCGATGGTTCCGCCAGCGAGCGTCGTCCATTCCCGATCGATCGATGGATTTCCCCAACCGGTGATCAGGGCGCGCGGGGCCGCTTCCCGGATCGCACGGTCGTATTCCTCCGCCGACAAATCGTCGAACGTCAGCAGTGCACAGGGATGTCCGGCTATCTGGTCGGGCACTCCTACGGGAAAAAACTGACGTTGATTCGCGGCAGCGAGGGAAATGAGGATGGTGGGGGCTGGTTGGCTAGGCATAAATTGGGTGGTGGTCCTGCGTCGGGGCGATGACCACGCGGGCTCAATGGACGTGCCGTGCAATGCACAGCATGATCCATCGATAGCAAACCCAGGCTCGGACGCCGCGAGCCGTGTCAAATGCCGCTGCTCCAGAGCACGGGATTGAGTGGGCTGGCAGCGACTTCGCCAAATTTGACGCCGGGCATCCAGCTCCGGTGATCCGCGCGGTGGGCATCCGTGCGAGGTTCGATGACGCGAATATTTTCGTCCATGTAAATCATCGTCATCACCTGGCGGGGATCGCTCGATTGGTTGGCGGCCGCGCGGGCCGCGGTCTGACGTTTCACCGGTCCTGCGGCACGCGAGGCGGCACGACGCCTCGATTCTCTGGCCGGATCCGACGGAGTGGCGCGCATTGCCGGCGTCTTCGATCTGCTTGGCCATTTGAGTGCGAGTTCGCGCCGACCGCTGGCAAATCCCGGCTTTGCCGGGGTCGTGCGCGTGGGCGAAGCGGGACGGTTTGACCGGGTGATGGCGCACGTCCAGTCCCACCTCGGTGGGGAAATCTGGCTCGACGACGCGGCTCGACTTGCCGCGCTCACGCCCGAGGCATTCTGCCGATTCTTCAAACGGGCGACCGGCCGGACGTTAACAACCTACGTCAACGAGCTCCGGTTCGGCGAAGCGTGTCGTCAGCTCGTCGAGACGGAAGCCACAGTGAGCGGGATCAGGTTCCGGTGCGGATTCAACTCGTTGTCACACTTTCACGCGCAATTCGTGCGTCAACGCCGGATGCCGCCCGGAGAATTCCGCCGCCGGAGCGGCGTGATCTAGTTGCCCGGCACGAAGACGCTGAGTTTGCGGCCCTTGAACGGGATGCCGTTCAATTTTTTGAGCACGACGGGCACGGCCTCGTCTGCGATGTCGATCAGCGTGTGTTTGGGCTGAATGTTGATCGCGCCGATGATCGTGCGGTCCATGTTCGTGAGACCGGCAATTTTGCCGACAAATTCCGCGGGCCGCACGTCACTCTGCCGGCCCGCCGTAAAGACGAGCCGGGTCATCCCGGGCTCGGTCGCAACGTCCGAAACTTCGCGCGGCGCACGTTCGCGGAATTTCCGATCCGGCCGGCCGCCTTCGAAATTTCTCTCCTCGCGGTAACCACCGCCACCGCGCTCTTCGCCCCGGCCCGGAAAGTTTTCCGGCGCGAGGTCCTGTGATGCGGCGCGTTTGGCGTCGTTGGCGAGCAAATGCAGCAGCGCGCTGGCAATGTCGGTCGGCGTGTGCCCCTGATCGAGCAGGCGATCCACGAACGTATCGCGTTTGAGGTAGTCGCCCTTCTCCAGCAATTCGCGCACCTGCTCGAACGTCTGGTTGCTGCGCTTTTCCTCGACCTCCTCAATGGACGGAATTTTTTCCCGGCGGATCCGACCCTTGGTGAATCGGATCATGTTTTCGAGTTTCCGAATTTCGCGGCCGCCGACAAAGGTGATGGCGCGTCCGCTGCGTCCGGCCCGGCCGGTGCGCCCGATGCGGTGCACGTAATCTTCGCCGTCGTGCGGCAGATCGTAATTAAAAACGACTTCGATATCGTCGACGTCGAGCCCGCGGGCCGCAACGTCCGTCGCCACGAGGAACTCGATCTTGCGTTCGCGGAACCGTCGCATCACGCGTTCGCGCATCGCTTGAGTCACGTCGCCGTGCAATTTGTCCGCCAGATAACCACGCGCCGTGAGCTGGTCCGTGAGCTGGTCGCACATCATTTTCGTCGCACAAAAAATGATGGCGCATTTGATGTCCTGCAGATCGATGAGGCGGCAGAGTACCTCGAGCTTCGAGCGGCGATCGGCTTCGTAATAAACCTGGTCGATCGACGTCACGGTCAGCGTGGGATTTTCAATCTGCACACTCACGGCGTCGGTCGTGTAATTTTTGATCAGCTCCTTGATCTCGCGCGGGACCGTGGCGGAAAAAAGTACGGTCTGCCGGTCGGCCGGCGAATCCTTGAGGATGGTTTCGATGTCCTCGCGGAATCCCATGTCGAGCATGCGGTCCGCTTCGTCGAGGATGACCATCGAAACGGTGTCCATTTTCAACGTGCCCCGCTCGAGGTGATCCATCACGCGGCCCGGCGTGCCGATGATGATCTGGGCTCCGCCTTTGAGTCCGCGAATCTGCCGGTCGTACGACGCGCCGCCGTAGATCGGCAGTTCGGTCACGCCGCGTTTGTGGGCGGCGAGTTTGGCGACTTCCTCGGCGACCTGCATGGCGAGCTCACGCGTCGGGCAAAGAATCAGGACCTGCGCGGAGCGGATATGAGCGTCCACCCGCTCGATGGCAGGAATCGCGAAAGCTGCGGTTTTGCCGGAGCCGGTCTGGGATTGTCCCACGACATCTTTGCCGCTCATCACGATCGGAATGGCGGCGGACTGAATCGGAGAGGCTTCCTCGAAGCCCATCGCCGCAACGGCCTTCAGGAGCTCCGGCGAGAGGCCGAGCTCGGAAAATGGTTTTTTCTGCATCGCCGCATCCAATCCGGCACCCCGCGCCGAAGCGAGACAATACCCGGGTCACCCGGCGGTGGTCAGCGATTTCATCCGGGCCGGCTAGGAATCACCACACGCCGAGCCTTCGCAGACATTCGAGAGCGACCGGCTGGCGTTTGGCGATGAAGGTTTCGTCGGGTACATCGATGTTGAGCGCGAACGGGTAGATCTTCCCTCCGCGCTGGACCCAGCCGACGAACCAACCGAGATCGGGTGACGTCACGTCGGCAAAGCCGGTTTTCCCGTGCAGCGCAAGACCGTCTTTCGTTTCGAGCAGGGTGATTTCCTGCACCGCGGCAATGGCCTCCTTCGAGACCGGGAGGTCACCGACCGCGAGGCGGCGCAAAAATTCGACCTGTTCGACCGCGGAAATCTCCAGGGGTCCGTCGAGCCAGAATCGATCCACGGTATCACCGATTTCCCCGTTGCCGTAATCGAGTTTCGCCAGTCCGGCGGTCATGCGTTCGGGACCGATCCGGCGGGCGAGTTCCTGGTAGATTGGGACGTTGGAAACTTTGATGGCCTCGCGCAGCGACATGTCGCGTTCCCACGCTGGGAACCGCTGCGGTTTGCCGCCGTATGGTAGAACTTCATCCACGCTCGCGACCGCGCCGCAATCGAGGGCGATGAGTGTGTTGGGAATTTTGAACGTGGACGCGGGAATTTTTGGCAAACGGGCACGCTCCGGATTGTGGCCACGGAGTTCGCCGGAATCCGGGTCCAACATCACGAACGTTCCGGTGGCACCCACCTCTTCGAACGCCGCCGCGAGTTCAGGCAGCTCTTCGATTGCGAACAAGGGCACGCCGACGGCAATCGTCGCCAGCACGGCGAACAGCGCAATCAATCGGCGGAATCGGATCAAGGGCAACGGGGCGGAATTTTTCACGTCAAAATAATTGTTCGATTACGGGGCTTCGGAATGTCGTGGGTTGGACGAGCGAACCCAAAGAAATTCGTCCCTGCTGTCCCAATCCGGCCGTCAGAATCGTCCAATCCCGGGGACGCGTCCCGTACGTAATCTCACCGCCAAACCAAACGAATTGTCTCATGATCACCCTCACGACCCCGACCGGAACCATCGGCAGCAAACTTCTCCAAATCGTGCTGGCGACAGGCAGCATGCCATTGCGCGTCATCGCGCGGGATCCCAGCCGACTTCCGGAAGACGTTGCTGCTCGCGTGGAAATCATCACCGGCTCGATGGACGATCCCGCGACGTTGAGCCACGCATTTTCCGGGGCGTCGGCGGTTTTTTGGTGTCAACCGGACACATTTGGCGCGGAGGATTATGTCGCCGCGTACGAATCTTTGGCCGGAAAAGCGGCGGACGCCATTCGGGACGCGGGCGTGCCCCGGGTCGTGGCGATCTCGGCCGCGGGCGAAACGCCCGACAAACCCGCCGGACCCATCTCGGCGCTCCACCGCATTGAGGCCGTCCTCGCCCCGTCGGGTGCGGCCTGCCGATTCCTGCGCTGCGGATCGTTCTTTGAAAACTTGCTTTGGCAGTGGGACAAGATCGTCGATGCAGGATTTTTCACGTATCCGATGGACGGCGACGTGGCGGGCCCGCAAGTCGCGACCGCCGACATCGCGACCGTTGCCGCTGAGTGGCTCGTCCGCCCGGACTGGACCGGCGTTTCCCCGCTCCAGGTGCTGGGTCCCGAGGATCTGAGTTACCAGACGATGGCGGAAATTCTGATGCTCGAGTTGCGCCGTCGGGTGCGTTACGAGCGTGCCGAGCCCGAAGCTTACCGCGAAGCCCTGCTCGCGCAGGGCTTCAGCGCCAGTGCCGCCCAGGGCCATTTCGACATGTTTGCGTTTGTCGAAAACGGCTACCGCGTCGATCCCGCAACCCCTCGAGCGGAAACCCCAACGACATTCGCCGCCTGGCTGAACCGCGAAGCGGACTGACGGCCCGGGCGGAAGCACCGTGTCGATGCTCATCCGCCGCCGAGAACGCGGATCCAGTGGGCCAGGAAAAATTGTTTTTCGGTCGGCAGAAACGTGGGGGCTTCTCCAAGGATGGGGCGCAAGGCCGTCATCATTTGCAGAGTCACGACTGCGTAGATCACGATCCAGACGGTGAGCGCACCCGAGCGGTGGCCCCACGCTAGAGCCGTTCCGTCGGTGAGCAGGCGCATGCCAAAAATCAGTGCGACGAACCAGAAGCCGAGATGGAGCGCACCCATCAAAGCGAGCGAGTCGGTTGATTGCGAAAAGACCCATGCCACCGGAGCAAATCCCACCAGCAATAATCCGGTGAGGCAGATCGCGGCAGTCAGGATGCCGGCGACCTCGTGCAGCCGCGTGTCGGCTCCGCCCAAACAGAGGAAAATGTAGAGGCTGGGCAGGCAAATGAGTGCGGTGAGTCCGGTGCCAATGAGAATTTTTAGCGGTGAGATCCAAAGCTGGCTGCCTCCGGTCAAACTGCCGGCGACCGCGCCATAAACACTGAAGCAGATGATGGCCACGACGGCGAGCGAGCTCACCAGCGCAAGGGCGCGACCGGTGGTGAGTTCGTAGAGAACGCGGCCGGGCTGTTTGAGCAAGGACTCGCACACGCTGACGGGTTGGACCGAACCGGGGATCGGATCGAATTGAAATCGCCGCGCTGGTGTCGTTTCGGGCAGGGATCGAGGGTTTGTTTCGGGGGAAGAGTCGGGGTTGGGTGTCATGAGATGAATCCGGAACGGGTGGTTATCAGTTGATGAGAAGCGACAAAGAGCGGTGCACCGACTCGAAAAAATTTCCCTCGAACGGATCGTCGCGGAGGAACTGGACGGGCAGATTTGGGCTGCCGATGAAGGGCCGAAAAATCCACGTGAGCTGGCTGCCAAGCAGCAAATTGCCACCAAGCCAGCTTGCCAGCACAAACCACGAGGTGCGGTCGCTGCCGCTTACCTCACGCACGAGACGGAGCAATCGTTGGTTTCCAGTGAGTCCGGCCCATGCGATCAGCGCGACGTGAGCGAGCAGGGTCACGCTATGTCCCGTCGTCGAGCGTGCGTTCTCCAGTGGCGGGGTATTCCACAGCAGAAACAGCATCACCGGTGCGAAAGCAGCGAGCAGGATCGCCGCGATGGCAAAACTCATCAGGATCGCGAGCGTGGTTTGTCGAAATCCGAGCCCGCTGCCGAGGCCAAGCGCGAGGCACCCGTTCAGCAAGGCATTGCCCGCGCAGGTGAGCAGGACGACGAGGGGAAACTTGATTGCGGTGAATGCGGACTGCAGCCCGTCGCGCCAGAGCCCGAGGGTGAATCCGTAAATCCCGCAGCCGACCACGATCGCGGCGACGCACGTGAGAGCCGTCCGGCTATCGTTCCGGTTCAGCTCGGCCGCGAGCACGGTCGCGTCGCCAGCCAACAGGTTGCGAAGTGTGCGATTCACCAGGTGAGACTTGCTCGTCTCCGTGAAACCGTGATGAACGGTGGGTGAATTTCGTGCAAAATCGCGGAATCATCGCGAACCTGAAAACTAACCGGCTGCGGGTCGCCTTACCCGCGTCGCCATCGCCGCCCGCACGGATCGTGGATCATTCCTCGCGGAGCGCATCGATTCCTGGAGGATCGCTTATCCAGTCATTGCTTCGCCGAATGGCGGGCAGCCTTACCCGCGGTGTTTGTTTCGAATCAATCGGCTTGTCGCAGCGCCGGTCCCGCTCGGTCTCACCGTTCGCCGACGAAGGACGCACGCTTGACTGACCACTCTCGATTCCTCACTTTCCGTGCATGTCGCTTGCAGCTAAAGGCTCCGCATCCCAGAACAATGGGAAGAAATTGAGGCCCAGTATCAGCAGCGGTTGGACAATGGTAGGCGCTTCGAGATGATGAAAATGCTCGTTCGCCGCGCTCGAAGCGTCATGGGGGCCGTCGGGATCCTTGGGATCATCCTGCCCGTCGGAGCCCAAACGTATTCCTGGACCAACACTACCAACAGCAACAGCTGGTTCACCGACGGCAACTGGGATCTCGCGGGCATTCCCGACAGTCCTGGCGAGCGGGCCGTGGTGGGCGGATTCGCTGACCGATCGACGGTGGTCAATGGCACGGCCACCATCGATTCTTTGACTGTCACGGCCGACGCCGTCCTCGTGGTTCCGCCGGGGCACAGCCTGAGCCTCGTGCCCGCCGGTTTGTCGGTGCTGGAGAATAACGCAGGCAACAGCGCGACGTCCTCGTTCCTCGTTCAAGCGGGGGGAACGGTGTCCTTCGGAGGAATGGCGAACAATCTCGGCATCATCGAACTTGGTGGGGACTCCACTTCCGGCGGCAGTTTTCTCGTGCGCAGTGGCGGAGGGCTGATCACTGGCAGTGGTGCGGTCGAACTCGGCGCCAGGGCGGCCGGCCTCGGGGCGGTCAGCGGCAACCCTCGCCTGACCAACGCCGTCGGCCATACCCTCCGCGGTTACGGCAACATCGGGAACAACGCGATCAGCGTCACCAACAACGGCACGATTCAGGCAAACGAGTTCTTCGAAACCCTCTTCCTCGACCCGGCCGAAATTGCGGATGACGGTCTGACCGCTTTCATCAACAACGGCACCATCCGCGCAAGCAGCGACGGGATCGTGACGCTCCGGCCGGGTCGCTACACCAATAACGGTTCGATTGAAGCGTCCACCGATTCCGACATCAACCTGGAGTCGGTCGCGGACATCACCAATTTTGAGCAAACCACCGACTTTTTCGGTGATCCCGTTTATGTCCTCAACGGTGGCACCTATCGGGTGCAAAACGGCAGCCTCGCCATCGCGCCAGCTGGCTTCGATCTCACGGTCAACAACGCCAGCATCGAACTCAGTGGCACGTTTCAATCCAACACCCTCTTCGACACCACCGCCTCCGGGCAAAGTGTCTCGCAGAATTTTCGGACCAACAACGGCACGATTCTGGTGCGCAGCGGAGCGAGGCTGCGGACGACCCAGCCTTCGGTCACCAATACCGGCACGCTGACGGTCGGTGCCGGCTCGACCTTCACGGTGGATCACCCGGCAAAAAATCTCGTCAGCACCGGTGCGGGTGTGGTCGCGGGCAGCGGCACCATTGTGGCCACGCTCTCAAATTACAACGAGGCCGCGATCTCACCTGGTGACACCCCCGGATCCACCGGACTTCTGGTCATCGACGGGTCGGTCGATTTCAGCGCAGGAACCACCTTCGAGATCGATGTCCTCAGCGCGACTAACGCGGACACCCTCGCTGTGAGAGGCCGTCTGTCCCTCGGTGACAACGCGACCACCATTGTCGTGACCTTGGGCGGATATGTCCCGAACGTCGGCGACGAATTCTCGATTGCAATCGTCGACGATGGCATCACCGGCAGCGTGTCGGCAGTGATGGACAACAGCGATCTGGTCGATTTCGAGGCATTCATCAGCCCCGCGGGCGGCAACCTGCGCCTGCGGACGATCGCCGCCGGGTCCGCTCCGACACCTCCGCCGAATTCCGCGCCGACGGTGGCCGTGACAGGCAGGGCGAAAATTGTGACGGAGCGCTCGCGGGTCACGATCAAGGGGACCTCGACAGACGATCAGCGGGTTGCGTCGGTATCGATGACCTACCGAAAGATCGCAAAGAACGGGAAGAAAAAGACGGTCACTCGTGCGGCGCGCCTGTCAGGCGATTCGTGGACCTTCAAATATCGCCCAAAGCAAAAACGAACCGTATTCACGGTGATGGCGGTGGATGACTTTGGGGTGCGATCAAACGTTGCGCGCGTGAAGGTGATCCGAAAATAGGCAGGGGCTCGACCGTTAACGCTGGGCCGCTTTGATTTGGTCGTGGCGGCCGGCGGCGTAGGCTTCGAAGACGCGCTGGATCTCGTCACGGACGCGTCGGAAGACGGCGAGAATTTCTTCATCACTGCCGGTAGCGTGGGCCGGGTCGTCGAATCCCCAGTGGTAACGGTTCAGCTGGCCGGGAAAAATCGGACATGCCTGATCGGCGTTTCCGCAAACGGTGATGACGGTTTCCACGTTTTGACCGAGATATTCGTTCATCGATTTCGACCGGTGTCCGGAGATATCGATGCCGATTTCGGCCATGACTTCGATGGCTTTCGGGTGGACAAAATCGGCGGGTTTGGAGCCGGCACTCTGCACGTCGAGCAGATCGTCGGCGGCAGCGCGCAAAATGCCCTCCGCGAGGTGGGAGCGGCAGGAATTCCCCGTGCAGAGAATGAGGACCGTGGGTTTCATTCGCGAAAATTTTTGGTTCGAATATGTCGTCGTTTAGCAGCAGCCGGTGCCGGAGCAGCAGGATGTGGCCTCGGCGGTGTCGGGTGCAGGTGGCAGGCAGATGTCCTTGGCCAGGCAGTCGGTGTGTTTGGTCGTGAGTTGGAACGTGAGCGTGCCGGGTGCTGTCGTCGCGGCCTCGACGGGATATTGCGAAATCACCGCGTCTTCGTATTCCACCTCCACCTCCGGGTCGTCGGTGCCGAGGATTTCCGCTGCGCCGTCGAGGATGGCAGCGAGTTTTCCCGCGGGCAGGCGATGGTTGGTGTCATCGGCAACCCAGGCTTGAAGCGAGCAGGTCGTTTGACGGCGAACCTGACGACCGCAATCGAGGAACGTTTTGTCCACCCGGCCCACTTCGGTGATGTGCGCGTGAACGGGAATACCGTCGCCGTTGGGCAGCAGGAAGGTCACGTCGGCGTCGGGATGGGTGTTGAGAAGATCTTTGAAGGTCGAGGTTGTCATGGTGCGTTTTGGGATTTTGAAAGCGTCAGCCGACGCGGGATTCCTCGAGGGCGGATTCGATCCAGCCGCAGCCGGCTTTGATTTTTTCGAGGTTGGTGAGGTCGCCGCGGAAACGTTTGTCGGTCGTGGCGCAGTCCTGCAGGCAGCGCAGATTGGCGTCGAGTTCGCGGGATGGTGTTGCGGGCAGGGTATAAATCATCCACGTCCCGTGCCGGGTCGCCTCGACCATGCCGTGCTTGCGCAGGTAAGCGAGGTGTTGCGAAACCTTGGTCTGCGGGATGTCGAGGATCTCCTGGAAATGGCACACGCACAGCGGTCCGCGCGTGAGCAGATGCAAAATGCGCAACCGCGTCGCGTCACAAAAACACTGGTAAATCTGAACGAGATCCATGACGTGAGAATACGCGCGGTGATATATTCGTCAAATCATATATTGAGGTTGACGCATATTCAGACGCGGCGTATCGGAACGATCATATGCGAAACGTAACGATCATCGGATCAGGCTGCGCGGGGTGGACGGCGGCCATCTACACGGCACGGGCCAGCCTGGAGCCGTTGCTCATCACGGGCATCCAGCCGGGCGGCCTGCTGACCACCACCACGGTCGTCGAAAATTTCCCCGGATTCAGCAAAGGCATCGACGGCAATGACCTGATGCTCGAGATGCAGGGCCAGGCTCAGAGGTTTGGCACCGAGGTCAAATATCTGACGAAGGTGACGAGCGTGGATTTTTCGAGTCGACCGTTCCGACTCACGCTCGACAGCGGCGAAATCATCGAAAGCGCGAGTGTGATCATCGCGACGGGAGCCCGGCACCGCCATTTGGGAGTGCAGGGAGAGAAACGTCTGGAAAATCACGGCGTGACGTATTGCGCGACGTGCGATGGCGCTCTGCCCTTGTTTCGAAATCGTCCGCTTGTCGTGGTCGGGGGCGGCGACTCGGCCTGCGAAGAGGCGATGTATTTGTCGCGATTCGGCTCGGTCGTGCACCTTGTCCACCGCCGCGACACGTTGCGCGCGTCGAACATCATGTCCGAACGCGCGCTGGCGAATCCGAAGATCCAGCCGATCTGGAACAGCGAGGTCGTGGAAGTTCTCGGCGGAGACGAAGTAAGCGGAGTGCGGTTAAAAAATACCGTAACCGGTGATCTCACAACGCTGGATGCGGCCGGTGTTTTTGTGGCGATCGGGCACGTGCCGAACACGGAGTTGTTTGCCGGTCAGGTTGCGCTCCAGCCGAACGGATACGTCGAAATCTTTGACGGCAGTCGGACGAGCGTGCCGGGCGTTTTTGTGGCGGGCGATTGTGCCGACTCGATTTACCGGCAGGCGATCACCGCCGCCGGCATGGGATGCATGGCGGCCATGGACGCGGAACGATTCCTCGCCGCGAACGTAGCCGTCGCGGTTTGACGTTGCGATCAGTTCGTTTCGCGGTGGCAGATCTCGAGGCGGTTGCCGAACGGATCTTCGAAAAACACGGCGTAATAGCCCGGGCCTTCGTCGTATCCAGGTCCCTCGATATTTCGTGCGCCAATCGTCTTAAGTAACGGGACCAGCGCATCGAGCGCGGCCGGCGATTCGAACCAGAATGCAATGCGGTTTTCGTTGGCGGTAAAGTTCGGTGATTCGATGAACCCGAAAAATTCGGTGGGATTGCCCGGTGCGTGCCAGCTGACCCAACCGGATGGCACGGTGTGTGGCTCGGTGAACCCAACCGCGGGCAGCAGGACGTCGTAAAATTCGCGTGCCGCGGCGAGATCCGGCACGCGCAGGTCGATGTGGTCGAGGATACGGGACATGATGGAAATTTATGCCAGCGGTGCGGGGCCGCCACTTCGGCGTTGCCATTTCCGCCACTCGCCGGGGTCGGGTGAGTGTGGTAGGTGAGGGGGAAATGGCGTTGAACGAGCAGTCGGACGGGAAAGGACGGTTGTTCGACCCGGCGTTTCTGCGGGGATTGGAGCGATGGCGGCTCGTCGCGCGCCGGCCGCTCGCCGGACAGTATCGTGCGGAGCGGCGATCGCGGCGGACGGGAGCGAGCCAGGAATTTGCGGAACATCGAAATTACGCCGCCGGAGATGATCCCCGCACCCTCGATTGGAGCGCCTACGCGCGGCTGGATCGATTGTTCGTGAAACTTTTCCACGAAGAGGAGGACATGCAGGTGATCGTGCTCGTCGATGCGAGCGGGTCGATGCGATGGCGGTCGGGCGGAGAACGCGCCGCGGGTGGCGGTCGGTCGAGATTTGATCACGCGCGGCGGCTCGCGGCTGCGTTTGCGCACGTCTCGCTGACGGCGCAACACCAGGTGTCGGTCGGATTTTTTACGGGAGGCCTGGGCTCGCGGCTGGCCGTCACGAGGGGGCGTTCGGCATTTCATGACGTCCTGCGATTTCTCGAACGCCCGGAATTTGACGACAGCGCGACGTCGCTCGACGCGGCGGTGAGGGATACGGTGGCGGTGGTGCGGCGGCGCAGCCTCGCGGTGGTGATCAGTGATTTCCTCGACCCGGCGGGCTACGAGCGTGCGCTCAAAGGCCTGCTGCACCGGCGGTTCGACGTTTCGGCGATTTTGGTGACCGATCCCTCGGAGGCTGGCAGCCTGGTCCGTGGTGACGTAGCGCTGGTCGATTCGGAAACCGGCGAGGAATTGCGGCTGTCGGCGTCGGACACGGCCGTGGCGGATTTTTTGGCCCGGCAGGTGGATTATTCCGATCGGCTGCGGGCGTGGTGTCGAAGCCAGTCCATCGGGTTCGCGGAGACATCGTGCGCGGAATCGCCTGAGGAGACGCTGCTCGCGCTGCTGCGGTCGGGAGTGCTGGCGCCATGACGTTTCTTTATCCGGCGGCCCTCGCGTTCGCGGCGCTCGTGCCCGTGATCGTCGTGCTCTACATGCTGCGAAAGAAACGCCGCACGGTGACGGTGCCGTCGGTGCTGCTTTGGCGGGAGCTGGTCGAACGCGCGCCGCAACACCGCGCGCTGGGACGCATCCGCGGGCTGTTATCGCTGCTGCTCAACCTTCTGGTGTTTTTGCTCGTTCTGCTCGCGCTGATGCGACCGGATTTTGCGGATTTGTTTACGGTGCGGCACACGGTGCTGGTGCTCGACACGCGGGCGCGGATGCAGGCGGTGGGTGCGGACGGCACGAGTGCGTTCGAGCGGGCTCAGCGGATCGCAGATCAGGTTGTGCAACGGGCGGGCGACCGTCACGTGTTCGCAATTCTCGGCGGGGACGGCACGACGATTGCACCGTTCACCGCTGATGCTCGAAGACTCCGGGATTTGATCGCCGCGACGCGGCCCACCGACGCAGGCGGAGACCTTGCGAGCACGGTCAATCTGGCGGCGAAGCTGGTTCGCGCGGTCGCCGATTCCGGTCGATTGATTGTGCTCACGGACCGGCCGCAAAATTTCGCAAGCGAAGAGGGGATCGAAGTCGAGACTGCCGCGGTCGGCGAGACGGCGGACAACGTGGGCATTGCGGAATTCGCGTTGCGCAGCGCACCGGGCGGGCCGCAGTCGCTCGAGGTTTTTTTACGGGTGGAGAATTTTTCGGCGACCCTGATCGAACGCGACGTCGAGATCCGGCTGGACGGGGAATTGATCGACGTCGTTCGCGCCCGCGCCGAAGCGGGTGAAGCGTTCGAGACCGTCATTGCGGTGGCTGCCGGCGCGGTGACGTCTCCGCGGGGCTGGCTCACTGCGACGTTAACCGGCCGGGATGCGCTTGCGGTGGACGACACGGCGCGAGCAGTCGTGCCGACGACCGCAAAACCCCGCGTGCTGCTGATTACGACGGGCAATTGGTTTTTGGAAAAAGCGCTGGCGGCTGATGAATCCATTGCGTTCGAACTGCTGGGACCCGACGCCTGGCGGGATGGCATGGAGAGTGCGTTTGACGTGGTGGTGTTCGACGACTGGCTGCCGCCCGACGCGACGCCCGCGTTGCTCGAACGAGGAAATTTTCTTTTCGCCGGTCGCAGTCCGCTCGGAGCGGAAGATCCTGACATCGTCAATCCGGTGGTCACCGACGTGGACGCGCGCACGCCCTTGCTGCACGGCATCGATCTGGCACCCAGCCGTGTGACGTCCGCTTACCGCCTTGATCCGGCTGTCGCTCCCGGCCGGGTGGCGATGCCCGTTCGATCGGCGGACGATGCGCTGGTCGCGACGTTTCAGAGTGCGGCAGATCCAACGCGACGGTCGGTGGTGTTTGCGTTTCGCGTCGCGGATTCCGACCTCCCGTTGCGCATCGCCTTTCCACTTCTCGTTTCCAACAGCATCCATTGGCTCAGTGGCCGGACGGAACGTGGGGCGGCGCAGGCGGGTCGGATCGTCGTGCTCGCCGACGAGGAATCACTGGCCAGCGAGCCCGGAGAATCGGGCGAAAATGGCGCGACTTCCGCCGGTGTGATGCGGGTGGATCGCAATGGATTTTACGCGCTGCGGAGTGGTGATGCCACGAGCTGGCTCGCGGTCAATACCTCGGACGCGGCGGAGTCCGATCTGCGGGCGGCTGAAACCGCGGTGAATCCCACGATCGCGGGGGCAGCGTTTCTTGGCATGATTCCCTGGCGGTGGCTGGTCGTTGCCGCCCTCGCGGTCTCGCTTTTCGAGTGGCTGGCTTTTCACCGGCGCTGGACCGAATGAAGCGGTGCTAACCGTTGGTCCGCGCCAGCACGATCTGGCCTTCGGCCACGGTCACGTCACCGACGGTCGCCCGCACGTCAAAATTGAGCAGCAGCCCCAGAGAGCCTGTCTTTTCGGCGAACAATTCGATCGATTCACGCGGGTGCGCAGCGCGTGGAAATTTCATCATGCGGATGGCCGAAAGCAGATAAGTGGCACCTGGTTCGCCCGCTGCACCGGCGATGCCGGCTGCCTGCGCGAGCGCTTCGGTGAGGATCACTCCGGGCACGATGGGATTGCCGGGGAAATGTCCGGCGAAAAACGCTTCGCCGCCGCTGAATCTCACCGCCGCCCGGACGGACGCGCCGGGTTCGAGGGACTCGACCGTATTGACGAAAAGGAACGGATCGCGATGCGGCAGGCCGAGTTCCACGGGATTCATTGCCGTGAACCTGAATCATCCTCCACCGAACAACCAACCCGATCTTTGGGTGATGTCTCCACAGTTTTGAGAAACGCGAGCAGGTGCGCGGACATCACCTGGCCGCTGGGTCCGTGAAGATTGCAATCGAACGCGTGCGTCGCCCAAGGCAGTTCGACGAACGTGTGCGGCACCCCGAGGGCGGAAAGCCGGTCCGCAAAGCGCCGACTCTGCGTGATCCACACGAGATCATCGATCGAGCCGTGCAGCAGCAGAAAGGGTGGTGCTCCGGGCCGAACGGTGAGGTGCGCGGAAGCTTCGTGATAATGTCCGGATTGATCGGCTGGCGTTCCACCGAGATAACTTCGCAACAACCAGCGCGAGCGCAGCACGTCGTCTTCGCGGCTGTGTTCGTAGGCGAACTCGAGGTCGAATGGGCTGTAGAGGCAGATGCAGCCACGCAGCCACGGACGTCGATTATCCGCAGCGATGGCGGCCGCGATCTGGCCGCCGGCGGAACGTCCAAGCAGGACAACGCAGTTGGGATCGATTCCAAGTTCCGTCGCACGGTCCCGCAGGACAGCGAGACCGGTCAGCACATCATCCCTTTGGGCCGGCCAGACCGCACCGGGCACGAGGCGATAACAGACCGAAGCCACGGCCCAGCCACGTTTGGCGATCCACGGATTCCATGCGGCGAGTTCGGTGGTTTCACCTGCCATCCAGCCGCCTCCATGAATGACGACAAGGAGCGGTGAGGGATTTCCCGTTCGGGAAGGATAAAAATCGAGGTGCAGCGGCCCACCCGGGCCTGGGTAAACGATTCGTCGGCTCGTCGGTACCCGCAGACCCGGCAATCGAAACAGTCTGCCCCAATCGAGTCCGCCGGGCAGTGCGCGAGCCGCCCGAATCGCCGTCGATGCGAGGAGACCGCTGGCGACAAGTGCGAGACCCGCGGTCACCAAGCCAACGGCAGATTGTTTATCCGCCGCGACCACGATCACGAGTGCGCCGACCGCGAAAAAATGCCCAAACTCCCGTGCGCCGGTCGCAACGAAAAACAGCATGAGTGTGGGTGCACGCGTCAGCGTCATCACCGCCAGCCCGGAAAAAACCAGCACGAGCCCGAGCAGGAGCCATTCCATCACTGGCGGAGGTGCGGTGCGGCATTCACAAATTTTTTACAAAGGCTTTACGCACGGCTGACAACTTTGGTGCGCCGACAAGCGAGGATTTCGACAATGAAATTCAGCATCCTGCTCACCACCATTGTCAGCACGGTCGCCGCGGCATCCACGTTCGCAGCGGCGCCGGTCACCCTCACCGTCACACCCGAGAGCGAAGCCGTTCACCCCGGTTCGCGGCGTGACACGGTCGTCCAGATCGAGGTCCGGGGTCGACCGTCGACCGAAAAACGTCGGACACCGCTTAATCTCGCACTCGTGATCGACCGTTCGGGTTCGATGTCCGGAGCGAAAATTGAAAAAGCACGGCAGGCGGCTGCGGTCGCGGTGGATCAACTCGGCGCGGACGATTTTTTCTCTCTCGTGGCGTACGACGACGAAGTGCGAGTCATCATTCCTGCCCAAAAAATCGGTGATGACGATTCGCGGGCAGAGATGAAAGCGAAGATCCACCGGCTCGAACCTGGCGGCAGCACGGCTTTGCATGCCGGTGTGACGACCGGCGCGGAGCAGCTCCGGGAAATCCTCGACGACGAAAAAGTGAGCCGCGTGATCCTGCTCTCTGATGGCCTCGCCAACGTCGGCCCGAGCTCGCCAGGAGAGCTTGCGAAGCTGGGGAAATCCTTGCGCCGTGACGGTATCAGCGTTTCCACCATCGGACTCGGTGACGATTATAACGAAGACCTCATGACGGCCCTCGCCGAGGCCAGCCATGCCAACTATTATTACGTCCGCGACGCCGAGAAGCTGCCGGGCATTTTCAAGGAGGAGCTCGGAAGCGTGAAATCCATTGTCGCCCGCCGCGTCGAACTCGTGATCGAACTGGCCACCGGCGTCGAGGTTCGCGAAGTGCTCGGCGAGGACAACGCCATCATCGAGGGGCGGACGGTTCGCATTCCGGTGGAAGATCTCGCCGGATCGCAAACGCGCCGGTTTTTGCTGAGCTGCCGGATTCCCGCCGAAGCGGAGGAATCCATTTCACTTGGAACGGTTGAACTTGCCTGCGTGGATCCGCTCACGGGGAACGCGTGGAGCGACCAACAATCCGCCAGCGTCCGTGTCGCTGCGACCCGCGAGGAAGCGGACGGCACGCTGAGCAAGGACGTCGCGTCGAACAATGCCATCCTCCAAAACCGCCTTGCCAAAGAACGTGCCGTCGCCCTCGCCGACGCGGGCCGACCCGAGGAAGCCGTCGCGGAACTGCGCCGCCAGCGTGATGC
>JBGTDR010000179.1:0-7573 GCA_041748215.1 Chthoniobacterales bacterium
ACCGCGCGCTCGATCTCGGCTGCACATTCATCGACACCGCAGCCGGTTACGGCAAGGGACGCAGCGAGCGCCTCGTCGCTCAAGCGCTGCGCGAGCGCGCCGCTTCCCAACCGGGATCGGCGCGTGTCACCGTCGCCACCAAAACTCCTCCCACCGGAACCGGGCAGTGGCCGCCGTCACCTTACTGCCGCGCGTCCGAACGTTACCCGGACGAATATCTCGAAACCAGCCTGCGCGAACGCCTCGAAAATCTCGGCACCGAATGTGTCGACATCCTTCAGCTCCACACCTGGACGCGTGCGTGGAATCGTGATCCCGCGCCCTTTCGCACGCTCCGCCGATTTCAAAAGGAAGGCCGGATCGGCCTCGTCGGGGTCTCCACGCCCGAGCACGATCAGAATAGCGTCATCGATCTGATGCGGGACGGCTGGATCGACTCCGTGCAGGTCATCTACAATCTTTTCGAGCAGGAACCCGCGGCCGAGTTGCTCGACACCGCCCGCGAGTGCGGGGTCGGCGTGATCGTGCGGGTTGCCTTCGACGAAGGCGTGCTCACCGGAAAATTCACGGCCGAAACCACGTTCCCATCGGACGATTTTCGCTCGAGCTATTTTGCCGGCGACCGTCTCACGCGATCCATCGCCAGAGTCGAGGAAATCAAAAAAGACCTCGATGACTCCGGGTTCACTCCGGCGCAGGCGGCTCTCAAATTTGTGCTCGCCCACCCCGCGGTGACGACTGTCATCCCGGGCATTCGCACGGTCAGTCAAGCCGAGGCGAACTGCGCGGTGTCCGACCTCCCCGATCTGCCCAACCCGCTGTTGGTGCAACTGCGCCGCCACAATTGGCGCCGCGCATTCTGGTACTCAGGCAAATAACCGGCCACAAATCCGCCTTTCGATCGCCGCCTGCCCGTGACATTGTTCACTCCAAGCACGGCCTCCACGTTGAGCTTGCGCCAGAAGGTTAAGATCTTGTCGATGGTGGGGCGACGAACTACGCTCAAACCATGAGGCTCCTCACGTTCGCCATCCTCGTCGTGATCTCCGGGTTTCTTGGTGAAGACATTCACGCCCAGGGAAAAAGCGAAGCGAGTTTAGCCGACTATCGCGGCGACTACTCTGGTAAAGGATCGTTCACGATCAGCCCGGAAATCTATCGCGGCCCCGCCATTGCTCTTTTCTCTGGTCCCGACAATGGACAGCGCGCCACGATGTCGGTCGCGGGCACCTTTCGTTTCGACGAATTGAATTTACCGTATTTCGCCCGTTTTTCCTTTGCCCGCCGCAAATTTACGGTCAGCGACGCTCTTCTGAACATCGAGGGCGGTGTGGGTCCGGTGCGCGGACGCGTTAAAGTCAAAAAACAGGGCATCATTTTTCGAGGAACGCTTCTCCGAGAGGGAGATGACCCGCTTTTTATTGATGGCCGAATCACCAGATCCGGCGGCACTAAACCCGCGCGCGAGCTCAGGGTGTTTTATCGGGTCCGTGGCGGATCGGTCGACGTGGTCACCCGGGTCGTCGCGCGCCGCGGGTCCCAATAATCATCGCGAAGATCCAGCCCGCGAACTCGGCGAAAGAGGTTCGGCGATTGATCCGGACATTGATCGTTCCCTGCCGGATGGATTCGGTTGACGGCGCGGGCCGGGCCGCGCATTGCTGCAGGCGAAATGCCGCCGCCGCTGCCAGAGTTTGGCCCCGCCGCCCCGGGAGCGCGCGACGCAGGACTCGATCTGGTGAGGGGCTTTGCGGTGCTTGGTCTGGCGTTTGCGAACGTGCCGTCGTTTGCGTCGAGCGAGTATTACTCCATCTGGCTGGGCCGATCCGAGGCCACCAAGGGCGGGGCACTCGTCGCCGATGTCGCGCTTGAATTTTTTGTCGCCGGCAAGTGTGTGGCGCTGCTCGCGTTTCTGCTCGGAGTGGGGCTTGCTCTGCAGCAACGCCGCGCACTTGCCGCGGGGCGAAATTTCACCCACCTCGCATTACGCCGCATGGTCGTTCTGCTGGGTATCGGTGTCGTCCACGCGTTATTACTGTGGTGGGGCGACATCCTGGTCGCATATGCGGTGATCGGCGCGGCAACGGTGCTGCTCGTTCCCCTTCCTCCCCGCACTCTGCGTCGATTGGCTGCGGGGCTGATCCTGTTTGTCGTCGTGGTGATGGGGGCGGCAGGTCTGCTGATGCCGACGACCACTTTCGGGGAAGACGATGTCTTTATTGAACAAGCACTCGCCGTCTTGCACGAAACCTATGCCGGGGGCAATCCGTTGCTCATTTTTGCGGTTCGGCTGGTCGAAACCGTCATTAGTCAGCTCAGCTTTCTGATGATCGGGCCATTTTATCTCGGAATCACGCTGCTTGGATTCGACGCCGTGCGGTCCGGATGGTTTCCGTGGGGCGGAACGGGGCCCGGCCGCTGGCGGTGGATCGTAATTGCGGCTCTCGGAGTTGGCCTCTCGTTCCCGAATGCGCTTGTCAGCTCCCTCGCCCCGGGATCGGACGATGCGTACGCGGCCCTGGCGTTCGCGGGTATGCCGGGTGCGTTGGGCATGGCCGCGCTTTACCTCGTGGTACTGCTACGGATCGCGGCAAATCCCGCCGGGGCGTGGCTGGCGCCGGTGCGCTGGGTCGGGCGTACGGCTCTCTCGAATTATCTTCTGCAAAGCCTGCTCGCGGGTCTCGTTTTCTACGGTTATGGCCTCGGATGGTACGGGACGCTCGACGTCTACGGCCAACTCGCCGTCTCGGCCGCCCTTGTCGTCGTTTGCCTGCTCTGGTCAGGAGTATGGCTGCTCTATTTCCGATTCGGTCCGATGGAAATGCTGTGGCGTCATTTTGCCTACGATCGGCCCGCGAATGAAGGGCCGCGCATTTGACCTATTGATCTGCGGCGGAAGCGATCTGCGTTGTCGTCGTGGATCGGATCGCATGCGGGGCATGCTGCCGCGGAAAACGCCGCGGACTACGGGCTTGCGCGGGTGGGTTGAATCCGCTTTACCTGACGTCTTGTCGCGTTTTGCCCCAGGCAGGAGTCAGTGACTCGGGCGCGTTATATGGACGATCAGTCGAAACTTTACAGCCGATTCACGAGTAAAACGCGCCCCCCAGCTCCGGCAGCCGGACCGGTGAGTCCGGCAGAACCGCCGCCGGTCGTCGCACCGCCGACTCACCGCGGAAAAAAGCGCCTTCTTCTTTCGGCGACCAGCAAAGGCGGCGTGGGCAAATCGTTCGTAAGCATCAATTTGTCGGAATGGCTCGAGGAACAGCAAGTGCCGTTTATCGCGTTCGATCCGGATTGGTGCAATTCGTCGCTCACCCGGTTTTATCCGAAAGCCGAATTCATCGATATCAGTGAGGCCGTGCATCTCGACAACGTGATTCGCGCCTTCGAGCACACGGATCTTGTGCTCGTGGATGGCGTTGGCTCGCTGCAAATGAAGTTTATCGATTGGCTCGAGGAGACCAGCGTGTTCGACCTGCGCGGCGAGCTGAGCCTCGACATCACGATGCTGGTGATCATCGAAGAAGATAAAGAAACCGTCTTCCAGGCTGGCCAGGCGGCCCGGCGTGTCGGGGATCGCGCGAACTGGCTGGTCATTCGTAATCTGAAAACATCCCCCGTCACTGAAATCTACGACGGCAGTAACGCCCGCAAGGAATTGCTGGCTCTCGGAGCGAAGGAGATCACGCTGGATCGCCTGCCGTGGAACCTTGGCAGCATCCTGCAAAAAACCAGCAAGAGCATTGGCGCGCTGGCCGCCGACGAGGAGGTCTTTTTTCTCGAGCGCCAGAGGTTACGAACGTATCAGCAAAAGCTCTTCGAGGAATTTAACGGGGCTCGGGAGATTTTGCTCCCGGGTTCGATCCTCGGTTTGCCGAAAGCTCCGCCGGTTGAAGAAAAATCGAGTTCGGGCGGGCGTCCGCGCATTCCCCCGGAGGAAGTCTGAGCCATGGCTGACGCCGAGACCACCCCGCCATCCAATACGCAGGCGAAACGCCTGATCCTCGTTGCCATGGACAAGGGTGGAGTCGGCAAATCGTTTTTCACGATCCTGCTGATCCAGTGGCTTCAGCTTCGAGGTCACGTCGTGATGGCATTCGATCCCGACTACCAGAATTCCACACTCACCCGCTTCGTGCCGCAGGCTCAGTTCCTCGACATCCGGCATTCGGAAAATCTCGACCGGGTTATTGAAGTGATGAATGACCATCCTTTGGTCGTCGTCGATGGCGTCGGGTCACAGCAGCGCATCTTTCTCGACTGGCTGGAGGAAACCAATCTGCTCCAGCTTCGTCACGGCATGGGGTTGGAATTGACGCTGGTCCTTATCGTCGAAGAGGACAAAGATACGGTTCACCAGGCGGGCGAGGCCGTTGCGCGGATCGGGCGCAATGCCGATTGGCTCGTCGTCCGGAACCAAAAAACCATGCCCACGTCGCGCATTTACGACCAAAGCAAGGCCCGCAAAGAGCTGGCCGCCTGTGGCGCGCACGAAATGACGATGCCGAAACTGACGGACCATCTCGTGCTCCATCTTCAGCAAACCTCGCAGACCATGGAGCGAGCACTGGAGAGCAATCAGCTCTTCCTGATTGACCGCCAACGAATCGTTAACTACAGGCGATTGATTTTCAGCCAGTTCGACGCCTGCAAGGAAATCCTGCTCACATGAACGAGAACCCGGAAATCAAAGCCAAGATCCTCGACTGGCAGCGCCGTTACAATATTCAGGACGGCGATCCCGCGATGGCCCTGCTCGATTTGCTCGAGCTTTACGAAGAAGGTCGGCCCACGCAAGTCACCCGCATTGTCGAAACGAGCGGTGAAGCCCCGGTTGCCAGCGTGGCGGGCATGGATACCGCCATCGGCGAACAATTTCGCGCGCAACTGCTGCCCGCCATCGAGCGGCTCGGATTCCAGACGCAGGAGCTCAAACAGAAGCTCGACGAGATGTCCCTCGAGACGTTTGCCCAACAGGTGGCGACGTACCACGAGGGAATCGACTATTGCACCAAGAAGCTCGACGTCGTCAAAAAAGAGACCGACGCCATTTCGATCCAGCTGACCAAAGCCGCCAACTCGATCAATCCCATCACCTGGACCGCGGTCATCGTGCTCATGATTGTCGCCGCTGTCGTCGGCTTCATCATTGCCCTGGCCGTCTATCGATAGCTCCTTGGATACTTTCAGCATTCCCGATAAGACAGGTCCCGGCGGGGCGGCGCTACGGGTATGATTTCCAAGGGCTACATCGAGTCTCTCGAACAAAAGGGCGTGCTGCGCGCGCTCGCCATCGCGCTGGTGGTCGCGGTGATGATCCTCTTCGCGGCAAACGTCACGACGCAGACCCAGCTCACGATCGGCATCATGGGCGTTGCCACGCTCGCCGTTCTCCAGTTCTTCAAAAAGAACGAAAATACGCGTGTCGTATTTCTGAGCATCGCCGCGTTTCTGTCGATCGATTATTTCTTTTGGCGGACGTTCACGACGCTCACGTATTACGACCTCGTCAGCTTTACCTGCGCGATCATTCTCTATCTCGCGGAGCTCTACGGTTTCATCATTTACGGGCTTAGCATTTTCGTAAACATCGACCCGTTGGACCGCAAACCGGTGCCGCTGCCGGAGGATGAAACGCTCTGGCCATCGGTCGACGTGATGATTCCCTCGTACAACGAGGAGAAGGAAATTCTCGAAGTCACGCTGCTGGCGGCGCTGGCGATCGATTATCCGAAACACAAGCTGAACGTCTATCTCTGCGACGACGGCGGCACGGATCAACGGTGCAACATGGCCGACCTGGAAAAGGCGGCGCAGGCGCGGGCGCGGCGCAAGCAGCTCACGGAGCTGTGCGAAAAAGCCGGCGCGCATTACATGACGCGTGCCAAAAACCTGCACGCCAAAGCCGGCAACATCAACAGCGCCCTCGAGCACGCCAAGGGCGATCTCGTCCTCATTCTTGACGCCGACCACATCCCGACGGTCGACATTCTCAAAAACACGGCGGGGTGGTTCCTCAAGGATCCCAAGATGTTCCTCGTGCAGACGCCGCACTTCTTCACGAATCCGGATCCCATCGAAAAAAATCTCAAGACGTGGCGGAATATGCCGAGCGAGAGCGAGATGTTTTACAAATGCATCCAGAAAGGTCTCGATTTCTGGAACGCCGCGTTTTTCTGCGGATCCGCCGCCCTCATGCGCCGCTCGTGTCTCGACAAGGTCGGCGGCCTGGTCGGCGAAACGATCACGGAGGATGCCGAGACCGCGCTCACCCTGCACTCGATGGGCTACCACAGCGCCTACATCGACCGGCCAATGATTTCCGGCCTCTCCCCGGAAACACTCGCAGGATTTATCACGCAGCGCGTCCGCTGGGCGCAGGGAATGGTCCAGATTTTCCTGCTCAAAAATCCGCTGCTTCTGCGCGGGCTGACGTTGCCGCAGCGGCTGTGTTATTTCAGCAGCAGCTTCTTCTGGTTTTTCCCGTTTGCGCGACTCACCTTCGCGGTGGCACCCATCGCGTTCCTGCTCTTCTCGCTGAAGATTTACGATTCGAACCTGATTGATTTCCTCGCGTTCGCACTGCCGCACTTGATCGGCGTCTTCATGGTGGCGGATTACCTGTTTGGCAAAGTTCGCTGGTCTTTCGTCTCCGAGCTCTACGAGCTGATGCAGTCGGTTTACACGTTCCCGGCCATTCTGAAGGTGTTCGTGAATCCGCGGGCTCCGTCGTTCAACGTCACCGCCAAGGGCGAAATTCTCGACCGCGATTTCATCAGCCCACTGGCCAAACCATTTTACGCGCTGCTGATCCTGAACATCATCGCGATCTCGGGCGGCATCTGGCGGTTCATTTATCACCCGGTGAACCAGTTTGCGACGGGCATCACGATGTTTTGGGCATTCTTCAACGTCTTCCTGTTGCTGGCGTGCCTTGGTGCCCTGCTCGAGCGGCGGCAGATGCGATCGACGGCGCGCATGGCAACCCGGATCGCGGGGCGGATTTACCTCGGCGAAAAGAAGATGCCGATCGAGATCATGGATCTATCGAATGGCGGGGTGAGCCTCGCCATCGACGCGGCGTACGAGCCTTTTCTGCGGCCCGAGAGCGAGCTCGTGATCGAACCGGACGCCGAGCACGGCTACGACCCCGGGAAATTTCACCTCGAAATCCGCAACCTGCGCTACCGGGATCGCACTCTCATGATCGGGTGCAGTTTTGTGCACAAGGACATCGACGAAATGAAGCGCAAGATTGCGTTCGTGAATGGCAGCAGCCAGCGCTGGCTCGACTTCCAGCTTGGGCGGGAAAAAAGCATGGGGGTCTGGGGCAGCTTTGCCTACCTGCTCGGTTGCGGCGTGCGTTATTCGATCGAGCACCTCGGCCTTGGTCTGCTCGGATCCATTCGCGACAGCCGCCCGAATACGGCCTTTGCCCGCAATGCCTCCGGCGGCAGCAAACCTTGAAAGCCCCACGGATTATGAACACGAGACCGTCACTCAACCCATCAACCCACCGCGCACCGCTGGGGCTGGCAATCCTCTTCGGACTGTTCGCACTCCTCGCTCC
>JBGTDR010000180.1:0-14153 GCA_041748215.1 Chthoniobacterales bacterium
GGTTCGGGGTCGGCGGCGTCGCGTTGTCGGCGCCACGCCTCGAAGTCGGCCTGCATTTGCTCGGCGGATTTGTCGGATTCCGCGAGATTCACGTAAACCTGATCGAGTGTCTCGACCTGGAAAAACGCGCTGGCTTCGTCGGGTGTGCCGTTGAAAACCAGCCGGCCGCCGTGGATGAAAAGAATCTTATCGAAAAGGTAAGCGCGGCCGAGGACGTGGGTGGTGCAGACGACAGTGCAATCGTGCGCCGCGAGCCGGCGCAGCAATTTCATCAGCGCGTATTCCGTCGCCGGATCCAGCCCGGACGAGGGCTCGTCGAGGAAAAGGACCGCCGGTTTGTCGAGCAACTCGGTGGCGATGCTCACGCGTTTGCGCTGACCACCCGAGAGCAGCGAAATGCGTTTGTGGCGGTGCTCGGCGAGGCCGAGGCGTTCGATGGTCTCGGTAACGAGTGCGGCAATCTCCGGCGCGGGGATTTTCGGGCTGAGTCGGAGGTTCGCGCTGTACGTGATGGCCTGCTCGACCGTCAGCTCGGGGTGCACGATGTCGTCCTGCGGAACGTATCCGATTCCCGCGGCGGCGGCCGACGTGGCCGATCCGACCGGCTCGCCTTCGATCAGGACGTCGCCGGAAGTCGCGGGATTGATGCCGCAGAGCGCGTTCATGAGGGTCGATTTGCCCTGACCGCTGCCGCCGAGGATGCCCACGAATGAACACGGCGCGATCTCCACGCTCACACCCTGCAGAATGCGTCGGCCACCGGCTTCGAATGTCACTTCGTGCGCGGCCACGCTGCCACCAATTCGCGGCCGTACCCGTTTGATTGCCGTGCCCGTAAACTCGAAGCTGTAGAGCCCGATTTTGAACCGGTCGCCAATGATGAGTGGCCGTTCGTCAAAGCGCTGACCGTTCAACAGCGTGCCGAACTGGCTTTCGTCCTTGATGCGAAACCGCGGACCGTCCCGGGAAATCACGGCGTGACGGCGCGAAATTTGCGCATCGTCCGCGTCGAGCTCCACCCGCTCGGGACCGTCTCCGGCCTCACCGGGACCGCGACCAAAAACGAGAACCGCAGTTTTTCCGAGCGGAAAAACGACCGCCTCTTGACCTTTGAATCGGGGGGCGTCCGGGGTGCGAGTGAATGTTGCGGTGGCGTCATCCGCGCCGATCATATCGCCGTCGCGCAGCAGCGTGTTGCCGCGCAGGGGACTGCCGTTCAGCAGAACGGAAGCGGAATTGGCGAGGAGTTGCCACGTGGAGGCGCTGGCTTCCCACTCGAAGTGCAGATTGATGTCGCGGGACGAAAGCGAGATCGACGACGGGCCTTCGTTCAAATCCACGGTGCGCGGCTGGCCGCGTCCGGAAATGTGGAGTTGACCGCGCATGACGACGTTGGAATTAGCCGCGCACCGCGGCTGAGGCAAGATTGGGTGACGTGGGTATCCCGCACGTCAGCGTCTGGAGGTGCAACCAGAACGGCTGCGTCACGTCGCGGTTACGCGCCGGGCACGTATTGAGCCTGGACGGTATCGTATTTGGCGACCGAGCCGCTCTTCGGCTCCTTTTTGAGATCGTAAACGTCATTGCCGACCAGGCTCTTGCGCTGGGTGTCGTAGAGCATGACAGCCGTGGATCCCTTGTAGCCGTCGGCTTTGGCGGTTTCGACGGCGATATAGCGCGGAGTTTCGACCGGAGCTTTTTCCGGCTCCTTCTTTTTGGTCGTGGAGGAACTGCTGGACGAAGACGGTTTGGTTTTTGCGACGGCGGCCTGGCGGGCTTTTTCCTGTTCGAGCTTCCGGAGGTAAAGCTCGGCGCGGGCCTCGGCGATGCGGCGCTGTTCCTGGCTGGCCTGATGTTTGGCGTAGAAGTAAGCGATGGTCCCGGCACCGACGGCGGCTCCGATGGCGATAGGTGCCACCCAGGCGGCATCCACTCCGGTCGCGGCAGCGGTGACTCCGGCGGCAACACCCGCGATTCCACCGAACACCGCGGCGTTCTCTTCGGGTGTCATGTTCGAACATCCAAGCCCTCCAACCGAAAGAGTGAGAGCGACGGCCACTGATTTGAGTGCTGCGTTGTTCATAGGATTACCGGAAGTCCGGCTGATTTACTGAGGCGGCAAATTGAAGTCAAGGCGTTTGCTCAGGCGTGGTTTCGGCGAAGGAGACGTCGTTTTCGATGCACCACTGCATGGCGCGATTATCCCCGGCCTGGGCAGCGCGGACGTACCACATCGTCTTGTCATTGTCCCGCTCCGGATCGTCGATCGACGTCGCGTAAAGAAACATGCACGAGGCATCGCCCTGTTCGGCTCCCTGCTTCCAGAACGAAACCGCTTTGTCGGGATCGGGCTCGACGTATTCACCGAGCATGTGCATCACGCCGAGGCCCGCCAAAGCGCTGCGGTTTCCTTGCTCGACCGCTTTGGAAAAATAGTCGAACGCCTTTTTCAGGTCGGTCGGCACGCCGTTGCCTTTGCGATACATGTCGCCGAGCCAATCCATGGCGCGATCATCGCCAAGATCAGCCGCGATTGTGAGCAACTCGGCGGCACGCTTTTCGTCGCGCGGCACGCCTTTTCCATTCAAATAACTATCGGCGAGGTAAAACGTGCCGTTCATGTCGCGGCGATCGGCGGCCTGTTGAAACCAGCCGACGGCCTGTTCCTGATCGGGTTTGGGCACTCCGCGACCATTCGAAAGCATCAATCCGGCGAGGACCATGGCCTGGGACTGGCCGTTCTCCGCGGCTCCAATAAGCCATTTGATCGCCTCGGTGGGCTCGGGATCGATCAACGCCCGGCCGACAAGAAACTGTGCGGTGACGGAATTGTGACGGGCGGCGGCTTCGAGCGGTGCGCGGAGTGCGGGGAAATCTTCGGCGGGCACTCCGTCGGGAAAGCGGGCGCTGATGGCGGACGCGATGCGCTCCATCGCCGTAAACAGGTCGCGGTCTTCGGGATGGGAGTCGGCGAGTTCGGCGTACGCCGTGAGAGCGTCATCGTATTCCGCATCCAGTTCGAGCTGGCGGGCGCGGTCAAACGCGGTCTGGTAAATCTCACGGCCGGTCGGTTCCGCGGGTGTGGGCTCGGGCTCATTGGGCTCGCGGACCACCCGGGGCGTCGTGTCGATTTCCGCTGGTTCCGCCGGGACGGCAACTGGCGATTTCGGGCCGAGAATTCCTGAAAACCACAGTCCGGCAGCCCCGCCGCCGATCAGCAACAGGACAATTGCCAGGGTGATGACAAGGGGTGCGGCGCTGCTTTTTTTGGGCGGAAGTGGTGGAGGAGTGATCGCGACCGGAAGCGAGGGAGGTGCCGGGGCCGCTCCGGGTGCGGGTGGTGGGCGGGTGGCCGATCCCGAAGGCGTCAGGACCACGGTATTGCCACCGAGGGAATCGATGAATTGAGTGCCGGAAGAAAATGCGCCGGGTGACTCGAGGCCGCGCTTGATGATCAGGTTGCCGCCTTGCGACAGCTCCGCGAGTGGCGTCCAGCGGTCATGAAAACTGTCGATGCGCGATCCGCCGAGGATTTCGTACGCGAGACTGGCGAGACTGGTAATGGGATGGGCGGGAGCGGCGGATTCGTCGGAGGCACCGGCGGGTTTGACGAGGGTTCCTTCGAGTGGCGCAATGTCGAAACTTGCAGCCCGAAGTGCGTCAAATTTCACGCCGAACGGAGCCCAGGCAGAAAGCGGAGTGGCGGGATCTCCAGCTGGGGTCAGACGAATGTCGAAGAGCGAAAAACCAGGGTGGGGGAGCTTTTTTTCGGCGAGCGCATCCGCCGCCTCGGCCAGCGGACGAAGGATCAAGAGGGCCTCAGCCAGCGGGAGTGATCGCCGGGCCTTGAGGACGTTCAACAAGCTGGTGCCGGCGGGACGGTCGACGCAGACAAAAAATCGCGACCCGATCCGCGTCTGGACAAGCACTGATTCGATGGCTGGAGCGCTCACTCCGGCGAGAGCCGCGGCATGTTGTTCGAAATTGGTTGCGAGCTGAGTCTGACCCGCAGCGGTGGGCTCGAAAAAGATCGCCTCGACGGGGTGTCCGTCGCGCTGACGGTCGGTCGCGGCGAACCGCACGACGGCGGCCGATGCGGCGATGCGGCTCCCCAATTCGAAACGCTCGAGCACGACTTCGCCCGGCTCGAGGACGAGATCGGGAGCAATCATCGTCGCCATGCTCTCGTCGTCGGCCGGCATGGTGGCTGCGGCGGTTGCCGGAGCCACGGGAGGTGGCGGGGCTGGTGGTAGTGCGCCAGTGCGCTCCAGGATTTTGACGGCTTCGAGGCAATTCAGCGTCTGGCGGCGTAATGCGGCCGCTCCCTCCGGACGCCCGGAAGGTTTTTTCGCCAGCATGCGCCGCAACAGCGCGAGCACGGGTTCCGGCTGGGCGGAAAGTTCCTCGATGGGAGGTTCGCGACTGAGCTGTTGACTCATCACCTGCGCGGTCGAACCGCTGAACGGCGTGTGGCCCGCCAGCATGTAAAACAGGGTGACCCCGAGCGAATAGATGTCCGACCGGGTGTCGACGTGGCTTTCTTCGAGCTGTTCAGGACTCGCAAAATGCGGGGTGCCGAGGAAGCCGCCCTGCGTGAGCGTCGCCGAGGCGTCCGTGCCCGCGATGTTTTTGGCGAGACCAAAGTCGATCACTTTGACATCCGGCTCGGGGTCATCTCCGGCGACGAGCATGATGTTCGAGGGTTTGATGTCACGGTGAACGAGATTTTGTTTCTCAGCGGCGGTGAGCGCGGACGCGACTTCGGCGACGATGTGCAGAGCGAGCTTCACCGGCATCGAGCCTTCGCGCCGGATGCGGGCTTCCACGGTTTCGCCCTCGACGAATTCCATGGAATAAAACACGTCGTCGCCCTGCTCACCGAGATAAGTGACGGCGGCAACGCACGGGTGCCGCAGTGAGGCGGCGGCTCGGGCCTCACGCATAAAGCGCTCGCGAATGTTGCCGCCGGAGAGGATGGCCGAATTGATGACCTTGAGCGCCACGTCGATGTGCAGGCTCTGGTCGTACGCTTTGTACGTGATGCCCATCGCCCCGCGACCCAGCTCAAGTGGACGACCGTCAACGATCGGCACCCGAAAATGCTCGAAATCGAGGAATTCCGCTTCGTTTTCCGTCATGGCAAGCAGCGGCGGGAGGCGGGAGTTTCGTTATTCAAAACGAATCTCTCTGGTTTCCTGCGATGGCATCGGGTTGGCGGCCGGCTGACGGGGCGCTGGTGCACTGGGACGCTGCGTGGCGTTACGCTGGTTGCGTGGGCTGTCTCCCCACTCGACGTGGCGGGAGCCGTCGTCGGGCGGCGCAGCATCCGCTGCAGATGCCGCAGGGTTATCGAAAAGGGCGGCGAGATCTGCTGCGGTCGGGAGCTGCCAATCGCCATCGCGGTCGGCCTGGATCGTGACCGTGTACGGGCCGAGGTTGTCACCAACGGCCTGGCCGGAGCCGGGATCGATCTGCCGAAGCGCGAAGTTAAAATTGGCGCGGTACGGATGCGGAGAATTCAGCGGAGTTTCGACGGCACCGATGCTGAACGATTCGATTCGCGTGCCGGGGCAGGCCTGGATCACGATCGTGCGCAGCTCATTGGTGCGGGTTTTCAGGCTGGCACTCAGGTCGGCCGCTTCCTCAAAATCAACTCGGGCCGCTTTTTGCTCGGCGGATGCGAGCGAGGCGCGGACGGTATCGAGTTCCCGCCGCGTGTCAGCGAGCGCCGTGCGCAATTCCGCGAGTTCGTGGCGGACCGCGGGATCGTCAGGCTCGCAGCCAGCGAAGACGACGGCCAGCAGGGGGGCGCAAAGACCGGTGCTCAGGGTCCGGCTGGAGACGAAGGATTCACGCATGGATCGGGCGATGGTTCGTATCGGATGACGGCCGTTTCGGCGGGGCGGCGGCAACGGTTCCCCGCAAATTCCGGCACTCGGCGGCTCCCTTTCGGTAATGCCCCGAACGCGAAATTCAAAGCAATTCCTGAGCCGGCGGTTGGCTGGCCGAGACCACACTTCGGGATTCCGATTTTTCGAGCGAGTGGTAAAAGGGGAAAGCACCCGGCGGTGCGATCTCCTTCGAAGCGTATGAAAATGATCTTCTCTCGTTCCTCCTTGCTCCTCGCGGCGTTTGCCGCGACCTGTCTGATCGGTGCCTGTGCACAACCCGAGCCGGTTTACGTTTACGTCGAGCAGCCCGCGGCGGTTCCGACTCCAACTCCGCGCCCGCGTGTGGTCACACAGCCAAAACCGGCTCCGCAAAATTCGCCGGAGTCGTTCGAAGCGGTGACGCGACCGCAGTCGTATTCCAACTGATCGGAAGCGCGAGCCGGTGATCGCAAACGGGAAAAACTCCCGTTGCGATTCGCGGTTGCCTCTCAGCCCACGCGGACTGCGTGGGTTTTGTCGAGTTTGAGAATGCCGCTTTCGCCGCTGGCGAAGGCGGCTTTTGGGTCGGTGATCTTTTCGCCGCGCCATTGGACGCTGCCTTGTTCGACGAGGCGTCGGACGTCGCTGCGGGATCGGGTGATTTGGAAGCAGGTGGCGTAGGCGCTCACAACCACGGTCACAATATCGGTGGATTCAGCCGGAAAGGCAAATTCCGGCAGGTCGGCATCGGCCAGATTTTTTTGGCTGAAACGCGTATTGAAGTCGTCGAGTGCGTGACGGGCCTCCGCTTCGGAATGGAATCGCGCGACCAGACGACGGGCGAGTTCCTTTTTTGCCTCCATGGGATGCGTGCTGGTCGAGAGCGTCTCGGTGAGGAGCAAGTCGTAATATTTTGGCATCACGGCATCGGGGATGCTCATGAGTTTTCCAAACATTTCACCGGGCGGTTCGCTCACTCCGACCGCGTTGCCGAGACTCTTGCTCATCTTCTGCACGCCATCGAGTCCTTCGAGGATCGGGAGCAGGATCGCGACCTGCTGCGCTTGGCCTTCTTCGCGCTGGAGGTCGCGGCCGACCATGATGTTGAAAAGCTGGTCGGTGCCGCCAAGCTCGATGTCAGCCTGGATCATCACGGAGTCCCATCCCTGCATGATGGGATACTGAATCTCGTGCGCGCGAACGGGCAGACCTTTGTCCATGCGTTCACGGAAGTCCTCGCGCTGGAGCATTTGCTGGAGCGTCACCCGGCTGTTGAGCCGGATCACCTCGTCGAAGGTCATCATTTCGAACCACTCGCCGTTGAAAGTGACTTTCGTTTTGGCAGGATCGAGGATCTTGAACGCCTGGTCCTGATACGTCTTCGCGTTGGCTAGAACTTCGTCGTGGGTGAGCTGCGGTCGCGTGACGGAGCGGCCGCTGGGATCCCCGATCATGGCGGTGAAATCGCCGATGATGAGGATGGCCTGGTGACCAAGATCCTGGAATTGACGAAGTTTGGTGAGGCCGACGGTGTGGCCGAGATGAATGTCTGGTGCGGTCGGGTCAACGCCGAGCTTCACGCGCAGGGGGCGTCCTTCAGCGAGTTTTTTTCGCAGTTCGGCCTCGCTGATGACCTGCGCGCAGTTGCCGAGCAGGGCGGGGAGGGAGTCGAGCATGGGTGGAGAGGCGGACCCGGCGGGCCTATCGAACGGTGCCCTTGTTGAGCAGATCCCGCACGTCGTCGATCGAAAGATCTTTCGAGAGATTCTGGGTGAACTGGTCGACGCCGCCCTGGGCCTTCGGTTCGACAACGGCGACTTTCTGTTCGACCACTTCCTTCACGCGCTCTTCGTCGAGGGGCGATGTTTTCGCGGCGGGATCGTAGGCGCGGACATCGTATCCATCGGTTGCGAGTTTTTTGTCACTTTCGCGGGCGGATCGGTCGGCTATGGTCGAGGCCCGGGTGTCGTAAACGTCCTTGCCGAGCCACGGATTTTTGATCCCGAAAAACGACTTGGTGGAAAATTCCTTCGTCGAAGCGGACTTGGCTCCTTGAAACGCGGCGGTCTCGAACTTGTCTGCCCGGAAAGCTCCGCTGTCAGAAAACGATTTATTCTGCATGGCGACACCCGTTCCGTTCTTCGCTCGCTCGAAGCTCCGCTCGATGATTGCATTGTCGCCTTGCGCGAGGACGCCGTGTGCGCTCGCCAGGATCAGGATGGGCAGGAGGAACCTCATTTCGAGTGGACGTTACGCCGGGGGTCCGCCCGGTGGCAAGTCAGCGGTGGTCTCCCATTCACTCAGCGTCGCCCGTGCTTCGGCGCGGTCTTCGGCGGTGGCGTCGGTCAGAATCAACGTTTCGAGAACCTTGCGCGCTTCGGCCGTACGACCCTCCTGCTGCAGGAGGCCGGCCAGCATCTGAGCGGTGGCACCGAGTTCCGGACTGGCGTCGTGAGCGGCAATGAGCCACTCGAGGCGCTGGATGCTCGAAACGGACTCACCCGCCGTTTGTGCCCGGGTGGTGAGAAAGCGCGCGTGACCCTGACGCAGCGCGCGGCTGTCGGGGAGTTCGCGCCGGGCGGTGTCCCAAAGTTTGGCCGCCTCCGCGGTGCGGTCGGGCTGGTTGAGGGTCGCAATTTCCACCAAAACGCCCGCGGCGGCTGGATCCACGAGCATTGAGGGCGTGATCCATTGAAGGGCACGGTGGGCATGCCCATCACGCAACAGCCGGGTGGCAAGGGCCGTTCGGACGTGACGCCAGAGGGCGGGAGAAAGTTGAAACGCATTGGTTTCGGGATCGAGTGCGGCAAGGTCGGCCGTAGCCTCGAGATGCTCGACGACGGCGGACCATTCGACGTTCTCGGGATTCAGAATACTTGTGCGCAGATAAAGCTCAGCCTCTTCAGGGCGGCCGGCTTCGCGGACGAGCCGCGCGAGTTTTCTCCAGACGGCAGGCTGGGTGACACCGGGATCACCGGCAACGATCTCGCTGAGAAGTTCGATGGCACGATCCCGAGCGCCCACGGAAACAAAAAAATCCGCGAGCTCGCGATGCATCGCGGGATCGAACCAGCGAGTTTGCAGCCAGGGATCGATGAGTGCCAGTGCGTCAGCTTGCTGGCCGGAAAGCCAGAGTTCGCGGGCCTGTCCGATGACCAACGCGGTCTGGCCGGGGTTGCGCGTGACAAGGATGCTGTAAACTCGCGCGGCCGCGGCGTGCTGACCGGACTGGGTGAGCAATTCTGCCAGCCCGGTGAGCGCGGAAGCGTGAAAATGCCGGGGCACGAGGAATTCATCGAGCAGGCTGGCAAGAACGGATTCGTCGCCGGCGTTGATGGCAAGCTGGATGAGCTTTTCTCCGTGCATGCGGGAGCCTGCGCCATTTTTCCACGCGTCGGTGAGGTCGCGGTGAAGCCATTCGCGCAGGGCCGGATTCGATTGGGCGAGTTTGGTTTCGAGCTGGTGAACGCGTGGGATCAGGGCGGAATTGCTTTCCGCGGTCGCGCGGAGGGCATCGAGAATCGGCTCGACGTCGGCGACCGGTATTGGGCTGGGCAGGAGATTGATCAGTGCCGCGCCGCAGGCAAATTGATCCTCGGGTTTGGTGGCGGTGGCCAGTCCCTGCCGCAGAAGCGAAGTCGCGGTTGCGGTGTCACCGGCCGAGGCGAGTGCGGAGGCGTGCCGACTGACTTCAGACCAGGCGTCACGCGCCGCCAATTGACGCAGCTCGCTGGCAGCGGCGGCAGTGTCGCCCTCAAGCAGAGCGGCTTCGATGCGGATGGTTCCGGTTTCCGAAGACCGCGATGGCATGGCCGTGGCGGCGCTGCCCGCAATCGCGGCGGCATCGGATTCGCGCCCGGTGGAAAGGAGCAGACGTGCAAGGATCAGCGAGTTGGCGGGATCGAATTGTTCCTGTGATTGCGCGAGCACGATGCGACCCTCCGTGTCGCCGAGGGATGCGAGCGCGCGATCCTTGGCGCGCACCAATGCAGGATCCGCCGGAGCGAGAACGAGCGCGCGATCAAGGTAAATCAACGCTTTTTTTGGATCGCCGACCCGCACGAGCAAATCACCGAGTTGAATCGTCTGTTCCGTCACGGCCTGGAAATTTCCGGTCAGTGAGCCACTGTCGAGGAGATCAGCCAGGAGGTGAGCGCGTTGGGCATCGTCACGAGAACGGCTTGCCGCGACGATGAGATCAGGCAGCACGGACGGATCGTTGGGAAACTGGTTGCGTTGCCTTTCGCGCACCTGCCGCGCGGCGGCCACGTAACCATGAACTTCAAGCTGGCGGGCAACGGCTGCAAACTGGCTGGCGTCGAAATCACCGGCGTGGCGATCCAGCAAAAATGGCGTCTCACGAGGCGGTGCCGTCATCGCCGCCGCGACCACACGGAATATCGCGAGGTCGCTTTCCCACGGTTCGATGTTGCCCCCGCGAAGAACGATCAGCGCGGGATCGATCTTTCCAGCCGCGTCGCAGATTGCCAGGGCGAGATCCGGGAGATCCCAGGCGAGAAGTTGAAGGATGCTGGAACGCACGACCGAGTCGAACGGAACCGAAAAGTCTGAACCGTAATTTTGGGCGAGCCAGGCCTGGACAATTTTTTGCGGCGCGAAGTTTTCACTCCCGGTTTCTCCATTGAGCGCAGCCAGCAAGCCGAGCGCGGCCAGCCGCCACGCGGGAGGGTCGTCAGTTGTTTCCGCAATTCGGGTCTGAATTTTTTGACGGATATCTGGATCGGCGAGCAGCCAGCGCATACGGAGTGCGGCAAACTCCGGTTGTTCGTAGCCGGAAGTCGTTGCGCGATCGACGGACTCGAGAGTGGCGACGGCCGCGGTTACGTTGCGGAGAAGGAGGTGCCAGGACGCGAGCTGAAGTGCGGCACTCGCTCGCCGGACCGCGGGTGTGTCCGGCAGCGCGGCATCTCCGAGTACGGCCGCCGCGTGGATGTCGGAGTGCGCGGCCAGCAGCCATGCGGCCTGCCACAATTCGGCGTTCGGCACCCGGTCGCTGGGAAACAATTCTGCGACGTCGAGCGTGATCGTGTGTGTCTGCAGCGCACGGCTGAGCGCCAGAAAAAGGAATTCCGTACGGCGGCGGCGGGTTTCCGTGTCCTCTTCAATCCAGTCGCGCAGGCCGGAATAATCCCCGCCGCGCAGGGCTATCCAGATGAATGCCTGCTCGCGCGCCGATCGCCTCGCTGCGTCGTCGGATTTGTCCGGCCAGCTTTTAAGCCGGGCGAGCGCTTCGGCGGTGGCTCCGGATTCGTACAGCCCCCACACGGCTTCGCCGGAATTTGCGTCGCGACACCAATCGAGCCATTCGGCGTGGCTGGCACCGCCACGGGACAGGCGACCGACCGCGCGGATCGCTTCCAGTCGCAGGCCCGCGTCGCTCGCATCACCGCCGCCGATTCGGTCTCGCACCGTGGCGATGGTCTCGGGTTCGGAAAGACCGCCGAGAGCGCGCATCGCGGTGGAGAATGCGCGTTGGGCGTCCTGTTGGGTAATTTCGTCGTAGCCGGGAAGTCCCGGTAGCGCGTCCCCGGATGGTCGGGTGACTGCCAGCAGCAGTTGGAAATTTTCGATCGCCCGTTCGCGGTCGCCGAGAGACAACGCGAACCGGCCAGCTTCCGCGAGTGCAAGGGGCGATGCCGGTTCGATGGCGGCAGCGGCGTAAAGACAATCCGCGGCCTCGGTGTCGAGGCCCTGACGTCGGTAGAATGCAGCCGCAGCCGTTAGCGTGGTCGGGTCCCGGCTGAATTTTCGGCGAATGCCCCGCCACGTTGCAATGGCGTCGGCTGTTTGGCCCTGCGATTCGAGAAGGTCGGCGAGCTGACGCCAGTTGCTCGGATCGGCCGTCCGATCCGCGAGGCGTGAGGCGATGCGAATCGCTGCGGATTGATCACCAGCGGCAAGTGCGGCTTCGAAGCTGCGGTTCAGCGCGCCAGCCTGGTCGTCTGCCAGCTCGACTGATTGGCTGAGAATCTCAAACGCGCGACCGGGTCGGCCCGAAGCCGTTTCGAGCGCCGCACGAGCGGTCGCGAGCGAATATAGTCGCGGCTGGCGCTGAAGTTCCGCCCGAAGAATTGGACGCAATTCGTTCAACGCCTGATGCGACACGGCGTAATCCACCGTTTCTTCCCAACCGGCAATCTGACTGGCTTCGTCCGGCTGGCTGGCGGCGAATGTTGCGAGCACGCTCACGCCGCGCGCCGGCATGGCAAGACGTTCGGCTACGGCAAGCACTGGCTGGCGCATCTGAGCCCGTTGCGCGGGACTCGCCATGGCAAAAGCCCGCAACCAGGTGTCGAGCGCACGGTACCAGTCGTTTGCGCGTTGCTGCGCGCCGGCGAGGTCGGTGAGCGCTTCGACGGACGGAGGATCGGCGTCGGCTCGGGCGGCGAAGATTTCGAGTGCCCGGTCGAAATTTCCGCGGTCCGCTTCCAGCTCGGCGATGCGGCGCTGGATCTCATCATGGCGTTCGGGGGCGAGGCGAGCGACGGATTCGTAGTGAGTGATCGCGGTCGACAAATCCTCCTGGGCCGCGGCGAGGCGGGCGGCGTTCTCGCGCAATTCCGGCGCATCGGGAAATCGAATCATGGCACGATCAAGGACGTCGGCCGCTTCGTCGGGATCTTCGCTCCATTCCTCCCAACGCGCCGCGCGCAGCCACGCGGCAGGATTGGCAGCATCAGTCAGTGCTTCGCGCAGGCTGGCCGCCTTGCGGGCGGCGGCGCCGGGTGGTTTTTCGAGGCCCTGTTCGGCGGCAAAAAGACTTTCGACGAGAGTGGCATCCGCTTCCGTTTCGGAAACGTCCGGGGCGCTCTCGAGGAGCTGCAACAGATGACGATCCAGCGACTCTGCGTCGACCGGATTGCGGAGGATGGCGGATTCAAGAATTGCCTCGGCTTCTGCGAACACATCCGCCGTGGCAAGCAAAGCTGCGAGCGCCCGGGCGGCGTCCGAATTTTCCGGATCGAGCGTGACAGCCTGCTGCCCGGCGATGATGGCTTCGTCGAGCAGGCCCTGTTCGCGCAATAGTGCGGCTGCGTCCATTGCGGCCAAGGCTCCGGCTTCGGGGCCAAGTGCGGCGAAATCCGTCTCGAGCAACGTGCGGGCGCCGGCGGTGGCGGAACCCGTTGCGAAATCAAGTTGCGCAAGCATGCGCGAGGTCTCGGGGGTGCCGCTGGAACGTTGCGCAAGGTGGCGGCGCAACGCGTCGCTGAGTCGGTGACGTTCGAAAAATGAGAGGACGCGGGCGGCAAGGGTCTCATCGGATGGAGCGGCGGCGAGCAGGGTTTCGAGTCTGGCAGTTGCCGCATTCATCTGCCCGGCCCGCACGTCGAGATCGGCGCGCAAAAAAACGAGATTGGGATCGGCCGGCCGGCGTGCTATCGCGGATTCAGCCAATGCAATTGCGGTTGGCAGGTCGCCGAAATCTGCCTCCGCCTCGAGCCGCGCTGAAGTGATTGCGGCATCCTGCGGCAAGATCGCGTGGGCTTCTCGCAGGACGGCCAATTGCTCATCCCGGCGGGCGAGCGTGGCCAGCACGTTGGCCAGACGGAGGTGGGCCCGCGGGTCGCGAGGTGAGGTTGCAACGTCCGAGTGCAATCCCGCCACGTGAGCCTCGAGCGTCCCGGCTTTTGCGTGCAAATCGACGACGCGACGTTCCAGATCCGGCCGCTGCCAATGGTTGGTCCCGAGCAGGGCCAATCCCTGAATCACAAAACCGATCGCTTCCGTGAAGTGACCGCGCGATTCCCAGATCCGGCTGGTCGCGACGAGTGCGGGCACGCGGTCGGCGGGTTGCGCGTTCACTGCCAACCACTCGAGATGAGGCAGGGCCTTTTCCTCGGCGCCGGTGGCGGAATATTTTTCGACGAGAAGTCGGCGAAGGGCGGCATCATTGGGATTTGCCGCCACGGCTTCCTCCCAGGCCGCAATGGCACCGGACTGATCGCCCGCCGCATTTTTTTTCTCTCCGAGGTGGACGAGCAATTTTTGGCGATCCGGGTCTCCGGCTGCGGTCAGCTCGAGGGCACGCGCCAGAGCCGTCGCGGCGGCGGAGGGATTATTGAGCGCTTCGTGCGCGGCGGTCAGACCAATCCATGGCTCCGCGTTATTTGCATCACCCGCAATGATGCCTTCGAAAGCTGCAATCGCTCCGGCGGAATCGCCGGACTCGAGTAATAGATAACCGAGGATCAGACCTGCGCCGGGGTCGCTTGCCGATTCGTTCCGCCATTGGTCGAGAAGGGAGGAGGTTTCGCCCGCCTC
>JBGTDR010000181.1:0-38137 GCA_041748215.1 Chthoniobacterales bacterium
CGCTCACGATGGTGCTGCCGCGGCACCGCGCAGTGCCCGACATCGTCACGGCGGGGCAGGGGACAGTGGCGGTCAGGCGCAGCGTCCACCCGGTCTTTCAGGCCGTGGTGGCGGATTTTGCGGCCCCGCTGGCCGCGCCGAGCGCCAATCGATTTGGCCGCATCAGTCCGACGACTGCTGACCACGTGATCACGGAGCTGGGCGGGGAAATTCCGCTCGTTCTGGACGGCGGACCGTGCGCTTACGGCATCGAATCCACGATTGTGCTGGTCGGTGACGACAGCGTGCGAATCCTCCGGCAGGGACCGGTGACGGCGGCCGACCTCGCGCTCTATGCCCGGGTGGAAACGGGTGGATCCGGCGGGGCGGGCGAGGTTGTGGCACCCGGCGGGCTCAAAAGCCACTACGCGCCGGCGACTCCGTTGGAAATCGTCGAGCGGGTGGTGCCGGATCCGACGTGCGGTCTGCTCGCGTGGCGATGCGACGAAGTGATTGCGGGATTTGCGGCCGTGGAAGTGCTTTCAGCTTCGGGCGATCTCCGCGAGGCGGCGGCCAATCTTTACGGAGCCATGCGGCGGCTTGACGAACGGGGCTTGAAACGCATTCTGGCGCTTCCCGTGCCCGAGGAGGGCATTGGAGCCGCCATCATGGAGCGTTTGAGAAAAGCCGCCGCGCGTGAGTAAACATCAATTGAACACCCGCGCCGCCGGGATCGTCGCCGTCGCGGTGATGTGCAGCCGGCTGCTCGGGCTGGCGCGCGAGCTGATCTTCGCCGGACTTTTCGGAGCCGGGCGCAACATGGATGCGTTCATCATCGCGTTCAAAGCGCCCAATCTCCTGCGCGATCTGTTCGCCGAGGGTGCGCTTTCCACGGCGTTCATCACGGTGTTTTCGCGCAAGATCGAAGGCGAAGGTGACGGGGCCGCGTGGAGGTTGGCGTCGAAGATGGCGACGCTCACCACGGTTTTTATGTCGTTAGTGACGGTGCTCGGTGTGATTTTTGCCGACGTCCTGATCGCCGTATTGGCACCGGGTTTTGACAGCGAGAAGGCAGCGTTCACCGTCCTGCTCACACGCATCATGTACCCGTTCATCCTGCTGGTTTCCCTGGCAGCCCTGGTGATGGGAATGCTGAACGCCAAAAACGTCTTTGGACCGCCGGCGATGGCGTCGAGTTTTTTTAATATCGGGTCGATTCTCGGCGGCGTGGGATTTGGTTACTGGCTCGACCCCACGTTCGGGCCGCGGGCGCTGGTCGGGCTGGCCCTTGGCACGCTGCTGGGCGGGCTGCTCCAGCTCGTGGTGCAATTGCCGAGCCTGCGCAAAGTGGGATTTCGGTTTACGCCCGATTTTCAATGGCGGGACGCCGGTGTGAAACTCGTGCTTGGACTGATGCTGCCCTCGGTGATCGCGGCCAGCGCGGTCCAGATCAACGTGATGGTGAACGCGATGTTCGCCTCGTATCTGCAGGACGGTGCGGTGAGCTGGCTGCAATTTGCATTCCGCCTGATGCAGCTCCCGCTCGGAGTTTTTGGCGTGGCGGTGGCCACAATCACTTTGCCGGTCGTGTCGCGCATCGCGGCCAATGCGGACCGCAGCGCGTTTGGACCGACCCTCTCCCGCGCGATGCGCCTCGCGATCTTCCTCACACTGCCGGCGGCCACGGGGCTGTATTTTCTCGCGGAGCCAATCATCAGCGTGATCTACGAACGCGGGCAATTTACCGCCGGCGATTCGTTCCAGACCGGACTTGCTCTCCAATTCTACGCGCTCGGGCTCGTCGCTTATTCGTGCATCAAGGTGCTTTCGCCCGCGTTCTACGCCATCGACCGCCGTTGGACGCCCATGCTCGTGAGTTTCGGGTCAATCGCGCTGAACGTCGGATTGAATTGGTTCTTCATATTCCGCCTCGATCTCGGCCATCGCGGCCTTGCGCTTTCGACCGCCATCGCCGCGACCGCGAATTTTCTCACACTTTTTCTCCTGATGCGGAATGCCTCGGGCAACCTCGAAACGCCGCGGTTCGCCCGGGAAGTCGCCCGCTGCGCGATTGCGGCGGCGGGTTTGGGCGTAGCCTGCTGGGCGGCCCGCGTTTGGCTGGTTCCGTGGTTCAACGATGTCGGCATCCTCATCCGCCTGCCAGCGCTGCTCGGCATTATCGGCGTCGCGGCGGGCCTTTACGCGTTGTTGTGCTGGTTGCTGCGCGTCGAGGCCATGCACGATGCCGTGAATGCCGTTTGGAAAAAAGTTGGCCGCCGTTTTGGTGCGGGGCGGACGGGCTGAGATCAGGAGTTGGCGATGGCAGGCGGCAGGGGATTCCGCTACAGAATTTCTCGTGAAAAATTTCGCCCCCCTGTTCCTGTGCGCTTTCGTTGCTGTTTTCGTCGGCTGCGCGACAGCCCCGCAATCCATCGGTGAGCAGCTCGAGCGCGACAATCCGCGTATGATCGCTTACCTGGAATCGCTCGGCGACGCAGACCGCGGGCGGACTGTCTCCGGTGTGGCGTTGTCGGACGGCACGAAAGAGCTTCGCGGGAGCACGTTCGTCGGATCCCGGATTCTCAAAAACCGGCGGCAGCACATCTACCTTTTCCGCACTGAAGGTGACTTCCGCGCTTACGTCTGGGTCGCGGCGGGTGGGAAACCGCTCGTGATCCCGCCCGATCGTTCGGGCTCGCCCGGCGAAAATGCCTACCTGCTCTCGGGCGATATCTACACGTTTGGCGAGGTGCACGCCGACGACGGACTCGTCGTCCTGACCGGAGCCAGCCCGGCGTGGATGGCCGCGTTACCCGATTGATGTCCGTGGTTTAATCACGACCCGGCGAGAAAATTTCTCAGCTCCGGTCGGGCGATTGCAATTCTGGCGTGGTTATTGCTTGCCGTAGCAGGAAAGGTGCCTACTTTCCGATCCTTGATGGCAGGGATGGATCAAGTTCTAGGGCTCTCGCTCCAGCAGACGCTGTCGCCGCAGATGCAGCAGAGTCTGAACGTGTTGCAGGCACCGGCTTTGGAGTTGCGGAATCTCGTCGAGCAGGAACTTCAGGTGAATCCGACGCTCGAAGAGGAAACGCCCGAACCGGAGGAGTCGGACGACAACGAGTGGGACGAAGAAATTGAGGAAATCAGCCGACTCGATGAGGAATGGCGTGATTACATGTCGCAGTCCGGAGCGTACGAAGGCCGGTCGAGTGAAGCCGAGGAGCGACGCGATTTTCTGCTGAATTCCGTCCGCACGCCCAAAAGCCTCCAGCAGCATCTGCTGGATCAATTGGGGCTGGCGGACATCCCGCCGGAGGAGCGGGAAGTGGCTGACGCCATCGTCGGCAATCTCAACGAGATGGGATTGCTGGACGTGTCGGTGCGCGAGCTGGCGGGGCTCACGAACACGCGGGAGGAAGTCGTGATGGCCGTCCTTCGCGAGGTGCAGGCCCTGGATCCGGTTGGCGTCGCGGCCCGGGATTTGCGTGAGTGCCTCTTGATTCAACTCCAGCGTTTGGGCAAGGCAGACGGCCTCGAAGCGCGCATCGTTTCGAATCACCTCGACGATTTACTGAAGCGAAAATTTCCCGAAATTGCGCGGCGGCTTGCCGTGGGGGTGCACGACATCCAGTCGGCGGCGGATTTTATTTCCACGCTCGAACCGCGTCCGGCCCGTCAGTTTTCCACTTCGCCGGATCAGGTGATCCACGCGGACGTCGTTGTCGAGGAGGATGGCGATGGTTTCACCGTTTCACTGAACAACGACAACGTGCCGATGTTGCGGATCAGCAATTATTACAAGGATCTGCTGTCCGAGCCGGGGCATCGGCGCAACGTGCGTGAATACATCCGGGAAAAAATCAAAGGCGGGCGGTTTTTCATCAAATGCATCCAGCAGCGCCAGCAGACGATTCTGAACATCGCGCGGGAAATTGTGACGCGGCAGACGGAATTCATGAGGGAGGGGCCGTCGGGATTAAAGCCGATGACGATGAATCAGATCGCGCAAATCGTCGGGGTGCACGAGACCACGGTGAGCCGGGCGACCAACGGCAAATACATGCTCACGCCGCAGGGCATCTTCGAAATGAAGTATTTTTTCACACCCGGTTATCAAACGGCCGAGGGCGGTGACATCAGCAACGAAAGTGTGCGCCGCGCCATCGCCGAGCTGGTCGAAAAAGAGGACCGACACAAACCGCTGAGCGATCAGGCGATCCTCGAAATTCTCAAGGAACGTGGTATCCCGATCGCGCGGAGAACGGTCGCGAAATATCGCGAGCAGCTCGGGATTTTACCCAGCCACCTGCGCAAAACGTTCTGATCGTTTTTGGGGATCGGGGCGGAAGTTTTTGGATCCGGTTTGTCCGCAGATTTCACCGATTTTCGCAGATTTTATGGGAATTCTGAAAATCAGCGGATGATTCTGCGGCCCATCAGGGCACGGACTGGCCTTCGGTGAGGAGGGCGTTGGGGCTGAGGATCAGATTGTCGTCGGGTGAGAGACCGCTCAGGATTTCGATCTTGGTGCCGAGATTGCGCCCGACCTGCACAGGCAGAAACGCAATTTTTCCCGCCTGGACTTTGGCAACCATGTTGCGGCCATCGCGGACCAGGAGCGCGTTGGTGGGAATTTGCAGGGCGGCAGCGGTCGCGTCGGCAGTGATGGTAGCGATGCCGGAGAGCCCGGCCGGAAGAACGTTGCCTTCGTTGGGGAGTAGCATTTCGACGCGCATGGTGCCGGATTCGGTGTCGATCACGCGGGAGGCGCGCGTGACGGTGGCCGAAAACGATCGGCCGGGCAGTTCGCTGAACGTGACGGTTCCGGCCTGGCCGGGCCGAAGCTGAAGGGCGGCGGACGGCGGGGCGTCGAGCTCGACGCGCAATTCGTCGATGCGCACGAGTTGGAAGAGCCATTCTTCCGGTTGAAATTGATCTCCGCGGACGTGGTCACCTCGATCCACCTGGCGGCCGGAAACGACGCCATCAAACGGCGCGCGCAGCGTTTGAAACGATTGCACGTCGAGCAGGCGGTTGAGTTCGGCCTGGGCGGCGAGCAGGTCGGCGGCGGCGGTTTTGCCGCCCGCTTCGCGTTCGTCGAGTTCTTCCGCGGCGATGACGTTGTTTTTTGCCATGGCACGGGCGCGGGTGAGGGCGACTCGGGAAAGCGCGGCGTTGGCCTCGGCCTGGGCGACTCCCGCGCGGGCGCGTTCGATCTGGCGGTCGATCTCGGGCGCGTCGATCACGGCAAGAATGTCGCCCGCCTTGACGGTGTCACCGATATCGACGCGGCGTTCGCTGATCACTCCCGTGGCGCGGGAAAAGATCGAGGCCTGTTCGGCGGGCGCGGTGCGGGCGGGCAGTCGGATGGTCGTGCCGCCCTCGGGTCGCGTCGGTTTGCTGACCTTCACTCCCGACTCTGCCGCGTCCGGTGGTGGTGAATTCTCAGCCGCCACGACCGGGCTGATCTGCGCAAATAAGAAGGTGGTGAATGCGAGCAGGGTGCAGGATTTCATCGGAGCAAAAGATCAGTGGGTGGTCGCAAGGCGGTCGTCGGTTCGGGTGGACGAATTCGGTTGGTCGTCCGCGGAGTTGCTTGCTGCGGGCGGCCGGTGTTTGACGAGGGCAAAAACGTAAGGAACGACGAAAAGAGACGCGAGCGTGCCGAGGAGAAGTCCGCCGATGACGGCGCGGCCGAGCGGAGCGTTTTGTTCGCCGCCCTCGCCGGTGCCGAGCGCCATGGGAAGCACGCCGAGGATCATCGCGAGGGCTGTCATGCAGACGGGACGGAGTCGGGTCGTGGCGGCGTCGATGGCGGCTTTGGCTCCGGGCATTCCGCTCGCCCAGAGGTCGCGGGCAAAGCTGGTGACCAGGACACTGTTGGCCGTCGAGACACCAACGACCATGATCAGACCCATCATGGCGGGCACGCTGAGGGGCGTTCCGGTGAGAAAAAGCGCGGCGAACGCTCCGGAAACCGCGAGCGGCAGGCCGCTGATCGCAACGAAGGGCAGGCCCCACGATTGGAAGTTGATGACCATCACGAGAAAAATGAGGGCGGCGGAGAGCGCGAGGCCGGAGAACAGCTCGGTGTAGGCGGAATCCATGAGGGCAGCCTGACCGGCGACGGCGATGGTGTTGCCCGGTTTCTGTCGGGACCGGAGGTCGTCGAGGACGGGATTTAATCGATCGAGAACGGAGCCGATGTCGGTGCCCTGGACGTTGGCCAGCACGGTGAGAGTCGGCTGGAGGGTGGTGCGGGAAACGCTCGCCGGGATGCGGCGTTCGCTGATCTTCGCGATGGACCCCAGCAGGATTGGCTGGCCACCGGCGGCGGGGCGAACGGGGAGATTGAGGATTTGGTCGCGTCCGGTCAGAGCAGCCGGCGGGGCGATCACCTGGACTTCGTACGACGAGCCAATCTTGGGATCGGCCCAGTAGCTCGGAGCGACCGAGCCGCCGGAGCCAAGCGTCGTGAGCAGGGCATTGACGGCATCCTGCTGGGTGACGCCGAGCTGGAGCGCGCGGACCCGATCGATCTCGAGAAAATATTCCGGCAGGTCGAGGACCTCACGGAGGACGACGTCGGTCGCACCCGGGATTTCCTCGAGGCGGGTTTGAAGTTCCCGCGCGAGCTCGAGGTTGCCGGGCACATCGCGCCCGATCAGACGGATTTCAAATGCTGTGGGTGCGCTACCCGAAAGCGTCTGGCTGGTGGCGTCCGCGGGCCGGAAAAAGATTTGCACGTCGGGAAATTTTTCCGCCATGAGTTGTCTCAGGCTCGCCATGTAGTCCTCGGTCGGGCGGTGGTCGGACGCCAACTGGATCAGAATCTCTCCGTCGTACGACCCGACGGCAGTGCTTTCCACCCAGGCGAGATTGACGGACGACGGCATGCCGATGTTTTCGGCGACGAAGAGCAATTCTTCTGACGGGATGAGACTGCGAATTTCGCGGTGAATCTCCGCCATGCGCCGCGCGGTTTCCTCGACCCGCACGCCGCTGGGAACCCGCACAAACATGCGCAACAGCCCGGCGTCGGTGACCGGGAAAAATTCGCGCCCGACGGATTTCCAGAGCAGAATTCCGGTGCCGCCAACGGCGAGCACGACAACCGGGACGATCCAGCGACGGCGGAGAAAAACGTTGAGCAGGCGATTTTGCAGGAGCGCGACCCGGTTCAGACCGCCCTCGATGCCGTGATGAATGCGGGCGAGGCCTCGCGGGGGCTGGCCGACGCGGCGGCTCTCGGATTCGACTTCCGCCGGCAGAAGCAGCGAGGCGAGGGTGGGGACGAGGGTGCGCGAGAGCAGATAGCTGGCGATCATCGCGAAGATGACCGCGAGGGCGAGGGGTTTAAAAACGAAGGCCGCCGTTCCGCTGAGCAGGAAGATGGGCAGGAAAACGATGCAGATGCCCGTGGTGGAAACAAACTCCGGAAACGCGACCTGCTGAGCGCCGTCGATGATCGCCTGGCGCACGGATTTGCCGAGGCCGATCTGGCGTTTGATGTTTTCGATTTCGACGAGGGCATTGTCCACGAGGATGCCGATGGCGAGAGCGAGCCCGCCGAGAGACATCAGATTAAACGTTGCGCCGGAGAGGTTCAGCCCGATCACGGAGCAAAGCAGCGCGAGCGGAATCGAAGTGAGCACGATCAGGGTGGAGCGCCACGATCCGAGGAAAAGCAGGACAACGAGAGAGACGAGGGCGCCGACGAGAATGATTTCCTTGATGACCGTATTGATGGCGGCCTGAACAAAAACCGATTGGTCGAAAATTGGCTCGATGCGCAGCCCGGGCGGTGCGCCAGCGCGGATCTGCGGCAGGCGGTTGAGAATGCCGGAAATGATATCGAGCGTGGACGCGCTGCCGAGCTTGAGCACGGTCACCATCACGGCGTTGTCACCGTTCAGGCGGGCAATGTTGGTCGAAACCGCCTCGCCGTCGCGGACGTTGGCGACGTCGCGCAGGAGGATGATGCGGCCGTCGACGGAGCGAATGGGCAGATCGAGAAAGGCTTCGACGCTCTCCGGGCTGGCATTGACGGCAATGGTCAAATCGCGACCGCCCTCGCGCAAATTGCCGGAGGGCAGGGTGAGATTCTGGGCGCTGATCGCGCGGCTCACGTCCGATGCGGAAAGCCCAAACGCGTTGAGTGCCTCCGGTTCGAGATCGACCATGATCTGGCGGGACGCGCCGCCGTAGGGAAGCGAAAGGCGAATCCCGGGAATGCTCTGGACCTGCGCGCGGAGCTGAAGGCGCGCCCAATCGAACAGCGCACCGTCGGTAAGCGAATCGGACGAAATGACGAGTTGGAGAATTGGCACGCTCGACGGACTCACCGGCACGATGAGTGGCGGAGTGGTGCCGGCGGGCATTCGCCGCAGGATCGTCTGTGAAACGGCGGTGACCTGCGAAAGCGCGTAATCGAGCTCGACGTAGGGCTGGAAACGAAGTTTCACGATGCCCACGCCATTCGACGTTTCGGACCGAACCTCGATGAGGTCGTCCACGTTGTTGTTGAGCGTGGCAATTTCCGAAAACGAAGTGATTTTTGCCGCCATCTCGCGGGCATTCAGGCCGGCGTAGGTCCAGACGAGCTGGATTTCCGGGCTGTCCACCTGCGGCATGATGTCGGTCGACATGCGCTGCATCGAGAGCAGGCCGAAGAGGAAAATTCCGATCGCGAGGACGGCGACCGTGTATTTATAGCGCAGCGCAAATTGAACGATCCACATGATGTTTCCCTGTTTCAGCCCGAGGCGTCCAAGTCGGCGGTGAACTACGCCAGATGCGACGGTGTCGCAAGCGACGGATTGGCCAATTTAGCGCGCTGGGTACGAACCGTTACGCCGCGGACACGCCGGTGGGAGGCGCAGATTGGATGACGGGAGAGAAAGACGAATTTTAAGCGACCTCACTGGGCCACTGGATCGCCTGTTCGTCTGAGCAGAATCGCACGAAACCGCGGCCGCCCGGTTTCCCATTTCCCGAGATCCCCAGTCCGCCAAATGGCAGAGTCGAGGGCGAGAACGTCGTGGGCAGATTTTGGTAGAGATTGCCGACGCGGAGGGACCGGCCAAGGGTTTCGAATCGGTCTCGCGACGCGGTGAAGATCGAGGCCGTGAGGCCGTACGGCGTGGAATTGTGGACACGAATTGCCGACTGATCGTCATCCACAGGGCAAACGACAACGACCGGGCAGAACGCCTCGTCTGTGTGCAGCGGCGAGTTTTCCAGCGCGGTGGTGTCCTTGCAAAGAATCACCGCCGGAGTGACGTAGTGGCCTCGTTTGCCGCTCACGGCTCCGCGGACGTGTCCGGGTACAATCCATTCGCCGACGGCGAGGCTGGTTAGCGCGCGGTAACGGTCCACGGCGCGTTCGGCTACCAGCGGTCCAAGCGTGGTCTTCTCGTCGAGCGGATCGCCGGGTTGATAGCGGCCGAGTTCGCTCCGCAAGGCGTCGAGAAACGAGTCGAGCACGGACGACGCAACCAGGATGCGGCTTGTGGCGTTGCAGCGTTGACCGGTGGTCAGGCAGAACGAGTCCGCGATTGCGCTGGCCGCGGACGGCACATCGGCGTCGTCGAGCACGAACGAGGCATTTTTTCCACCCAGTTCCAGCGCGAGCGATTTGGAATAATCAGCCGCCAGATCCTGCGCGATGGCGGTGCCGACGGCGACGGACCCGGTAAAACAAACCGAACGCACGGCGGGGTCGACGCACAAGGCACGGCCGGTTTCGCCCCATCCCTGCACGACTTCCATCACGCCGGACGGCAGGGCGCTTTGCATCGCGCGCACGTAAGCGGCTCCGGTGACGGCGGCCAACGGCGACGGTTTGTAGAGTGCGGAATTTCCTGCAAGCAAATATGCGACCGCTGCGCCGTGGCCGAGGTGGATGGGAAAATTGAACGGCGCGATCACCGCCGCGGGGCCGCGGCCAAGGTTGCGGACCAAGGCGGGATGGGGTCCGCCGCACACCGGGCGGTCGGCAAGGAACGTATTGGCGTCCTCGATCGTGAGGTCAAACTTCGCGACGACCGCGCCGAGTTCGCCGCGCGCTTCCTTGAGCGGTTTGCCGGTCTCGCGAGCGATGGAAAGCGCAAGATCCTCCTGCTGGTCCCGGATGGCAGACTGGCACCCACGCAGAATTTCAATGCGGTCATCGAGCGAACGTGCCGCCCAGTCGGGGAAAGCGCGGGTCGAACGTTCGACGGCGGCCGCGACGGGTGTTGCGTCGATCGAAGGCAGCAACTCGTGAAGATCGCCAGGGCTGCGCATCTGCCATTGATCGGGATCAGCCATGCGCAGGATTATCGCACAACCTTACGAAAAAGGGGACCCGCGAATGACGACTAGTCTAACGTTCCGCATCCGGATCCGCGCTCATGTGCCGGGCCTTCTCGATGAGAGTGAGGAATTCCGCCCGGATGCTGCTCGGGTCGTCGCCGAGGCTCGCGCGGGCGAGCGATTGGATCTCGGCCCACGAGAAATCGGCGAGATCTTCGGACCCACGAAGTTTCATCCCAAAGGCGGCGACCGACACGGCGAAGCGAAAGTCGGGAGCGGAATCCGTGAGCGTCTTTTCGCCTGGCTGGACCGTCGTCTCGATGAGTTCGCTCGTGTCACCGGTCGGTTCCTTAAATCGGAGTTTGACGGTGAAGAGGTCGCGGGAGCCGCTGGTCGCCACGGGGGATTGTTTGGTCGGTGGGGGCGTCTGGTATTTGAGAGGATCGACCGATGACCGCCCGGGGACCTCCTGGCCGGCTGGCACGATCTCGTAGAGAGCGGTCACATTGTGTCCGGCCCCGATTTCTCCAGCGTCCTTTTTGTCGTTGTTGAAATCTTCCTTCGCCAGCAGGCGGTTTTCGTACCCGATCAAACGATAACCCGCGACGGTGACCGGGTTGAATTCGACCTGAATCTTCACGTCCTTTGCGATGGTGAAAAGGGTCCCGGTCATCTGCTCGACGAGCACCTTGCGACCCTCGAAGAGCGAGTCGATGTAGGCGTAGTTGCCGTTCCCCTTGTCGGCGAGCTGCTCCATCGTGGAGTCCTTCAGATTTCCAGTCCCGAACCCCAGCACGGAAAGAAAAACGCCGGATTTCCGTTCGTTTTCGATCAATTGGATCAGCTCGTTGTGATCGGTGATGCCGACGTTAAAATCGCCATCGGTGCATAGAATCACCCGGTTGTTGCCCGTTTTGAGGAAATGCTCACGGGCGGTGCGGTAGGCGAGCGCGATGCCTCCAGAGCCGTTGGTCGAGCCGCCGGCCGTGAGGCCGTTGACCGCCGCGAGGATTTTCTTTTTGTCTTCGCAACTCGTGGACTGCAGGGCGAGGCCGGAATTGCCAGCGTAGGTGACGATGGCTACGCGATCGCTCGTGGCGAGGTTTTCCACGAGTGCGGTGAGCGATTTTTGCAGCAGCGAAAGTTTGTCGTCGCTGCGCATCGATCCGGAGACGTCGATAAGGAAAACGAGATTGCTCGGCGGCAGATCGTTGGTTGCAATTTCCCGTCCCTTGAGCGCGATCCGGGCAATAAGGTGATCGTCGGCCCACGGTGCCCGGGCGACATCCGTTGTGACGGAGAACGGCTGATCTCCGGTAGGAGCGGGCAGCGTAAAGGGGAAATAATTGATCAATTCTTCGACGCGGACGGCCCCGGTGGGAGGAAGCTGCCCGTCCGTCAAAAAACGCCGGACGTTCGCGTAGCTCGCGGTATCGACGTCGATGGAAAATGTCGACAGCGGTTCGTCGAGTGTGACGTGAAATCCATTTTCACTGATGTCCGCGTAGGATTCGAAGTTGGCTGTCTGGCTTGGCGCGAAAGCGATTTCATCTATGCTGCCGAAGAGGGATGTCCCACTGATGACTCCTCCGGCTGCTCGGGCACCCGCGACGAGTGGGGTGTCCGAGCGCAAGTCCAGCGACGATTGCAGATTACTGGGCTCTGAAACGACTGGCGCCTCCCGTCCAGCTCTTCGATACGGCCGTTCAGCTGAGGTCGTGGCCTCGTCGGAGATTCCGGTAGCCTGCAGTTGCCATCCGAGGTCGACCTCTGAAACAAGGCGGGCGCGCGATTCGTTCTGAGCGAAAGTCCCAACGCTCTCTCTCGCTTTCTCGATCTGCTCGAGTTGTCTACGGGCTGCAATGTTGTAACGGTCGATGTCGAGCACCTGCTCAGCCCGCTTTCCCGCGAGATCAAATCGGCCGGTTTCAGCGAATCTTTCACCTTCCGCGAGGAGGCGGGTGATTTGTTCAGGCGGAGCGGTTGACGTGTTAGGCTGCTGAGGAGTTGCTTCGGCCACGTTTTGGGGAGGGCTGATTTCCACCGGGACACCGGGCCACGAAACGACCACCACGATCGCCGCAGCGGCTGCGGCGGCACCGCCGATGAGGGCGGCCCGGCGGACGAGCGACTGGCGTCTGGCAGCGCGAAGATTTTGCCGGATGCGAGCGCGGAGTTCGGAACGCCGGGCTTCAGTCAGGACCGCTTCCGCGGGAGGCGGAGTGAGGGTCGCGCAAACGGCGGACGTTTCGGCGAGATCATGCTGGAGCGTTTCGGAAACCAAAAGTTCGCGTTCGAACGCTTCGCGGGCTTCGGTTTCCAATTCGCCGAGGGCGTAGGCGGTGAGGCGGGGATCGTCGTTCATGGCAGGATTTCAGCGTGGGTGGTTTTCCAAAGGCGGCGGAGCGTCTGGATGGCGGTGTGGAGTTGGAAACCGACGTTCGGCACGCTCATTTCCATGGCCTCGCCGATTTCGCGGTAGCTGAGGCCGGCATCGAATTTTAAACGCACGAGCTCGCGTTGCCGTTCGGGCAAACGATCAAGCAGCGCGCGGAGCTGGCTGGCTTCGTCATCGTCGGCAGCCGACTCGGCTGGTGATCGGGAGGAATCGGGCAGGTCGTCGTCCAGTGGCGTGCCCGGGAACCGCGCGATTTTCCGACAATGATCGAGTGCGCAATTGCGGCAAACCAGGAACAGCCACGGCGCGAGGCGCGGCTCGAGCGCTGCGACATCCTGTCGGCTCAGCCGCAGAAACGTTTCCTGAACAGCGTCGCGGGCGGACTCGATGTCGCCGGTGATCCCGCGTGCGTAGCTGACGAGCGGGCGTTCGTAGCGGGTGAGGGCTGCGTCGATGAGGAGTTCCGGAGACATGGGCTGTTACCGGGACAACGCAACGCCGACGCGATCCTTAGAAATTTTTTCGCCCCCGCGAGCGGGAGCGGTCAGGTCAGCAATTCTTCGAGTTCGTCGACCCGGCGGGCGAAGAGGGCAAGGGCGGCATCGACGGGATCGGGTGTGCGCATGTCCACGCCGGCGTCGGCGAGTGTGTCGATCGGGTATTTGCTGCCGCCGCTTTTCAGGAAGGTGAGGTACCGCGTGGCGTCGCCGGAGGTGAGGACCTGTTCGGAGAGGGCGACGGCGGCACTGATGCCGGTGGCGTATTTGTATACGTAAAACGCGCTGTAAAAATGCGGGATGCGCAGGCACTCGAGCGACAGTTCGTCGTCGAGTGTGAAGTCGGGGCCAAAGTACGCGTCGAGCAGGCCGCGATAAATCGTCTTCATCGAGTCGAGCGTGAGGGCGTCGCCTGCTTCCTCGGTGGCGTGGATGAGTTTTTCGAATTCGGCAAACATCGTCTGGCGGTAGAGCGTGCCGCGGAGGTCGTCGATTTGCCGGCTGACGAGATAAGCCCGCATACGTTTGTCGGTCGTCTCGTCGAGCAGGTGTTTGGTGAGCAGCATCTCATTGAAGGTCGAGGCGACCTCGGCGAGGAAGATGGGGTAATGGTAGTCCTGGTACGGCTGGGTCTGCGTCGAGAACCACGTGTGCATCGAGTGCCCGGCCTCGTGAGCGAGCGTGTAAACGTCGGAAAACACGTCGGCCTTGTAGTTCATCATGATGTATGGCGGGCTGGCGTAGGTGCCGTAGGAAAAGGCTCCGCTGCGTTTGCCTTTGTTTTCGTAACGATCACACCAGCGGCCATCCCGCAGGCCGTGACCCAGCGTGGCGATGTAGTCGTCACCGAGCGGGCGAACGGCGGAAAGCACGCGATCCACGGCACCGTCCCACGGAATGTCGGTTTCGATTTCGGAAACGAGGGGGACGTAGGTGTCGTAATGGTGGATCTGGTCGAGGCCAAGCACCCGCTGGCGCAACGCGTAATAACGGTGCAGGGCGGGCAGATTTTTGCGAACGGCCGCAATGAGATTGTCGTAAACGCTGATCGGCACGTCGTCGCGAAAAAGTGCGGCCTCGATGGCGGACGGGTAATTCCGGGCGCGGGCGTGGAAAACATCGGCGCGCACCGAGCTGGCCAGCGATGACGCGAGGGTGAACTGGTGGTCGCCAAACTCGGCGTAAAATTTGTGAAATGCGTCCCTTCGCACGGCTGGATCGCGCTGCACGAGAAGGGAGGAAAACGAACTTTGCGTGAGCTCGACGTCGCGACCGAGACCGTCGCGCACCGTGCCAAATTTCATGTCCACGTTCGTGAGCTGCGAAAACGTCTCCTGGTGGCCGGCGATAGCCGAAGATCCGAGCGCCATCAGGCGTTCCTCGGAAGCCGACAACGTGTGCGGGCGCAGGCGGCGGAGCTTGGTGAGAGCGATGCGCCATTCCGCAAGCGAAGGATCGGCGAGGAAGGTCGCAAACGTCTCGTCCGGAATCGCCTGCAGCTCGGGCGCGAGGAACGAAAAGGCCTCGCCGACCTGGACCATGACGCCCTGAAACCGGGCCTCGCGGGCGAGCGCGTCGCGATTCGAGGCATCCTCAGTCGTGCGCAGCGTGACGTATTGATTCAGCGACTCGATGCGCTGATCGATGGATTTTTCGAATTCGAGCGCTTCGAGCACGGTGGCGGCCGATTCGCCGGAACGTCCGCGGAATTTGTCGATGCCCGGGTAATCGGCCTGAAGCGCGCGAAATTCCTCCTCCCACGCTGCGTCATCCTCGAAGAGCGGGGTGAGGTCCCACGTGTCTTCGTCGCGCACTTCGGAACGGAGTGGGGTTTTTTTGGCGGCGGGGGCGGGCGCGGTCTCGGCGATGAACAGCGGCTGCGAATACGGCTTCGTCATGGCGGGATCATACGCAGATTGACGCGGGCGACAACGGGGTTTGGAGAGCAGGCATGTCGTCGGGAACGCGGGTTGGAGTCAGTATTTGCGGCAAGCTGCTTTCGTGGCACTTTCCAGCGACTCAATGAAAATCCCAGGATTCGTGGCCGTGGTTTGTTTCGCCTTCCAGATTCCCGCATCACTTGCCGCTTTGGTGGGATCGTACGATTTTGAGGGGCCGCTCTCCAGTCAGCAGGTTGACCTTGCAAATCCCGATGGAACGGCAACGCCGTACGATCCGGGGAGGATATCCGGTTCTGCGGTGCACGTCTCCGGCCATCGCGGGGCGTTCGCAATGAGTTTTGACGGATCGAGCGCTTATTTGAACCTCGGCACGCAAGACATGGGTCGCGCCGCCCCCGGTATCACGCTGGCGTCGTGGATCAAGGTGCGCAGCTTTCCGGCGGATATTGCGTCGCTGATTTTTTTGAGCCGTTTCAGTTCTAGAATTGAGGCACGGGCGGTTCTGGACATCACATCGAATGGCCAGGTGGAGGCGGGTGGCCGGGCGGGGGACGCGGAGGGATTTCAGTCGCGAGTTAGCGTGGCACCACTCGCCTTGGACGAATGGACACACCTGGTCGGAGTCCTGAATTACGCCGCGCGGACGATCGAAATTTTCATCAACGGGTCGCCGCAAGCGGTGACGGGCGGAGCAATCAACTTTGCGGCGACGACCGCGGATACTGATTCGAGGATCGCGACGATCGGGTCAACAGGCGGAATTTTCGAATTCTTCGACGGCGAGATGGACGAGGTGCGCATCTTTAATCATGCGCTCACGGAGACGCAGGTCGCTGCGGTGTATGCGGGCACTTGGGTGCCGCCCGGTGACGCTCCTCCTCAAATTGCGTTGGCGAAACTGCGGGCCAGTTATCCGTCGTCGCGGGCGAAGGTGAAAGTCAGTGGCCGGATCAGCTCGGCGGCGGAGGTGAAGGCCGTGACGTTGCGCGTGAATGGAAAACGGATCAAAGTCAGCGGTCTGCGCAACTGGTCGGGGGTCGTGCAAATCGAGCGCCCGGGGATTCACCGGGTGCGCGTCGAAGCCATCACCGGCGAGGGTGGAAAAGTGCGGGCCAGAGCGTCCTTTCGCGTGAAAGCGGGGTAGGTGATTGAGCTTGGCGATGATCTCGAGGACGGTGACGTCCGCGCCCCCTTTTTCCAAGGGAGCATGCGCAGTCTCAGTGACTCGCACTTGTGAGTTGGATCCTTAAGTTTGCTCACTCGGTGATTCTCGCCGCGAGACGGAGGACGCATTGGGCGAGGGCGTCGTCGGTGATGCGTTGGACGGCTTCGGCGACGGGGAGGATCACACGTTTGCGCAGGCTGGCCTCGGGCCATTTGGCGAGCACGGTGGTCGCGTGAAGGGGATAGACATCGAGGTTGGTGCCATCCTTGAGTTTGCAATGATCGTGAAGACCGGTGCGAAAGGAGCCAAGAACTCCGGCTTCTTCGAACGATTCCATGAGGCCGACAGCGTGCCGCGACATGCCGGGCTCCGGGTTGCCTTTTGGAATGATCCAGCGGGTTTGGGAAGAATTGGTGACCAGCACGACGTGGAGGCGGCCGGCCCGGACGAGGTAGGGAAGCACTCCGATGCGCAAATCAGTGCCGACTGGGTGGGGTGCACCGTGACTGGCGAGCGTCGCATTTTTGTAATCGGGATCACCTGTAATCTCGTCGCCAAAAAAATCGGGTTTCTGGAAACGTTCGCTGGTGAGGATGGTGGGGAATTCAACCTCTGCGACGCAGAGCGGGGATAGCTCGCCGGTGTAGCGGTCGATCTCGATGGTGAGGTTGCCGAATGCGAACGCGGTGCGGGTTTTTTCGAGGCGGCGGCCTTCGGTGAGAGGCCAGAGGGTGTCGAATTGCTGGCGGGTGATCGGTGTTTCCACCTCGCGACGGACGAGCCCCGCGCCATCCTTCACGGTGAGGAAGCTGTCGCGACCGGCGAGGCGGAGCCGCACTTCGCGGGCGTCGTCCTGCACGAGGTAGCCCTGCAGGATCGGCACGGCGGTGAAGCGTTCGAAGCCGGGTGGCAGCTCGCGGACAAGAAATTTGCGTTCGATCTCGAGGTGGTCGGCGGCCATGGCAGAATGATCACGCGAAACGCGCAACGACCTCGTCGCAAAGGGTCCGGTAGGCCTGCGCACGGGACTCGGGCGCGGCGTATGCGAGCACGGGCTGGCGGTGCAGGCCCATTTTTTCGATCTCGGCGGTGAACGGGATCACGGTTTTGAAAAAATTTGGGTGCGTGAGTGGCAGTGTGGCCATGGTGTCCTGGTGCAGCCGGTTGCGGGATTGGGCCATGGAAAAAAATGGGGCGATGCGCGCGACGGGCAGATCCCTGTCGCGGAAAAACGCGAGGAGCTGATCGAGAGTGCGTTGGGAGAGCGTCGTCGGGATGACCGGCACAAGAATGAGGTCGGACGCGCGGAAAACATTCTCGGATAGCAGTGTGATGTTGGGCGGACAATCGAGGACGGCAAAATCGTAGTCGTCGCGCAGGTTGGCGAGGAGGCGGCGCAGCTGCTTCCGGGATTTTTCCATCCGGTTGAGCATGATGTCGAAGTTCCGGTAGGCGAGGTTTGAGGGCAGGATGTCGAGTCCGGGGTAATCGGATTCGCGCACGTTTGCGCGGAGGAGATCAGCCATGGCGCGGCCTTTTTTGACCTTGAATGCGGCGGCCGGCGCGACGCGGAAATAGAACGCGGCGGCTCCCTGCGGATCGAGGTCGACGAGCAGGGTGCGATGACCCGCCTCGCGCAGAGCGTACGCGAGATTGACGGCGAGAGCGGTTTTTCCGACGCCACCTTTGATGCTGTAGCAGGAAAGGACGTTCACGGTGCTGATGGGTCGTCGCCCGGCGCGGACGGTCGAAAGAGCGACCGGAGCGGCGTCGCGACCTCGGGCGCGCAGAAGGCGGAGAGGGCGTCGTGGATCGCGCGGCGCTCGTTTTGCTGCCGGTCGTTGAGCATTGCAATCAGGCCACCCAACGAGAGGCCCAGATCCTCGTGCGCGCCGGGCTGGGTTCGTTTACGGGACCAGTAATGGAAGAGAGATTTTTGCTGAACCGACAGATCGTTGAACGTTCCAAGCCGTGCCTGGAGGCGTCGCAGGCTTTTTTCGATGGGTTTGGTGATTTCGGCCGGGAAAAGTTCACTGAAAAATTCGAGCAGGTAGCGCAATTTTTTGCAGTGAATGCGGAGTTGATGAATGGCTTCGTCGGGCGTGTCGTCGCCGAGCATGCGCTGCACGCGCCGGATGCGGCGGTAGCGTTTGTAAATGCGGCCGGCGACGAACGGACCGATCGCGGCGTCGGAATTGGCCGATGGAGGTAGCGTGTCGGGCTCGCCGAAAAAACTTTCGAGCGCGCTGATTTCGCGGGCGTATTCGTCGGTCGCCAGCCGGCTGGCGGTCGCGCGTTGCTCGCCCTCGCGCTCGGCGGCGAAGTCGGTGAACATTTCGTCAAGCGCCGGCCGGAGGCTCGGCGGCAGAAGTGCGGCGTAATTGCCGCGGGCGAGCAGGTACACATCCAGGTCGCGCAGACGGTTGGTGGCACCGCCGAGGGCGGAAAAGGCGGTCTTGAGTTCGGCGGTGCGGTCGTCGGGATAAACGCTTTTCACGAGGCTGAGCACGGACCGAATTTTTCGAATCGCGACGCGGTAGTCGTGGAGGAATTCGGTGTCGATGTCGGCAGTCAGGCCGGGTTCGTTTTCGCGTACGAGTGCGAGCATGTGGCGGATGATGACGCGGGCTGCTTCGCGGGCGGCAAGGTCGGGCGCGAGCGCAAAGGATGGCTGGAGCGTGTAACGACGCGGCACCTTGCCGGACGCGTGGAAGACACGGGACAGCGGACCCTCGAGCGCGGTCACCGCACCGACACGGGCGAGCACGTCCCGCGCCATGTCCGCTTCCGATTCATATCCGCGGAGCGGCCGCAGCCGGCAGATGCGCCCGGCGGATCCGACCGGATCGTCGGCGGACCGCACATCCTCGACGTCGAATCGAAAGACGACTTTCTCGTCGGCGTTAAGCAACTCGACGGTCCGGGTTTCGAATCCGATTCGCGCGACGGGTTGCAATGCGCGAATTTTGGTGAGCGGCCAGAGCATCTCGATAAGGGGTCCCGGCGGGAGATCGGCGGCGAAACGCGGTGGGGGGAGCGTCATTTCCGTTGTGGCAATCAGGATCCCGGGCCAGTCGCAGTCGCGGGTCTCAAGGCGAAGCGTGCCGTCGGACTGCACCAGAAGGAGTTGGTTGAACCAGAGATTCCATTCGAACGTGTCGAAAAAGACGGCGTCGGACTGCGTAGTGCGGGAAACACGGGGGAAAAAATGAGGCGGGAATGCCGCGCACAACGCCTCGAAATCGAGGCTGGCCGGAAGGGTGAAATTCCCGCCGGCTTCGGTCGCCGCGGGCGTTGGGGGCAGGTCGTTCAAGGCGCGGAATCGTAGGTCAAAATCCGCGGGATCGCGAGATGGAAGTCCTGTCGGCATCGCTCCGATTTTCTCCGGGGAAATCAACCTTGCGCTTTGGGCGGGGAGCTGAGAACCGTGCGCTCATGAAGGCTGGCAAACCGATCATCGCCGTTTATGACACGAAGCCTTACGACCGTGAATATCTCAGCCGGGCCGCGAGTGCGGACGAGTTGGAATGGCATTTTCACGAATTTCGTCTTTCAGCGGAAACGGCCTTCGCCGCAGATCGGGCCCAGGCGGTTTGCGTTTTTGTGAACGACGTGGTCAATCGCGACTCCCTCGGGCGGCTGGCAGACGCGGGCACCCGGCACATCGCCTTGCGGTGCGCGGGATTTAACAACGTCGACCTCGAGGCGGCGAAGGAGCTCGGGGTCGTCGTTACCCGGGTGCCGAGCTATTCACCGCACGCCGTTGCGGAGCACACACTCGCGCTCATCCTTGGCCTCAACCGCAAGATTCATCGGGCGTACAACCGGGTGCGCGAGTTTAATTTTTCGCTCAACGGACTGGTTGGCTTCGACCTGAACGGCAAGACTGCGGGCGTGGTGGGTACCGGAAAAATCGGCCGGATCGCCGCGGGGCTCCTGCACGCATTTGGCATGCGGGTGCTGGCGTATGATCCCCGGCCCGATCCGGAGTGGGCCGCGAGCAAGGGAATCGAATACGTCGACATGGATCTGATCGCGCGTGAGAGCGATATCATTACGTTGCACACGCCGCTCACACCCGAGACGGATCACATCATTCGCGACGAAACCATTGCTTTGATGAAACGCGGCGTGATGATCGTGAACGTCAGCCGCGGCCGGCTCATCGATTCGACCGCGCTCATCGAGGGCCTCAAGAGCGGGCAGATCGGCGGAGTGGCACTGGACGTTTATGAAGAGGAAGAAGGTGTATTTTTCGAGGATCTTTCGGGCGAAGTCCTGCAAGACGATGAACTCGCCCGGTTGCTGACGTTTCCCAACGTTCTAATTACGGCGCACCAGGCCTTCCTGACGCGCGAAGCTCTCAATGAGATTGCTCGAGTGACGGTCGAAAACGTGCTTCGGATTTCCCGGCGTGAGCCGTGCCTCGAGGGAACCGTTCTCTGAACGGGCCACGTTGCCGCGTAACGGATTTCCGGTACGCACCGTCCCAGGCCCAGGCACGACGATTGCTGCTCACGTCGCGTTTCGGAGATTTATGAGTAGCAAGAGAGTTGTTGTTGGGATTGCCGTTGTGCTTTTGGTCGCGGTGAGTGCCGTGTGGTTGTCCCTGCCATCGGAATCGACGCATGAGGTTGGCGCCCGGCCGATGTCCGCCGGGGATGGGACGACCGTGGTTTCGACCGATTGGACGGCGCGAATCGCGGCGACTGAACCTGCAAAGTTTCCAGACACGATGAACGATGCTTTGCGCATCCCGGATTCCTCCGAGCGTCAGCGCGTGATCGCGGAGTTGGCGGTGCGCTGGTTAAACACGGATCGAATGACGTTCGTGGCATTTCTGGAGGAGGCGGAGGTGGATGCCATCGAGGGATCAGATGTCTGGGACCGCCTGATGCCCGCGCTGGCCCAGGCATTTCCTGACGTGGACGAAACGGCGGCAGCTTCCCCGGTCTTCAACGATGCGGTTCAAAAATTCATTGAATTGTACGCGGACACCGATCCCGACGCAGCGCTGGCGTGGGTGGAGCAATGGATGCTCGGCGACGCGAGAGACCAGGCGGCAGCAACCCTGGTTGGTGCGTTGGCTATGGAAGATGCGACGCGAGCCGGTGAACTACTCGAGACGATCAAACAGCCGTATCGTCGCGTCGAGGCAACCACGAGCCTCGCGATAGAATTGGCGGATCAGGATCCTGCCGCGGCGTGGGCCTGGGCGACGGGGCGCACGAATTCACTCGAGCGCACGATTGCCGTCGAGAATGCGCTGGGTGCCCTGGCCGAAAATGATCCCGGGCAGGCGAGCCGGTTTTTTAATGATTACCGGGCGGGAATCGAGGCAGAGGCGGCCCAGGCGCTGGCAAATCTTCCACCGGAATCTGAAAGGAAATCCGGCGACGCGCGGCCACAGGGGTTGGAGGATCAAATGTCGCCGCGGCAAGCCATCGAAGCGCGCAAGCGCGGCGATCTGGCGCGGTTGAGTGACGCCGCGGCTGGCATTGCGTCGAATTGGGCGGCTGGAGATCTCGCTGGGGCCCTCGCGTGGTCGCAGGCACTGCCGGAGGGTCTGTTGCGCAACGAAGCGGTGAACGGAGCCCTGGCTGGAGCCGCCGACACGGATCCCGCAGCGGCGTTTTCGGCCTATTTGGGCCAATCCGCAGCAAAATCCGAGACGGCGGCCGCGATCTTCGAAGCGTGGGGAGCGACGGACCCGGCTGGTGCGAGTGTACGGATCAACGCGATTCGCGAAGCTCCGGCCCGCGAGGCGGCCATCGAAGGATTTGTCGCCGGCTGGGCGGACGCCGATTCCGCAGCCGCATCCGCCTGGGCGACCGGTCTGCCCGCGGGTGCGGAACGTGATGCGGCTTTGACTCAAATCGTCGCGGTAACGGCTGACACCGAACCGGAGGCGGCGTGGGATTACGCGAGCGGAATTGCGGACTCTGCCCGTCGCGACGCGTCGTTGGCCGAGGCATTCGGCAGCCTGCTGGCTGAAGATCCGGCGGCCGCCCGACAGCGGCTGGACGTCGCGAATCTCAGCCCGGAAACGCGCAAACAACTCGAACGCGAACTGGCCGGAGCCACACAGACGACGCGCTAGATGTCGATCCGTCGGGATCGACCTGTCGTTCAGCCAGCCGTCGGCGGGGCGACAGCGCCCTTTTCGATCAGTGCGTAGGCGTTGTGGTTGTGGATCGACTCGTAGTTTTCAGCTTCGACTCGGTACCAGCGAATGTTCGGATCAGCTTCGCAGCGGACGGCAACGTTGCGAACAAGATCTTCGACGAAAACCGGATTTTCGTACGCGCGTTCGGTGACGGCTTTTTCGTCGGGTCGTTTGAGCAGGCTGTAAAGTTCGCTACTCGCGCAGTCCTCGACGAGGCGGATCATGTCCTCCAGCCACATCGGTTGATTAAAGCGGATCGCGAGTGTCACCTGTCCTCGCTGGTTGTGGGCACCCGCGGCACTGATCGCCTTGGAGCACGGGCAGAGCGTGGTGACCGGGACGATGGCGGTGACAACAAAATCCATCTTGCCGGCTTCGAGAGTTGCGTGGAATCGAGCGGTGTAATCGATCAGACCGACCGCGCCGGTGACCGGTGCCTGTTTTTCCAAAAAGAACGGAAACTCGAAATCGACGTGGGCATTGCGGGCATCCAACCGGGACGCGAGCTGATCGAGAATGTCGCGGATATTGTCCACGTGGAGGACGGGGCCGTGGGAATTCAACACTTCGATGAACCGGCTCATGTGGGTGCCCTTGTAGTGATGGGGCAGATCGACGGTGAGCTGAACGGTCGCGATGGTGCTTTGAACGGCGTGATTTTTATCGCGAATCTGGATCGGGTACCGCAAGGCCTTGACGCCCACGCGATCAATCGCGAGTTGGCGGGCGTCGGGTTCGTTCTGCGTGTCGCGGAGAGTCATGGCAATGGAGCGTCGATGTTACGAAGGAGGAGCGCTGCGGGTGCCGGAAAATGCTCGGAGCGGAGCGAAAGTTTAAGCCGTTCACGAGCGCCGACAATCCCTGTTTTCAAGTGGCGGGAGGGCCGGTATGATGCCGCCCGTTGCCATACCGGCCAACGAAAACCATGAGTGAATTCCGACCCAGCACCAGTGACGATACGATCCGCCAGGCGACGGGGCGTGATTGGGACGGGTGGTTTCAGCTTTTGAACGACAGCCGCATGGAAAGCCGCACCCGCGCGGAGATCGTCACGTTTCTGGAGAACGAACACAGCGTTTCGAGCTGGTGGCGGCAAATGATCACCAGCAACTACGAGCAGAAGATCGGTCGCCGGGCGAAACACGAAAAACCCGACGGCTTCGAAATCAGCGTCACCCGCACGCTCGATTTCCCGGTTGGCAAAATTTACGAAGCGTGGGCGGACGACGAAGAGCGGGCTCGGTGGATGCGGAAATCCGATTTCAATCCGACCACACGCAAACCGCCCGGGACCGTGCGCGGTCGCTGGCTGCCCAATGATTCGCGGATCGACGTCGAAATGTCGGAGGTGGGCGAGGGCCGCTGCCAGCTCCGCGTCATGCACCGTAAACTTCCGAACGAAGAAGCGGCGTTGCGCATGAAGGATCTTTGGCCGATCACGATCGACCGGATGGTCACTAAACTGCAGGCCGGGAACTGATTCGTCATGACGTTGTGCCAGGCCCAGGCCCTGCCGGGCGAATCGTTGAGTGCGGAGGCCATCCGCGGAGTCGTCCGCGGGCTCTGTGCGCAGTCAGAGTTCACCGGCCAACGGGTGTTGGTGATCGTTCCTGACGCGACGCGCACGGCTCCGGTGGGTCCGGTTTTTAAAACACTTTTCGCGGAGATCGCCGGACGCGTGGCCGCGCTGGACGTGATGGTCGCCCTCGGGACGCACCCGCCGATGACCGAAGCGGCGATCTGCGAGCGCCTGGAGTTCACACCGGAGGAACGGGCCGGCACCTATGCGGCGGTGCAATTGCTGAATCACGATTGGAACAATCCCGATGCGTTGCGTGAGATTGGCGTGATTCCCGCCGCCGAAATCGCCGGGCTGTCGGGCGGGCTTTTTGCGATGGATGTGCCGGTGCGCATCAATAAACGCGTGCTCGACTACGACCGCATCGTCATCATTGGCCCCGTCTTTCCGCACGAGGTCGTTGGCTGCTCGGGAGGGAATAAATACCTCTTCCCCGGCGTGAGCGGACCCGAGGTCCTCAATTTTTTCCACTGGCTCGGCGCTGTGATCACCAATCCCATGATCATCGGGAACAAATGGACGCCGGTGCGCAAAGTCGTGGACCGCGCGGCGGCGTTGGTTCCGGTCGAGAAGCTGTGTTTTTGCCTCGTGGTGGACGGGGGAAATTTTGCGGGCCTGTTCGCGGCCGATCCGGTCACGGCGTGGGACGCAGCGAGTGACCTGTCGCGTGACCGGCACGTCGTGACGCGGCCGCGGCCATTTCACACGGTGCTCTCGCGGGCTCCGGCGATGTACGACGAGCTCTGGGTCGGTGGGAAGTGCATGTACAAACTCGAGCCCGTGGTGGCCGATGGTGGCGAGCTCATCATTTACGCGCCGCACATCCACGAAATCTCCACCACCCACGGCGCGCTCATCCGCGAGATCGGCTACCATTGCCGCGATTATTTTTTGAAACAGTGGGACCGGTTCAAAGATTACCCGTGGGGTGTGATTGCGCATTCGACGCACGTCCGCGGAATTGGCACGTACGAAAATGGCATCGAACGTTGCCGCGTGCGGGTGACGCTGGCGACGGGCATTCCCGAAGCAGTTTGCCACGAGATCAATCTCGGCTACCGCGACCCGACATCGATCCGGATCGAGGATTTCGAAAACCGGGAGGACGAAGGCGTGCTCTACGTCGCCAAAGCCGGGGAAATGCTTTACCACCTCGAAGACCGACCGCGATGGGCCGAAGCGATGTAGTGCTCGCCATCGACGTCGGCACGTCGTCAAGTCGGGCTGCTCTGTTCACGATGGACGGCCAGCGGGTGCCGGGCTCGCTCGTTCAGCGGGAGGTTTCGCTTCTGACCGATGGACACGGCCGGGCCGAAATTTTGCCGGCGGACTTGCTCTCGGCGGTGAGCGCTTGCGTCCGGGACGCGCCTGGCGACCGGAACGACGTCGCGGCCGTGGGCATGTCGTGCTTCTGGCACAGCCTGCTTGGCGTCGATGCAGCGGGTAATGCGCTGACTCCGATCTTTACGTGGGCTGATGCGCGTTGCCGTCCGGACGCGGAGCAGTTGCGCTCGGAGCTCGACGAGGCGGAGGTGCACGCCGAAACCGGCTGTATGCTGCGGGCGTCGTTCTGGCCCGCGAAATTGCGCTGGCTGCAACGAACCCAGCCCAATCTTTTTGCGGCCGTGCGATTTTGGATTTCGCCGTCCGAATGGCTCCAGTGGCAACTGGCCGGCCGGGCAACGTGCGCAATTGGCATGGCGACCGGCACCGGATTGTTCGATCCGGTGGCGCAGGCATGGAGCCCGCGAATGCTGGCCGTCGGCGGGATTTCCGCGGATCAACTCTTGACGGTGGATGACGCACCGGTCCCGTGGCGCGGTGCGGCGTGGTTCCCGGGAATCGGGGACGGCGCGGCCAGCAATCTCGGTTCCGGTGCCACCGAGCCCGGCCTTGCAGCGATCAACGTTGGCACGAGCGCAGCGTTACGCGTGCTCCGGGAGGGGCGTCCGGCCGGTGTTCCGTTTGGGTTGTTTTGTTACCGCGTCGATGCGCGGCGATTCCTCGTGGGCGGCGCGGTGAGTAACGCAGGAAATTTGCATGCGTGGTGCCAGCGTGAGCTCAATCTGCCGGGTGATCCCGCCGTCCTCGAGGCGCAGCTCGCCGCCCGGCCCGCGCCGGATCATGGTCTCACCGTGCTGCCATTTTGGAATGCCGAGCGTGCACCGCGTTGGAACGAAGACGATAAGGGCGCGATCGTCGGATTCCGGCAAAGCACCTCCGCCACCGACCTGGTCCAGGCATTGCAGGAGGCATTCTATTTTCGGCTCGCGGGCATTGCTGAGCAACTGATCGCGGCCGAAGACAAGATTCCCAAATGGATTGTCGGCGGAGGCGTGCTCCGGTCGCCGAGCGCGGTACAGCGGCTGGCTGACGTGCTTGGACAACCAGTGTGGCCGAATTCCGAACCGGAGGCCTCGCTCCGCGGAGCTGCCGTTTTCGCCATCGAGCGCTGCGGAGGAACGCCCGCGCCGCTCGGTCTCGGTGATCCAATCTCACCCGACAAAAATATCCACTCGCGCTACATTGGTGCCCGGAAACTCCAGACCCAGCTCGAAGGCCTGCTCGGCTCCAGCGGACCGTCATCCCCGACTACTTCATGAATCTCACCGTCAACGAAATCTACCAGTCCGTGCAGGGTGAGAGCACGTGGGCGGGTTTGCCGTGCGTCTTCGTGCGGCTCACGTTCTGCGATCTGCGCTGCAAGTACTGCGACACGGCCTACGCATTTTACGCGGGCACCAAACGTCCGGTGAACGAAATTGTCGCCGAGGTGCTCGCCATCGATTGCCCATTGGTCGAGATCACCGGAGGCGAACCGCTGCTGCAAAAAAACGTGCTGCCACTGATGACGCAGCTCTGCGACGCGGGCCGCACGGTTCTGATCGAGACCAGCGGTGCCCACGACATTTCCAAAATCGACCCGCGCGTTCATCGCATCATGGATCTCAAAACACCGTCGAGTGGCGAATGCGCGCGCAATCGTTTCGAAAACATCCCGCACCTCGCGGAACGGGACGAGGTGAAATTTGTCCTGGGCAGCCGTGAAGATTACGAGTGGTCGCGTGCGCAGATTCGTGATCATGAACTCGGGAAGCGGGTGCGCGCCGTACTGCTCAGTCCGGTTTTCGGTCGCATCGATCCGCGCGACATCGTGGCGTGGATGCTCGACGATAAATTGCCCGCACGTTTTCAGCTCCAGATGCACAAATTCATCTGGGAGCCAAACAAGCAGGGCGTCTGAGCAATTTTGGAATTTGGAATTTTGATTTCGGATTCTAGGGTCGGCCCGTGATCGCCCGCCTGACCAAAGACTTCGAATTCGAATCCGCCCAGACGCTGCCCAAGGTGCCCGTAGGCCACAAGTGCGGGCGAATGCATGGTCACAGCTTCCGCGTGGAGATTTCGGTCGAGGGCGAGGTGAACCCCGAATCCGGCTGGGTCTATGATCACGCGTTGATTTCCCGGGCGATGAACCCGCTCGTCGAGCAACTCGATCACGCCTACCTCAACGACATTCCCGGGCTGGAAAATCCCACCATCGAACTCATGGCCGCGTGGCTTTGGCAAAAGCTCGCGCCGGACCTGCCGGGTCTCACCGAGATCGTGATCCACGAAACTCCGTCCGCCCGCTGCTCGTATCGCGGCGGTTGATGCCTTTCGCCAATCGGGCAACAACCCCGTGTCTGATCCCGAAAACACAGAGCGGCGCGAATCCGAAAATTCGCGCCGCTCCTTGGTGCGGTTTATTTGTGTCCAGTCAGGTCAATGGCTGGAGTCTGTAGTTAATCGCCTAAGGCTCGGCCGGGCAATGGAAAAATCACTCCACATTGTTCTTTTTTTCCCAGTGACGATGCAGTTCGGTCGTTTTCCAGAGTAAATCGGCCAAAATTTGGAGCGGATGGGAGCGTTGGAAGCGGGATTTCCGGCTCGTTCCGGAAAAAAGGAAGTTGCCAGACGGTTTTGGGCGTCTAGGTTCCGCGCTCTTTTATGCGAAATCGACTGATAATATTATTGACGTGTGTGACCGGCCTCAGTGGCCCCATTTTAGCGAAGCCGACGGGAGATGACATCCGCGGACCCTTGATTTACGGAGTTCGGACGACGGCGTATTCCACGGGACCAGCGCACAACGGCATTTACGGAGCGAATAATGCGCTCGGTCGGCCGTTGCGCAGTGGTTCGGTGACCAGTGCTGCGGCGGATTGGTCGCGGTATCCGGTGGGCACGCGCTTTCGGGTCATCGAGACTGGCCGCGAGTACGTCATCGATGATTACGGCAGCGCACTGGTTGGAACGGGAACGATCGATCTTTTCAAAACGTCCGAGAGCCAGGTCGGTCGCTGGGGGGTGCGCAAGGTGACGCTCGAGATCCTCGAGTGGGGCTCGCCCGAAAAAAGCTTGCGGATTTTGCGGGAGCGCGGCCGCATGCGCCACATTCGTGAAATGGTGGAATCGCTCGTCGAGCAGGACGCCGCCTGATTTTCTGCGCGTCCGGCGATGGCTCGACGCCGGGCTTGAAACCCACGGGCCGGCCCCTATTCTCCGGGGCCAATGAGCAAAGTCTTGGTCACTGGGGGAGCGGGCTACATCGGAAGCATCTGCGTCGAGGAACTGCTGAATGCCGGACACACGGTCGCGGTTTTCGACAACCTGACCGAGGGCCATCGGAAAGCGGTGGATTCGCGGGCGGCCTTTTACCAGGGTGATCTCGGCGACCAGTCCGTGATCAAACTCGCGCTCGGCGAATTTCGGCCCGATGCGGTGATGCATTTTGCGGCAAATGCGCTGGTCGGCGAGTCGATGACCAATCCGGCAAAGTATTTTCGCAACAACGTTTGTTTCGGACTGAACCTGCTCAATGCCATGGTCGAGACCGATGTGAAGCGGCTCGTCTTTTCCTCGACGTGCGCGACTTTCGGTGTGCCCGAACGCGTGCCGATCGATGAATCCCTGCCGCAAGCCCCGATCAATCCCTACGGGGAGTCGAAACTCATCTTCGAGAAGATGCTGCGCTGGTACGACGAGATTCACGGCCTGACGTTCGTCGCTCTGCGGTATTTCAACGCCGCGGGTGCGAGCGAAAAATTCGGGGAGGACCACCGGATCGAAACGCACATCATTCCAAACGTCCTTAGAGTCGCGCTTGACCAGAAATCGCACGCCGAAATCTACGGCACGGATTACGAGACGCCGGATGGCACGTGCATCCGGGATTACATCCACATCCTCGACCTGGCGCAGGCCCACATGCTGGCGCTGACCGCAGAAAAGAGCGCGTATTACAATCTCGGCACGGGTGGCGGCACGTCGGTGCGGGAAATCATTGATACCTGTGAGGCGGTCACGGGCAAATCCATCCCGGTCGTCGAACAACCGCGGCGCCCCGGAGATCCGCCGCGCCTGATTGCGGGATCGGCCAAAATCCGCGCCGAGCTCGGCTGGGAGCCGAAGTATCAGGATATCCGCCGCATCATCGAGAGTGCCTGGGCGTGGCACGTCGCGCACCCGAACGGCTACGGAGATTGATTTGCCGGGTTTTTCCTTGAACGGGGGGTGTGGCCCTCTAGCGTCGCGGGCTTACATGATGCGTTTGCGGGTTCTTGGATGTTTTCTGGCTCTCCTGTTGCCGGTGGTGGCACAGGCGCAGTTTGGCAGTTTTGGCAACGTGCCGATTGAAATCACCGCTGAGCAGCAAGGCTTCGAAGGCGGCGTGGGCATTGCGGAGGGCAACGTCCAGATTCATTACGGTGACGTCAGCATTTACACCGATTACGCCGAATACAATCCGGACACCCGCGACGTGCTGCTGATAGGCAACGTCCGCATTTACACGATCGACAACCTCTTCAGCGGGCAACGCGCGCTCTACAATCTGGAGACGAAACAAATTCGCGCGCTCGAATTTCAGGGTGAAAGTTTTCCTCTTAAATTTCGGGCGTTGAGTCTGCGGGCACCGTCATTGCGGGAATTCCGCGTGACCGACGCGACGTTTACGACCGACGATTCATCCGAGCCGGATTTCCGGATCAATGCCAAGTCGGTGCGCATTTACCCCGACAGCCGGGTCATCTTTTCCAACTCGACCGTTTACATCGGGCGCGTGCCGGTTTTCTGGTTCCCGTACCTTTTCGCATACACGAACAACACCGGCTTTCAGTTCCGGCCGGGATACGATTCGCGTTGGGGGTATTACCTGCTTGCGGGTTACAGTTTTCCGATCGGCACCGGCGGTAACGTGATCGGCACCGTCAACGCCGACTACCGGACGGAGCTTGGATTTGGCACCGGTTTCGACGCCGTCTTTCAATTCGGCGAAAACGACCGGAGTTACGGCGTTTTTAAATCGTACTACGCGTACGACACCAATCCTGAGGACCGTGTCGGCGGACCGGGCGAACCGCGTGAAACCGGTGACAACGACCGTTACCGCATCACGTTTCAGAACCGGCTTTTTGTTACGGACGACATCTACGCGACGTTCGACATCAACAAGCTGAGCGACATCGACTTCCTCGAGGATTATTTCCCAAACGAGTTCCGCGTCGATCCGCAGCCGGACAACTACATTTCACTCACGAAGTGGAACGAATTTTACACCCTCACGTTGCTCACGCGATTCCGGGTGAATGATTTTTTCCAAACCACCGAGCGGCTGCCCGAGGTGGCGCTGGACATCAAACAGCACCAGCTTTTTGGGCTGCCGGTTTATTACGACGGCGAGACGAGCGGTGGCAATTACCGCCGCCTCTTCGCGGACGGCACGATAGATCCCGATTACGAAGCTGCGCGGTTCGATACGTTCCACCAGCTTTCGTATCCGAAAACGTACTTTGGCTGGCTTTCGCTCATTCCGAAAGTGGGTGTGCGCGGCACTTACTACAGCCGCACGGGCCGGACGGTCGACTCGTTGAGCGAACAGCAGCTCACCCAGATCGCCAATCTCCAGAGCCGGGCACAGGCCAGCCGGTTCGCGGCCGAACAGCAGACGAGCCGCATCAACGAACTCCAGTCGCAGCTCAACACGACGGCCAATCCCGTCACGCGCGCGTCGCTGCAGGATCAGATCGCGACGCTCACGAATGCGCGGTCGGCACGCCTCGCCGAATCGCAGTCGCTGGCGGCACAAGCCGAGAGCATTCAGACCGGTCCGGTGTTGAATGGCCGCTCGCTCGAGACGGGGGACGCGACCTTCCGCCCGGTCGTGAATTTTGGAATCGAGGGATCGTTCAAACTCTCGAAAAAATACGAGCAGATCCAATCCCGGGCGTTCGGCCTCGACGGTGTGCTGCACACTATGCAGCCATACATCAATTATTCGTATGTCTATAACGCGGGCAAGGACCGCAGTGAGATCCTGCAATTCGACCGCGTCGTCCCGGCGACCGATCCGTTGCCGCTCGATTTCCCACAGTTCGTTGCGATCGATTCCATCGACGATTGGAATATCGTTCGAATGGGTGTGCGGAATCGCCTGACGACCCGCCGCGGGGACGACAATTGGGAATGGTTCGTGGTCGATTCGTTCTTCGACCTGAACATCGACAATCCCTACGTCGATAATGGTGAAGGTTCGATTTCGAATTCGGTCAACCGAATCGAATTTCGCCCGGTGCCGTGGGCAACCTTGCGCATGGACGCGCAGCTGCCGATCACCGACGACGGTTTCACCGACGTCAATACGTCGCTGCTATTCATGCCGTGGCGTGACCTGCTCCTGCAGTTCAGCGACCGGTATCTCGATAACAATCCGTTCTTCGAGGACAGCAATCAGCTCTCCGGCTACGCGTATTACCAGGTGACTCCGCACTGGGGCGTAAGCGCGCAGGCGACCTACGAGGCGGTCGAGGATGTCCTTTTGCTCCAGCGATACATGGTTCACCGCGATCTTTCGTCGTGGATCGTTTCGTTCGGAGCCGAGGTGCGGGAAAATACCGGGGGTGGGGGGCGTAATCGCACCAGTGACTCGGCCACCGAATACGGCGTCCTGTTCTCGATGACGCTCAAGGACGCCCCGCAGGTCACGCTGCCGCTGGCATTCGACCAGGCGACCGGACCGCTCGGCGACGAGAGCTCGGAGTGATTGAGCCTGACCGTCCTGGCATTTTTCAACCAACCCAAACCAACCAAATGAAACTCTGCATCATCGGATCCGGCTACGTCGGACTGGTCTCCGGCGCCTGCTTCGCGGAAGTCGGCCACAACGTCATCTGCGTCGATAACAACGCGCAAAAAGTCGAGATGCTGCGGGCGGGCAAGATCCCGATTTACGAGCCCGGCCTCGAGGAGATGGTGCTGCAAAATGTGTCCGCGGGCCGGTTGCATTTCACGACAAGCACCGAAGAAGGTGTGGACGGCTCCGAGGTCGTTTTCATCGCCGTCCCGACGCCGCCGCAGGCCGACGGCAGCGTGGATCTTTCCTACATCGAGAAAGTCGCGCGGGAGATCGCGAACGTGCTCAAGGAGTATCGCGTGATCGTGGACAAAAGCACCGTGCCCGTGAAAACCGGCGAAAAGGTGGCTGACACGATCCGGCGCTACAACCAGGCGGGTGCGGAATTCGACGTCGTGAGCAACCCGGAATTCCTGCGGGAAGGCTGTGCCGTGCCCGATCTCATGAACCCGGATCGCATCGTCATCGGAGCGACGAGCGAGCGCGCGATCAATCTCATGAAGAAGATCTACGAGCCGTTCATGGCACCGATCCTGGTGACCGACGTGAACAGCGCGGAACTCATCAAACACGCGGCGAATTCGTTCCTCGCGCTGAAGATTTCCTACATCAATGCCGTGGCGCAAATTTGTGAAGCGAGCGGTGCGGACGTCGAAAAAGTTGCCGATGGCATAGGCACCGACAAACGGATCGGACGCAATTTCCTGAATGCGGGCATTGGTTACGGCGGATCGTGTTTTCCGAAAGACATCGCGGCATTCATCGCGATCAGCGATCAGCTGGGTGTGCCGTTTACCCTGCTCAAGGAAGTTCAGCGGATCAACGCGACGCAGCGTGAGCGATTTCTCGCAAAAATCCGTGAAGCGCTTTGGGTCTTGCGCGAAAAGAAGATTGCCGTTTGGGGTATCACGTTCAAACCGGACACCGACGACGTGCGTTCATCGGTTGCGGTGGACGTGATTTCCGACCTCGTCAAAGAAGGCGCGGAAGTCACCGCTTACGACCCGAAGGGAATGGAAAAAGCGACGGAGTTCAAACTCATCGAAGGCGCAAAGCTCGTCGATTCCCCGCTCGAAGCTGCCGATGGCGCGGAGGCGCTCATCATCGCGACCGAGTGGAAGGAATTCGCCTCGGTCGATCTGGCCGAACTCAAAAAACGGATGCACACCCCGCTGATTTTCGACGGCCGCAATCTGCTCGACCCTGAGACCGTCCGCGGTTTCGGATTTACCTACACGAGCATCGGTCGGAGCTGATTTCCTGGCGCCGACACGGCCGCCGGTCTCACCCGCAGACGTCGTCGATGGAACGCTCCAACGCGTCCACGGCGGAGTCGATTTGCGCGCGAGTGACGCAATAGGGCGGCATCAAAACGATGGTGTCGAGGATCGGGCGGGTGAGCAGACCGTGGGCGCGGGCCCGATTGCAGACGGCGGCGCCGCGCAGCTCGGTCCACGGATACGACGTGGCCGGTGATTTTTCGGAGACGAGTTCAATACCGGCGATGAAGCCGCATAAACGCGCCTCCCTGACGTGGGGATGCGCCGACAGAGTGTTCAGCCGCTCGTGCAGGTGCGCGATTTTTGGCTGGAGGTGAATGAGGGTTTGTTCCTCTTCAAAAATTGTGAGGTTGGCGAGGGCGGCGGCGCAACCGAGCGGATTCCCCGTGTAGCTGTGGCCGTAATAAAGGGTTTTTTGCTCGGCGACCTCCCCGAGAAATTTTTCGAAAACCCGTTCCGTCGTCAGTGTTGCGGCCAGCGGGAGGTATCCACCCGTCAATCCTTTCGCCAGGCACAGGAAGTCGGGAAAAACGCGTTCCTGTTCGCATGCAAACATGGTGCCGGTGCGGCCGAATCCGGTCATCACTTCGTCGGCGATCAGGAAAATTCCGTGAACGTCGCACCACGCGCTAAGTTCGCGCAGCATGCCCTGCGGCCAGCAGCGAATGCCCGCTGCGCCCTGCACGAGCGGTTCGATGATGACCGCCGCGACCGTTTCCGGTGAGGCGACTGCCACGGCATCGGTGAGCGACGCCACCCGTTCCACCGGAAACTGCATTCCGGCGAATCGGCCGTGAAAGGTCCCGATACCGCCGACACTGGCGGCTCCGGCGGTGTCGCCGTGATACGCGTGGTCAAAGGCAATGAATCGATTCCGCTCCGGCCGGCCGGCGAGCTGCCAGTATTGGCACGCCATTTTCAACGCGACTTCGATCGCGGTGGAGCCGTCATCGGAAAAAAAGACGCGGGTGAGCGTGTCCGGGGGAAATAATCCGCAGAGGCGTTCCGCGAGTTGAGCGGCGGGGGCGTTGGTGCTTCCCAGAAACGAGACGTGGGCCACCTGATCGAGTTGAGCGCGGATGGCGGCGTCAATTTTGGGGTGCCGGTGACCGTGAAGATTTGTCCAGATCGAGGAATTTCCATCGAGATATTCCCGGCCGCGCGAGTCGCGCAGGATGGCACCGTCGCCTTCGACGAGCACAAGCGGCTCATGATTTTCGGCGCCCCATGCCCGCATTTGCGTGAACGGATGCCAGACGTGGCGTTTGTCGGCGCGAACGAGGGCATCAGTGTCCCAGGATGGATCGGAGAAAAGCATTTCGCCCCCGGTCTTAGCTGATAGTTTCCGCCGGGTGAATCCCCTCGCCAAGATTCTTGTCTACGTCATCGGAGTGGTGCTCGTGGCGGCGCTGCTGTCACCGCCAATTTTTTGGATCTGCAATGCGATTGCCGATGCGGGCTGGATTCCGTCACTCGCGAAATATCCATTTTTTCGATATTTCAGCCGGATCGTCCAAATCGCGGCGCTGGTTTTTCTTGTGCCGGTGATCTGGTGGTTGCGCGTTCGGTCATGGTCCGAGCTCGGCATCGAGCGCAATCCGGGCAGATTGCGTGATCTTGGGTTTGGTCTGGCGGCGGCAATAGTGCCCCTCGCGGTCATGGGATCGGTTTATTTCGCTTACGACGTTTATCGGGTGCGCGACGAAATCGCGTGGGCTGGCATGGCGCGCATCGGGGCGACTGCGACATTTGTATCCGTGTTCGAGGAGGTGCTTTTTCGCGGGGTGTTGCTGGGCCTCGCGATCCGGCAGCTCGGCCGCGGCGCTGGTATCACCGTGATCACCGTGATTTTTTCGGTGATTCATTTTCTAAAACCACGGGCGGCCATCGCGCGGGAGGACGTAACGTGGCTGTCCGGTTTCCAGTTGATCGGTTCGGCGCTCGAGAGCGACACGGCGGGCATCCTTGTGTTCAGTGGCTGCGTGACGCTCATCGTGATCGGGCTGATCCTTGCGTGGACTGCGGTGAAAACACAGTCCCTGTGGCTGGCCATCGGTCTCCACGCGGGATGGATCCTTGGTCAACAGACGATGAACCTGATCGGGAAATATCGGGTGAAACCTCCGGAGGAATTGATGCCGTGGCTTGGGCCGAATCTCGTGAGCGGCATGGTGCCCACGGGCGTCGTCCCATTGGTGGCGCTGCTTGCCACGGCCGGACTCGTGTGGTGGCATCTCGGTCGTGCCAAACCTGCGCGCGTGGACTCCGTGGCTGGAAGCGCTGGCTGATTTATTTTATCCGCCCCACTGCGTGGCTTGCGGCCGGGCGGTCGAGCGTGGTGCGGATCTCTGTGCGGATTGTCTGGAGACGGTTGTCCGCATCAAGGAACCGCGGTGCGAGCTGTGTTCGCACCCGTATGACGATTTGCTCGATGTCGTGTTGTGCCCGAATTGCCGCGGGCATGGGTTTACCTTCGAGTGTGCCGTCGCGGTTATGCGAAGCACCGGCGTGGTCCGCGATTTGATTCATCGATTCAAATATTCGCGCGACGAGACGCTGCGGCGGCCATTGGGAAACTGGCTGGCCGAGGCATTCGATGACCGCCGGCTAGCCGACGCCGAGCCGGACTGGATCGTGCCCGTGCCGTTGCACCCGGTCCGCCAGCGGGAGCGCGAATACAATCAGGCGGCACTGCTGGCAGAATGGGTCGCCCGGCGTTCCGGCATCCCGTATCGCAACGTGCTGCGGCGCATGCGCTACACCACGACGCAGACGCAGTTTGACCGGCGGCACCGGATGCGGAACTTGCGTGGAGCATTCGCTCTGCGCCACAATGTGAGCGTGATCGACAAACATATCCTGCTGGTGGATGACGTCCTGACGACGGGAGCAACGCTCGATGCGTGCTCGTCCATCCTGCTCGAGGCGGGTGCGAGCCGCGTGCATGCAATCACCCTGGCCCGTGGCTGAACTCACTTATGGCGATATTCCGCAAACCCGTTTTAAAAGCACTCGGCCGCAAGAGTCGCGAAATGCCCGAAGGCCTCTGGACCAAATGCCCGTCGTGCAGTGAGGTCATTCACAACCTCGCCCTGGCCGAAAACCTGCGCGTGTGCACGAAGTGCGGACACCATTTCGCGATGGGTTCCGCCGAACGCATCAAAGCCCTCGTTGACGACGGCAGTTTCCAGGAAATGGACGCCGACCTCGTTTCAGTGGACACCCTGCAATTCACGGGCGTGGCGACCTATCAGGATCGCCTTGCGAGCTACCGGGAAAAAACCGGCCTCAAGGACGCGGTGCGCACGGGCACTGCCACAATCGACGGCTTTCCCGTGGCGCTCGCGGTGATGGATTTTGAATTCCTTGCCGCCACCATGGGATCGGTCGTGGGCGAAAAGATCACCCGGGCAATCGAAGCGGCGACCAAAAAGAAGATGGCCGTCATCATCGTTTGCGCCTCGGGTGGGGCACGCATGTACGAAGGCATGCTGAGCTTGATGCAAATGGCCAAGACGAGCGGTGCGCTCGCCCGCCACTCCCGGGCACGACTGCCGTACATTGCCGTGCTCACCAATCCGACGACCGCTGGTGTGATGGCGAGTTTTGCGTCGCTCGGCGACATCACGCTGGCCGAGCCGAAAAGTATGATTGGATTTGCCGGTCCGCGAGTGATCAAAGAAACGACGCATCAGGATTTGCCGCCGGGATTTCAGACCGCGGAATTTCTCGAGAAGCGCGGGCTGATTGATCACATCGTGGATCGTCACCACATGCGCCCGGTGCTCTCGCAGATCCTGACGTACCTTTCGGCGAAGAAAAAATGACCTACCCCGAGGCGCTGGAGTGGCTCGACGCCACGCAGCTATTCGGCATCAAGCTCGGGCTGGAGAAGACCCGCCTCCTGCTTGATGCAGCCGGGAATCCCGAGCGAACCGGCCGGTTTCTTCACGTCGCCGGAACCAACGGCAAAGGATCCGTGTGCGCGATGATCGATGCGATCCTGCGCGCGGATGGTTTTCGGGTTGGTCTCACCACGTCGCCGCACCTCGTTGATTTTCGTGAACGTGTGACCGTGAACGGTCGATGGATTTCTGAAATCGAAGCGGCCCAGTTGCTCACACAAATTCGGAATTGGACGACGAGCTGGGAAAATCTGCCGACGTTTTTCGAAATCGTCACCGTGCTGGCGGTGCGATTTTTTGCCGACGAACACACGGACTATTGCGTGCTCGAGACCGGAATGGGTGGTCGGCTCGACGCGACCAATGCGGTGACGCCACTGGTGTCGGTGATCACGCCCATCGGGATCGATCACGCCCAGTGGCTCGGCGGCACGCTGACGGCCATCGCGGCGGAGAAAGCGGGGATTTTCAAACCGGGGGTGCCGGCGGTTTCGGCGGAACAATGTCCTGAAGTCCGGGATGTGCTCGAACGTCGCGCTGCTGAGATTGGCTGTCCGCTCACGTTCGTGACCGAATCGGTGACCACGCCTGTCGGATTACGCGGCAGCCACCAGCGGAAAAATGCCGCGCTGGCGGTCGCCGCCGTTCGCGCGGCGGGAATCTCTGCCAGCGACCTCGCCGTGACGACTGGACTTGCCGACGTGCGCTGGCCGGGCCGGTTCCAACAGGTCGGCCGGTTTGTGCTTGATGGCGCCCACAATCCGCACGGAGCGCGCCAGCTCGTCGCAACGTGGC
>JBGTDR010000182.1:0-23090 GCA_041748215.1 Chthoniobacterales bacterium
GGCCCAGGTCGTTGCGGAGGCTCTTGGTCTCGCGCTTCCGCACACCGCCCTCGCGCCGTCCGGCCAGCCGGTCTGGCTCGACGCAGCACGCCGATCCGCCTCGGCGCTTCTCGCGCTCGAGGAAAACCAACTCACAACTTCCGACATCGTCACCGATCACGCAATTGCCAACGCGATGGCCGTGCATGCCGCCTTCGGTGGTTCGACTAATCTGCTACTGCACATCCCGGCCATCGCCCACGCCGCCGGATTGCGCCGACCCGACGTGAACGATTGGATCGCGGTGAATGCCGCCGTCTCGCGCCTCGTGGATGCATTGCCCAACGGGCCGCAAAATCATGTGACCGTCCGCGTTTTCCTCGCCGGCGGAGTGCCCGAGGTCATGCTGCATCTTCGAGCGCTCGGCGTGATCCACCTCGACGCGCTCACCGCGACCGGTCGCTCATGGGGCGATGAACTCGAGCTTTGGGAGCATTCCGATCGCCGGCGGCGCTTCCGCGAAATCCTACGCGAGCGCGACGGCATCGACCCGGATGACGTGATTCTCGCTCCCGCCGCCGCGCGAGCCCAGGGTCTCGCCAGCACCGTCGTATTTCCCCGCGGCAATCTCGCTCCCGAGGGCAGTGTGATCAAAGCCACCGCCCTCGCGCCCGATACCGTGGACGCCAACGGAATTTTCCGCCACGAAGGTCCCGTCAAATTTTTCACCCGCGAGGCCGACGCAATTGCCGCGATCAAAGAAAATCGCGTCACCGCGGGAGACGTGCTCGTTCTTGCGGGACGCGGCCCCCTCGGCAGCGGCATGGAAGAAACGTATCAGCTCACGTCGGCTCTCAAGTTTCTGCCTTTCGGCAAACACGTTGCGTTGCTGACCGACGCGCGGTTTTCCGGCGTTTCCACCGGGGCCTGCGTCGGCCACATCGGCCCTGAAGCCCTTGCCGGCGGCCCGCTCGGTCGACTGCGTGATGGCGATAAAGTACGCATCATCGTGGACCGCAGGCAGCTCATTGGATCCGTCGATTTTGTCGGCGAAAACGATGACATTTTCACTCCCGAGGAGGGAGCCCGCCGACTGGCCGTCCGCGCACCACATCCGGGCCTCGCGTGCGATCCCCACCTACCAGCCGACACGCGGCTTTGGGCAGCCCTTCAAGCGGTCAGCGGCGGCACCTGGGGCGGATGCGTTTACGACGCCGAATCCATCATCGCGCGGCTGTCGCGCTGAGATTACGGCGGCTGCGCGCGGTCCCGGCACTCTCGGCGAATCGGGTGCGAAACGCACGGCAGAACGTGCTGGCACAGGCGAATCCACACGACCGGGCGATTTCCTCCAATCCAAGTTCGGTTGCCGCGAGCATTGCCCGGGCACTTTCCAGCCGCAGCCGCCTCAGCATTGCGCCCGGAGGTTCGGAGTAACGCGCGTGAAATTCCCGGATGAAATGCTCCCGGCTTACGCCGCATTTCTCCGCCACCCCCTTCAAGTTGACCGGCGAGCGGAAATGATTGCGCAGGTAATGATAACCAAACTCGATTGGATCGTTGGCCTCGGTCCGGCGAACCTGTTCGCGGTAGATCGCGACCAGCAGGCGGTAAAGCAACTCCGATTCGTGAAATCGATCCCGAAATGTCCTCCCGTGGAAACGTTCGCTCAATTCCTCAAAGATCGCCGTCGCCTCCGACGCTTCGGGCATGCGCACCACCCCGCCAAAATCATCGCGCAACCGCTCGAACAAGCCGCGCAAGCCACCCGCCGACATCACCACCCAGCGATGCCGGTAGGGCTCTCTATTTTCTCCCGCGTAGCCGTAACGGCTCGCCTCCGAGTGCGAATACACCATCGCGAATCCCTCCGGAACGAGCTGCCGTCCGCCCGCGTCTTCGAAAAATGCCGTTCCCGCCAGCGTGCGCTGAATCACAATGTGCCCGTGGTCTCCCCGCCGGTGGTTGTTCCAGCGGTACGCGGCACTCGTGCGAACTTCCTCCGCCGCCCAGCTCACGGAAGCAAACGTCTCTTCACTCACACCCGTCGCATCACACTTTGTATACGACTCATCAAGCATTTACCGTTTCGCCGCCCTGCGCCTGCCCGTAGGATCCGGACTTCACCTTCACCGATCACATTCCTCCCAATCACGCTCATGCCTAAAACGAAAATCAAATCCCCTACTGCGAAACTCGGCCACGCCGCCCACACCCAGGACTCCGCCCTCGCTGGTCTGCCCGGGACCATCGACCGCCCGCTGAAACTCACGATGATGGGTGCGGGCAGCATGTTCACGCCGCGCCTCGTTAACGACGTCATCCGAATTCCCGGCGAGCAAGGCGGCACCATCGCGCTGGTCGACATCGACACGAAACGTCTGCGCACGATGAAGCAGCTCGTGGAAAAACTGATCGCGCAGCTCGGCCGGACGAACTGGAAAGTCATCGCTTCCCCCGACCGCTTGAAAGTCCTGAAGGATTCCGACTACGTGGTGAATTGCATCGAGGTCAGCGGCGTCGAGTGCGTTTACCACGACAACGACATTCCGCTCAAATATGGCATCGACCAGTGCATCGGCGACACCATCGGGCCGGGCGGATTGTTCAAATCCTTGCGAACGATCCCGGTCTGGCTCGAGCTCCTGCGCGACTGCGAACGCCTTTGTCCGCAAGCGATCGTTCTCAACTACACGAACCCGATGAGCATGATGTGTCTGGCCGCCGGACGGTCCTCGTCGATGCAGGTCGTTGGACTTTGCCACAGCGTGCAGGGCACCAGCCAGCTCCTCGCCGACTACGCCGGCATCCCGTATCCCGAGATGGATTGGACCTGCGCCGGCATCAACCACCTCGCGTGGTTCACGAAACTCGAGCACCGCGGCACCGACCTCTACGCGGACCGCCTCATGAAAAAGTTCCGGGCCGACCTCGCCACAGCCGAACGCGAGCGGGCGGCGGGCATTACCAGCCACGACAGTGCCGACATGAAGGGCGACGATGCCGCCCGCGACTACAAGGAACTCGATCTCGTCCGGAAAGACATGTGTCTGCATTTCGGAGCGTTCATCACGGAAAGTTCCGGTCATCTTTCCGAATATCTGCCGTACTACCGCAAGAGCGACGCCGGCCGCGCACTCCTGCGTCAGGGTTATCACGGCGGCACGCGATTTTACGCCACCAACTGGCCGAATTGGCGCCAGCGCGCGGACGCCACCCGATCCGCCATGTTGAAGGGCGACGAACCCATCGACTGGGCGCGGTCGTGGGAATACGCCTCGTGGATCATCGAAGCTCGCGAAAAAAACACGCCGTTCCGCATGCACGGCAACGTCATGAACAACCATCGCGGTGCCGGTCAGCTCATCACAAATCTGCCGGCGGACGGCTGCGTCGAGGTGGCCTGCCTCGTCGATGGCAACGGCGTCCAGCCGACCCGATTTGGCCGACTGCCCGCTCAAATGGCCGGACTCTGCGCGTCGAACATGAGCATGTTCGACCTCGGCGCCGAAGCCGCGATCGAACGCAGCGTCGAAGCCGCCATTCACGCCCTCATGCTCGACCCACTCACCGCCACGATCTGCACACCCGCCGAGATCAAGGCCATGACGCTCGAGATGTTCGCCGCCGAAAAGGCATTCCTGCCGGGCTACCGCTAAGGCGACGATTAAGAGACGAAAACCTCGCGCCATCACCTTGGAAATAACACTCCAGGGTGGCGGCGATTTCGTCCCCGGCGCCCGTGTTTCCCTGGGCCGGTTTCCTGCGCACAAAGCCTTCGATTTTTTCGAAATTTTGGGTGACCACTTCGACAATCGCGATGCGCGTCACGAGTCGGCAAGTTCCCGATCCAGCCGGCCAACAACATCGGCGACAAAATCGTGAGATCCGAATCCGCCGGTGATTGTTCCAGCTCCAAGGAACGAAGCGCCATCGATAGGATACCTCAGGCAGTGAGGTATGATTTGCGACCCCAGTGCCCTGGGAAGTGGATGGGAGGTCGTCGCTGTTCAATCGATACGGAAGCGGCGCTTTTCTTGCGGTGATCCTCAATGAAAGGTCAGCACCACACCTGAAATTGACGACTTCCGTCCCCATCATCTGCATCCAATGACCAGCGGGCGTCGGCAGTCGTGATTTCCCGTGCCGACGAAGATTCGCAATCGCGTTGGCCCCATGGACTCCGGCATCGACCGCGGTGCCTTGGATTCATCGAATAATACCGGAGTCTCCTCGACCAAACACCATTCAAAAAGTTGGACTGATTTTCCGATTGTCTGGCCGACAGGGACCACCCAGCATCACGCACCGCCTTTTCATGAGCTCATCCACACCCGTTCGTTTCGGTTTCATTGGTGCCGGCCAGATCGCGTATTTCGCTGCCGACAGCATTCTCTCCCACCCTCAGGCGGAGCTTGCCGCCGCGCACGATTTGAATGCGGAGCGGCTGGCTGCATTTTGCACGGAAAAAGGAATCCCGCGTTCGTTTGCCACCGCAACCGAGCTCCTCGCGGATCCCGACATCGACGCGGTATACATTGCCGTTCCAAATAAATTTCACGCACCGCTCGCCCTCGAGGCATTGGAGGCGGGCAAACACGTCATTCTCGACAAGCCGTTTGCCATGAATCTCGCGGAAGCCCGCGAGGTTGGGGAGACCGCGCGCCGTACCGGACTGGTCTTCACTCTCGGCATGAATCTGCGTTACACCGAAGCCCACCAGAAAATCCGTGCGCTGCGCGAAACCGGGACGTTTGGCGACATCTACCACGCGCGGGCCTACTGGTTCCGGCGATCGGGAATTCCCAAGCTCGGCACGTGGTTCGGCAATCGTGAGCTGGCCGGCGGCGGCTGCCTCTATGATATTGGCGTTCACGTGCTCGACCTGTGTCTTCACACGATCGGCAACTTCGAACCGGTCTCAGTCTTCGGTTCGACCTACACGCAATTTGGTCATCGCGGAGCCGGCGAAGGGGGCTGGGGACTCTCCGACCGCTCCAACGTCCTCTTCGACGTGGATGATTTTGCCTCCGCGCTCATCAAATTTTCGAATGGTGCGACCGTGTCACTCGGCGTCTCCTGGGCATGCCACGCGCACGATCACGACCGTGTGGACGTCGAAATTTTCGGATCGGAAGCCGGCGCCTCGGTCAGCAAAGGCGAGATTTACCGCAGCGGGTCCGGCGGTCGCGAATACGAAATCCTCCAAAAACCCAACGTCGATATTCAGTTTTCGCACTGCGACCGGTTCACTAATTTCATCAATCACATTCTCGGCCTCGAACCCATTGGGGTGACCATCGACGAGGCGCTCGCCGTCCAGGCCATTCTCGACGCCATCGCCGAATCGAGCGTCACCGGCCATGAGGTTCGGCTTGATCTGCGCTGATTCACCGATCCTTTCCAATCCATGACCACACCGAGCCGCGACTTCGGCGTTCAAAGTTATTGTTTCCGCGAATTCGACAACCGCCAGATCGCGGGCATGGTGCGCTCGCTTGGTCTCGACAAGATCGAGATGTGTGCCGTCCACGCGGATTTTAACAACCTCCCGGCCTGGCGCGAAGTGGCCGCGATTTATTCCGACGAGGGCATCAGCATCCCGTCCATCGGCGTGCAAACGTTCACGGGTGCTGCCTCCGAGCGTGATTGGTTCGAGTGCGCCGCAGCCGCGGGGGCCCGACACATCTCGGCGCATTTCCACGTCGAAAGTTATCTCGCCGCGATCCCTCAAGTGGTCAAGTGGACGCAGGAATTCGGCATTCGCGTCGGCATTCATTGCCACGGTGGTTACATGTTCGGCGGATCGCCCGACGTGCTCCGCCACCTGCTGGCACTCGGCACACCCGGCATCGGACTGTGCATCGACACCGCGTGGGCCATGCAGATCGGCCCAAATCAAGGAGATCCCGTAAAGTGGGCTCAGGAATTTGCCGGGCAAATCACCGGCGTCCACTTCAAGGATTTCACGTTCGGTCCGAACGGCCAGTGGAAGGACGTCATCGTCGGCACTGGCAATCTCGATCTCGCGGGTTTTGTTTCCGCCCTCGATGCCGGGGGATTCGACGGAGTCGCCGTCATCGAATACGAAGGTGACGCTCACGACCCGCTGCCCGCCTTGCGTCAGTGCGTGGAAAGCATGCGCGCAGCGACCGCGTAAATCGCCGCCACCCCGCACAAATGCGGGATCCCGGGGAATTTCGGGCGTCGCAAGATTGGCGGAAACCACCCGCCACAGGACCGTTTTTTTGCTTCCGTCAACCGTAGCTACGGATGCTGAACCTGCGTAACTCGCAGACTATCAAGGTAATCCTGATCACACGGGAACGACCTTGAATCGCAAAAAGATTTTCCTACGTATGAAAAAATTTGACTTGCGTAGCGCCGCTCAAGCCGTGTAGCGCTGCAATCAGTTTGTCGGAGATCCCCCGCTCCTCCGATCGACACCCCCCCCAAGGTCCTCCCCGATTTTCAGCCTTTCCCCAGTCATTCCGGCTGGGGGATGTCAGGAAACCCCCAAACTACCCCAAAAATGAACACCCCCGTACTCGCGGGTCGGCGCGTTTGCCGCCGTCTCGTGCTCACCGCGGCCCTCGCCGCCACCTCCCTCGCGGCTCCCTTGAGCGCCGCTGTCATCACCGACAATACCTTCAACGGTGCCGCCACCTGGTTCCCGTATTCTTACCTCTGGCCCAGCAATAGTGGCTCCCGCACCCATGGCGTCAGTGCGAATGGCACCATCGACAGCTACAATGGCACCGCCACGAACGCGATGTTCCTGAATGCCAACTTCTCGGCGGCGGCCGGAACCACCTGGTCCGCAGGGGTTTCCACCAACCAGATCGACGTCACCAACACGTTCACCAACCAGTCGCTGTTGACGGTCAGCTTCGACCTGCTCGCCAGCCAGCCGCTGCCGATCAAGGTCATCATTCGATCCTACACGAGCACCGGAACGCTCACCGGCCGCAGCGCCGCCACGTTCGTGCCGCCGATTGCCAATGCCTATTACCGGCATTCCATCGACGTGAGCGATTTCACGATCGATGGAGCGACCGCGTTTAATCCCACCTCCGCACGTTTCGAACTCACGTTCGAAATTGCCGGCGGAAATGGAGTTGTCTCCGGCTGGCCCAAAGCCGCGAACAACGTCATCCGCGTCGACAACGTTTCCTACACGTCGCCGAAATATTACGTCAGCACGACTGGCAACAACGGCTGGGAGGGCACATTCGGCGCGCCCCTTCGGACACTGAAAGAAGCCATCAATCGAGCGGTGCCCGGCGACGTGATCGTCGTGCGAACGGGAACCTACACCGGAGAATGGAGCTCCGATCCCACCGTCACGATTAACAAACCTGGCAGCCCGTCTCGCTGGATCGCGATTCGCAATTACCCCGGCGAAAATCCGGTGCTGCAGGCTCGCACGGCCACGTTCCAGAACGTTGCGGTGTTGCATAACGCGGAATACATCGAAATCCGTGGGCTGACCGTCCGTGGCAACGTCGCGCAGATCGATTACGACGAAGCCTTCGCCAACCGAAACACGGTCAACGGCTTCTACAATGCGAACGGCATCGGCATCGACTCGCGGTTTAACACGGGCAGCAACAGCGTGCCAGCTCCCACCAACAATCGCGCTCACCACATTCGCCTCATTGGCAACACGGTTTACGAAAATTGCGGCGCAGGCCTCTCGGCCCTCGAGTCCGATTACATCACCTTTGCTGGCAACGTGGTGCATTCCAATTCGTGGTGGACGCGTTATGCCTCCAGCGGCATGAGCATCTTCCACGCGTGGGATCTGCACGCTGGGGACGGCTATCGCAATTTTGTCATCGCCAACAAAACCTACAGCAATCGGTGTTTCATTCCGTGGATGCGGAACCGGGTGGATGACAACGGCAATCCTATTCCCAACGAGATCTCCGATGGAAATGGTCTGATTCTCGATGACTTCGACAATTCCCAGGCGTCCTCGACCATCCGCTACCAGGTTTATGACGGACGCACCCTCGTCCAAAATAACCTCTCTTACCTGAACGGGGGATCCGGCATGCACGCCTACCTTGCCGATCGGGTGCTGTTCGTGAACAACACCGCCTACCTGAACTCCCAGTCGCCCGAGCTGGACTACGGTCAGATTTATTCGAACCAATCCAGCGACGTGCGAATCGTCAACAACATCATCTACGCACCGACGAACAAACCCTACGACGGATCGTCGGCGTCGGGAGTGATCAAAGAATACAACCTGTATTACCGCGCGGGTGGCAGCGGATCCGCTCCAGCTGGCACGGGAAATACGTGGGCAACTCCCAATTGGGTGAGTGCAGCGGGAGGAAACTTCGCCCTGCAATCCATCAGCCCGGCAAGAAATACCGGCCTGCTCTCGGCCCCGGGTGCACCCCGCATGGACATCATCGGCACCAGCCGTCCACGTGGCAGCACCATTGATCGCGGTGCCTTCGAGTTCATCGAATAGGCCGAACTGACCTCACTCGAGACCCCGGCGCGGATCACCCGATTCCGCCGGGGTCTTTTTTTTGGTTCGCAGCGGGCCCGTCGGGACGTTCGATCCGACCGAACCGGCTTCGGTCACCGTTCCGAGTCCCGGTTCGGGCGGGCGGATGGAGTCGCCCTCACACCAGCAGCCGCCAATAAAAACCACCTCCGGAGCGGACGGCAGTCCGCGGTGGTTCAGAAACAACTCGCGCACGAGCAGATTGACCGTTGTGTGAGCCAATGCGCGACGGTTCGTTTCGATCCCGGCCGCCGTCGTCGGGTGCCATCGTGGGACAACGACGTAGCCGATATCGTCGGGGACGCGCAATCCCATTGCCTGCAGCCACTCCCCGGGATGGTGGTGGTAGCTCAAAACGCAATCGGGCCGTTCCCGCCGCACCCAGCGCTGGAATTCCTGAATCGTGACCGCCACCTTCCCCACGAGCATCGGCACCCGATTCGACTCAGGCTGGGTCTGCTGCCAGGAAAGAAAGCGCCCGCTGAGCAGGTAACTCTGGTCGAAATCCAGGCTGCGCGGCAAATACATGCCGATGCGGCGGTAACCCCGCGCCTCGAGTCTCACCAACACCTCGCCCACTGCCGCATGGAAATTTGCCGCTGTGCGGTGCATCGGCATCTCGCGTCCGTGGAATCCCGCCACCACCACCGCAAAATGCTGCCAGTCCACGGCGGGAAATTCCCGGTCCGTCCCTCCCCCTGGCATGAGCAAAACACCCTGAATTCCCCGCGCCCGCAAAATCTGCGTGAGCCGCGCTCCGTCCGGTCGCCCCGGGCCGTGCGTCGGAATCTCCTCGAGGCGAAAACCCAAAACCTCCGTCCGTTCCCGTAATGCATCGTAAAAGTCCGAATAAAATTCGCGCCGCTCGCGCCACTGGCTCATCGGTTCGTCGAATTTACTGAGCAGGGCGATCGTGCCAGCTCCGCTGCGGTTGCGTCGACGCCGCGTGGCAACCCACGCCGACACGAGGGGATTCGGCCGGTAGCCAAGCCGAGCCGCCACCGCCTTGATTTCCTCCCGCCGGTCCGCGGCGACCCGCGGACTGTCCCGCAAAGCCAGCGAAACCGCCATCGGACTGCAACCCGCTTCTCTCGCCACATCCTGCAGGGTCATGCGACTTTGAGTTTATCTATAAACTTCCGCCCACTTTGCAATCCCCATTGTCGTTTCGGAAACTCGGGCGATGAACCTCCCCGAAACCAAATTCACGTTCCGCCGCCCGTCCGCTGTTGCCACCCTCCTCCTGCTGGCCGCAGGCTCCGTTACGCAAGCCGCCACGCTGGGGTGGTGGCGATTTGAGGGCGATCCCGCGACGACTTATCTCGAAGATTCGTCCGGGAACGGCCACACCCTTTCGACGGTGGGAGTGGCACCGGTCCAGATCACCCGTCCCGCGACGGGCAACGCCAGCGCGTTTAGCGACCCCATTCCCGCCACGGGTGCCTCCAACGACAGCGCTTCCGAGGGATCCGGAACCGGCAATTTTTCTGTCGCCGATCCGTTCTCTTACACGAACTTCACCGTCGAGGCTTTCATCAACCGTCCGGTCACGGCGGCGGGCACGCAATATTTCGTGTCGCAATGGAATGCCGCGGGCGGACAGCGTGCGTTTGCTTTCGGCCTCGCGGGTTCCAATGACGTGGGTGCCAATGTGGGATCGGCCAACGACCTGTTTTTTGCGCTCAGCGAAACGGGCGCAACACCGACGTTGTTTTTCTCGGGTTTCGACATTCTGGCCGGCACGGATTATTACGTCGCGGCAAGTTTTGACCTCGCGGATCAGGCGACGGGATTGAAATTTTTTATCCAGGATCTGACCAACGGCGGGGCACTTCAGACGATTGCCCTGAGCCACAACTTCACGACCCTCACGGATTCGACCGCCAATTTCGAAATCTCGTCCTACAACGCGAACACCAACCGCTACGTTGGGATCATCGACGAGGTTCGGTTTTCAGACGCCAGCCTGGACGCGTCGGGCTTGCTGATCAGTGTGCCGGAGCCATCCGTCTGGATGCTCCTGGCCGTGGGTGGCATCGCGTTTTTCGGATTGAGGCGGGCCGCTGCCCGGATCCAACCGTGAAATTCGGGCGCGGTCGGGTATACTGGCAGAGGAGTTTTTATTGATGAGATGTCTTTTTCTTTTGGTGCTGCTGCTCGCGCCCACCCTGCCTGCCGCGACGTTGCACGTTTACCTGATCGGCGGACAATCGAACGCGGATGGCCGCGGGCTCAATGCGGGACTGCCGACGAATCCGGTCAATCTCCAGGCTCCCCAGAATGACATCCCGTTTTATTACCGGAGCCCGGGCTACAATACCGGAGTTTATTCGACTCTCCGGCCCGGTTCGGCGGGCTCGCCTGCCCCGGCCAACGGCGCCTTCGGTCCCGAGATCACTTTTGGACGCACTCTTGCCGATTGGACCGCCACCAACCTGCCCGGTGACCGCATAGCCATCATCAAATACGCCCGCGGCGGCACCTCGCTATTCGAAGATTGGAAAGCCGGCGGCACGGCGACCACCACCGGGGACGGCTCCGATTACCAGATTTTCCAGGCTGTCGTGGCGAATGGTCTCGCCGCGCTAAACGGAGATCCGGCGCTCGCCGACTTCACCATTCAGCTTTCGGGCATGGTCTGGGTCCAGGGCGAATCCGACGTCGTTAGTCAGGGCGCAAATGCCTCCGCAACCAATTACGGCGCAAATCTCACGGACTTCATCGTCGATCTGCGGCTCACGTACGGCGCGGATCTGCCGTTCACGTTTTCGAGACTTTCCGACAACCAGACGGCGTACACGACCCCGGCAAACCTGGCGGCATTCAACCTCGTGCGCGCCGGGCAGTCCGCCGTCGACAACGCGATTGCCAACACGTTCCTGATCAATACCGATCCCGCCGCATTTGCTGTCGGATCCGACAACATCCACTTCACCGCTGCTGGTCAGATCGCACTCGGCAACGCGTTCGCCGAATCCGTGATCGCCACCGCCGTGCCCGAACCGACCGCCGGCATGCTCATCGGCATCGGGCTTACGGCGATCGCGCTGAGGCACCTGATCCGCCGGCGTTGATTTCCCCGCGACGGCCGGTCAGATCGTTCCTGCCAATAGCCACCGGCGGACCTTCTCCGGTGGTGAATCATTCTGCCTAATTCTCGAAATCGTTTCGCAGTTGTTGGTAGGATTTTCCCATGAGTTCGGATCGTTCCCATCCCTTTTTGATCGTTCGCCGCGAAGATTATTCGGCGCTCGAACGGCGTGCTCACGAGTCACCGTGGCGGGAAATGCGTGCGCAGGCGCTGGCGGACACGGCGCTGACGTTTGACCCGACGGCATCCGTCCGAATCCGGGGGGTCCGCTTGTCCCGCATCTTGAGCACGACGACCCTCGCCTACCTCGTCGATCCCAATCACCGGAGCGCGCACCGGGATCGCATCATCGAACACCTGAGGTATTGGGATCCCGCGGTGACCGGCAACCTTTCCATCGAGCTGCGCCGGGGCGATCCCGGGGATTGGGAACGGATCACGCCCGTCGCCGGGGCATTTTTCCAGGCCGTGCTGGCCCTAGACATCATTCATGACGACCTCGATTCCAGCCACCGGGACACAATCGAGGCGTGGCTCGAAGCGGGCCCCGGCAGCTATTTTCGGGCCGACGCGAGCCGCTGGAAATCGAGTGGCCTCGCAGCGCGGGGCATTTGGGCGCTTTACCGCGGAGACCGCGCCACGCTGGATTCCGCCCGCACCGCATACCTCGCAGAGATTCACGAGAGCATCACGCCAGACGGGGTTTTTGTGGAAGGCCCGGGCTACGCTATCGCGCGCTGGCTGAGCGCCGATCGGGAACATAAACATTATTTCGGCGACGTGCTGGTGTTCGCCGGGGAACTTCCCGCGTCCGCTTGGTACGGCGACCCTCGCCTCCGCGCATTTCAGGAATGGCTGACGGGATACGCGCGCACTCCGTCCGGAGAAAATTGGATCTTTGGCGACACTGCTCTGGGAGAGCTCGCCGTGATGGAATCCGACGGTTATCCGGGTTCCGAGCGGGCGGCACGATTTTCAGAGTCTGCGGCCGTGTTTGCCGCAAAAATGCGCGGCGATTCCCAAGCGTCCGGGAGACTGTGCGCGTACGTGCTGACTCATCAGCAGCCACCACCATTCACACCCGCGCCAAGTCGCATTTTTCCCGACGGAGGCGCGTTTTTTCGGGCAGCGTCCGATGACCCCGCCGCGCTCGCCGGCGTTTTGTGGAATTCGCGTAGCGCACGTGGCCACAATCACAAAGAGGTCAACGCCCTCGGTCTCGCGGCCTACGGTCAACTACTGCTCCGCGGTGCCGGTTACGAAGGTTGGGCGGCCGCGTCCCACGGGTTCTCGTGGGATTACGTGAACTCCCGCGCGTTTTCGGGGAATGTCGCCCTGATCGATTACGAGGTCGGTGACGATCGAAATCCCGCGATTGCCAATGACCACACTCACAAGTTTGGCTTGGGTGTGTTGGGCGGCGTCAACGGTTGCGTTGATTGGGCCACCGGTGATTCCGGTACGGCATTGCCGAATGGCAACCACCGGCGCACGTTTTTGATGATCCATCCACGCAATGGCGTGGGCGGATATTTTGTGAGCATTGACAACGTCGCGTGCACTTCCGGCACCGGCTCACCGCAACTTGTGTGGCATCCCAATTCCGCTGCCGTCGAGACGATCACGCCCGACGAATCCCTCCGCTGGTCCATCGGTCCGGCTCCGGTGACGATTACGGTTTACCTCGCCACCCCACCCGATCGTTGTTCGTGGCACGACGGCCTGTTCGCCGATTGGAGCGGCACATTTGTCGGCCGCGCTCTCGCCGTACATTACGTTCCTGGGGCAATCGGCCGCCGCCAAATCCTCACGTTGCTTCAGCCTGCGGATTCTTCCCATCCCGCGCCTCGAACGTCACGGCTGGCCGGACCGGACTGGACGGGAGCGCGCGTGCAGTTCGACGAAGACGTGCATGACACTGTGATCGAATGCGAAGGCAGAACATCCGCGGAGCCCGAAGCCGGGATTCGCCTTGAAGCCCGGGTCGCGCTCTATCGCATCGCGCGAGGTGCGCTCAGTTTCCTTTTTGTGGCGGATGCCCGCGGCTTCCACGCGAGCGGCTTTCTGTTCGCCAGCGACTCCGAGGTCAGCGGTATCTGGGTCGGCGACCGTTTCAAGCTGACCTCCGCGGGAGCACGTCTGACCCTGCGGCAACCTGGACTGGTCGCCGCCCGCATTGACGACGGCCCCGCCACGGATGCCGAAGCGGAAACACTACACCTCACACTACCCGCCGGCGCCTGTACAATTCGCCTCACGATTGCTGCAGCCGAGGCGTGACATCCGCCGCCGATCCCGACGGCGACGGAATGTTCCCGCCTCACTGCTGAGCAGGCTCTTCCACTCGCAGTCGCAGGAACCGCAACGGCGTTTGCGGCGAAGGAACGACGCTGTCGGTCACAACGACAGGTACCGTCTCGCTGAACACTCCAGGATTCGTGGCGATCGTCTGCCAGTCCTCCAGGCCCGTTGATGCCTCGATGATGTAATTCAGATCCGAGCGCGCACGCAGGAAGCTGAGACTGAGTCGGCCGGCAGGATCCGGGACGGATGTCGGCTGACGAAGCTGTGCGTCGGATGTCCGCGGGTCAGCATTCAACGCAAACTCCAGCAAATTGATCATTCCGTCCTGATCCGGATCGGCCTGGCGTCCCCAGAGCGAGGTCTCCAAAGCCGGGTTGCTCACCTTGACCGGATCGAATTCCGCGATCTTCCACGCTTGCAGCGGAGTCGGCATCGGGCCGGACGGCACGCCTGTGACCGTGAAGGAATCGAAGCGCGTGGTGGCATTGCCGCCAATCGCAAAATAAACCCCGACCGCTCCAATGGTGCCCGCAGGCAACGTGACTGCCGTGGTGCCAACCGCAAACGGAGCACCTTCCGTCGCGGTAAGCGTGCGCCACTCCGCCGTCGCAAGATTGACCTGGAAAATTTCAGCCGTGGTCGAAAAATTTCCCGCCGATCCCGTGCGGCTCAGATTGTTCGACGGAGCGGTCACGTACCACTGCCCGTTGATGCGGACAGCCGCGGATTGGGAGTTCGAGCCGATGATGGCGCTGATTTGGGAATACCACGACATCTCCGAAACCGCGGAACGGTCTGATGAAAATTCGGTGGTGTACATCAACGATTGGATCGCATTTTGGGTGTAGGCGAATCCATTCGGCGACGTCTCGAACGGCCCGGCATTGACGTTGGTGAGGTCGGCCGGGCGACCGGGGTTGCTTGTCACGCCACCATTGTTCGAGACGCTCGATGTATTGGTGACGTTTGCGGTCGGCGAAGCCGACGTAAGCTGCTGCCAGCCGATGGTTGGAATATTGATGCGAACAATTGATCCGGCCGCGTTGGCAAAGGTTTCGCGATAAATCACACCGCCCACCTCGAGAAGTCCCGCCGCGTTCCGCCCATCAAGCTGTCGCAGGTAAGCCACCAGATCATTCCGCTGTCCTTCCGGCAGAGCGGTGACGCGCCGATGAGCGGCGGTCCTGGTCAATTCCTCGGCGTTGGCCACCAGCAGAGCATTGAGGCGAACGTCACCGCCAGCCGTCACGAATTCAACTGTATTGATGGGTCCGGGATTCAGAATGGTCTCGACAACCAGCCAGCTCCATCCACTCACGTGAAAACCGGTCGACGGCGATTGCATGAGCAGAGTCACACCTTGCGGCACACCGTTGATCGTGAGAGTCGAAGGTTTATTTCCGTAGAGCGCGACGTAACGCAACGCGATGCGCGCCGGGCCGCCGGAGCCACCGTCGACTCCGGTGAACCGCACGCCCGGACTGGGTGATCCCGCGACGAAGGCCAGCATGCTGCCGCCTACCAAACCCCGGTCGATGCCGCCGCCACCGTCGTCAGATTCCTTGGTCACAATCGTGACGGCCGCCGGGTTGATCAACTCGCCGTCCTTCGCAAGCGTGAGCCGTCCTCCCGCGTAGGAAAACACTTCCTCCAGACTCGAAGCTTGTCCGCCGTGCAGGAACAACCGGTTACTGTGCAATCCAACGAGGGTCGGTGTGTCGATGCCGGCCAGCGGATTGGCAAGCCGGGAACCGGACAATGGCGAAAGCGTGCCGATATTGCGCAAAGACGGCGACTCCAGGGATACCGCCATGCTGTCGGTGTAGCGCGACGTCTGGTGGCAGACCACGCACGACTGGCTCTGAAAAACTTCGCGACCCCGCACCGCGGCTTCGGTAAGGGCACCATTCACCGCACGAGCTGGACTGCGCGGAATCGAAGTCGCGTCGAGGGACGTGACGTAGGCTGCCAGCGCATCGAGATCCGGACTCAGACCAGCTTTGGTGGTCGCTGGTGACGGGTGTTGATCGGCAAATTGTTCGGAAGTGAGATCAAGAAACCCGCTTCCGCTGAACGCGGTGCGGATATGGTGCTCGAAATCCTGGATCTCATCGAAATTGGCAGACCAGTGAACGTGGCCATCTCCGAGACCCGCCCGGCCCCGCAGATCGGTCGTGCGCCGGAGCCCCTCACCACGTCCAGTGAAATCCCAGACGCGGCCGTCGTGTCCACCGTCGACGTGGCATGAGGCGCAGCTGATGTAACTGTCGGCACTCATCCGAGGATCGGACGCATCGTAAAAGATGCGTTTGCCCAGCAGAACGTTTGCCGGGAGCGGCTCGTTCGCCACAGTACCCGTATTCGCGACATCTCCGAACGCGGGGGTATTCCGCACCACGAAGTCGGCAGCGTTGCGGATGCTCACGGAACGGCCCATGAAATTCTGGACGAAAAGGCGGTTGCTCACCGTGTCGAGCAGCACACCCTGGGGAGCCTGGCCGGTTGCGACGGAAAACGATTGGCCAATTGGTGTGGTCACCGTCGTTGCCGGTGCCGAAGTGCCCGTGACTTCGGCGAGATTCAAGACATCAATGCCCACGACGGTGTTGTTTCCCTGTACCGCGACAAGCAGCATGTCACCGAATGGGCTGTAGGTCACGGCGGACGGGCTGTCGCTATTATCGAGATCACGGCGGGAATTCCGAATCTCCGCGTGGGTTTCCAAATTCAGGAACGAGATCACCGATCGGACGGTTGTCTCGAATGTCAGGTCGGAGACACCGAAGAGCGGCCCGCGCATCACGTTGTCCTGCTTCGACACCACGGCCGCCCGCTTGCCGTCCGGCGATATCGCGATGCCTGCAAGGTAGTTCGGAACACCCGCGGCACGATCCCCGCCGTCGGACGTGCTCGCGTAAGCGAGAGCAATCGTGCGGGTTCGCGCGAGCGTCCCGCCATTAAACTCCGCCACTTCGCCCGTGAGCTCCGGCGATAAAAAACGGGTCACAAAAACCCGGGATCCGTCCGGGGAAATCGCGATGGCACGCGCCGTGGGCAGCGGGTCCGTGCTGGCCACCGGCGTGGCTGACGGAGTGGCACCGCCGTAGGCCGCGGCGTTCGTAGCGACGTAGCGGTGAATCAATCCCGTGCCGTAAAGCGATACGTACATCACCGATCCATCCGGGGAGGCCGCCACTCCAAAGGGCGCGGATCCAAATGGCGTGTTGATTCGTGAATGGACCGTTCCATCGTTATTCAGCACAACGATTTCGTCCGCACCATGGCAGGTCACCCAGTATCGGCCGCTGGCGTCCCGCGCCACGGACCGCGGATTTTTCCCGACCACGTATTCCGCCACTTTTGCGCCCGTCTCCGCGTTCAACACCGACACCGTATCGGCGTCCGGGTTGACCACCCAAACCCGGCGGCCGGCCGGGTCGTTTCCAGCGGCCAGCGTATTGCTCTGGGTCGGGCGTAGCGCCGTGGCGGGTGGGGTCGCCACCAGGAGCGTGATCGACTCGTTGAGCACTTCGCCGCTGCTGTCCCGAACCTGGACCAGCACGATTGGACGCCCCTCGGTGGCGAACGTCGAACTGGCGGAATTTGTCGTCGACCATGCCGTCCAGGTCGCACCATCGTTGAAACTGAAACGAAACTCCCGCGTGCCCGTGCCGCCGGTGGCGCTGGCGGTCACGGTCACCGCCGCACCCGGAGCAGGCTGGTAAAGCGTCGACGTGACACCGCTGAAGGCAAGCGGAGAATCGGACACGATGCTGCTACCCGTGGAAAAAAGGAAGGAATGAGGTTCGATCAAATTGCCGACCGTGTCCTGAAAACCGGTGTCGTCAGCAAGGGCCGCAAGTTGTGCCGTGGTGCTTGCCGACGGATTCCACGGCGTGTCGTTATCATCGGCGAAAAAATCCACTTGATACGTCGTGTTTGCCGCCAGCGGATTACTCGGTGTAAAAGTCACCATGCCGGCAAAGTCGTGGAGCAGGAACCCAGCGACCGGAGTCCCGAGAGTGCTGCCATTCACCGGGCGCACCGCGAAATCCCGCAATTCCGTGCTGGTGCTGTTGCGCAGGCCTCCCCGGCGCGGGTGTTCGTGAATCAGGAAACTCAGCGGGGCAAAGCGCGAATAATTGGTCCGGTTCGCCTGGGGGATGTGAAATGTCACCTTCGGCCGCGTGGTGTCGCGTGCCTGCTGGTGCACCCAGATCGCCATTCCCTGCGCGCGATAGCTGGATTGACCGTAATTCCTCGGATAGCCACCGGTGATCCACAAGTTGCCCAATGGCAGGGACATTTGCGAAGTCTCGACTCCATTGGCTTCTTCGTTGAGGGACAACCTCACGGGAGTGGCAGTCGACGGGTTCGTCAGCTGATTCCCGTCCTCCAGAAATTGGGTCATGTCGATTTTGTGACGCCCAATAAATGCGAAATGATCCTGATAGGCCGGATAGGACGAATTCGTGATCTGGTTGATGGTCCGGGCGGCTTTGACCGTAATGGAATCACTGCCGCCCGGTGTGGCGGCAGCGGTCAGATCAACGGCCATCAGCCGGTTGGTGTAAGACGCGACCACGTAAAGGCCGGTCCCGTCGCTGAAGAGGTTTGGCCAATAGGTCTGGATTCCTCCTGGCAGAGCCGCCACAAATTGCGGCGTCGCGCTCGTTGCGCTGTCATACCGCACGCGGTAAACCACCACGCCTTTGCTGGTTTGAACCGGCCCGCGCACGTAAATCAGGAGGTCACCAAAAATGATCGGGTGCCACTCGCCGCCTCCGTGGTCGGCCACGTGCGGGATCGACGCAATTTGCGTCGTCACGTTGGAGCCGGACTGATTTTTCGAGACTTTGCTCAGACTAAAAACGTTACCTGGCGTCGAATACCACTCCCACGACGCGTCCCACGGCCCCGAATGGCCGGCTCGCAAATTGCCAACACCAGAGCGCGGACGAGTCGGGACGCCCGAGGTGAATCCGGTTCCACCAATCTGCACTGGCCCGCCGAACGTGGGCACCAGGACGGGATTGGGCAGCATCAGATTCTCCGACTGGGCCGTGCCGTGCGATCCCCAACCGATCGAACCCGAGAACCACCTGTTGTTTGGATAGGACAGGTTGAAGTCCGACGGAAATCGGCGGATTGGATTGGTGGGATTCGAGATATCGTAAACGCGAGTGTGCAGGTCGGATCCGGGCCGGGATTCCGGGCTCTCCGGACCTACGATCAACCAGCCATTGAGATAATTCAGCGATGTGGTCCGGCCAATGGGTTCGGATCCGTTGCCCGGATTAGAACCACGGGCATTCGGGCGGCTGAGCAGAGTTCCCGGTGCTTCGGAGCGTACTTGATTCAGATATCCAGTCGTCGTGACCTGGGCAAAAGCTGAGGTACTGACCAATAAAAATCCCGTAGCCGGGAGCACCAAATTGGAAAAAATTGACCGGGTGTGCGAGGCGGTGCCAACAGGCCGAATGGGGAACGGTGCAGACATGGAATTGACGGAATTGGGGGATTTTTTGGGGGGTCAGCCAGGGCAGTGAAAATTCGCACGGAGCCCGATCTCGAGAGGTCTTGGGGTAGTTTGAGAATCAGGCATCGGCGGATTTTTTGGGGTCACAGCACGACTGACTGAATAGTTTCTCCACCGACTGGCGCAGAAGGTCAACCGGCTCGCAGTTCGATACAGATGCGCATTGACCAGCTCTCGCAAGCGCCTTGCGGATCAAATTTCCCCGCGTTGCCGCATCACGGGAAGATCCCGCAGACTCACGTGGAGAATCCGGAAGACGAAATTGCCGAACCTGCTACGATCCCCGTCCACCTCATTTCCATGAAACCTTTCAAGATTGGCGTCCTCGGCGCGGGTTCGTTTGCCCGCGCATTCATCCCGTTGTTTCAAGCTCATCCGCTGGTGGCGGCGGTCACGCTGACCGAACGCCTGCCTGATCGTCTTCAGTCCGAGGCCGCGGATTTTGGCATCACCGAGACATTTGCCACTCTCGAGGAATTGCTGCGCAGTGACTGCGACGCGGTCGCCATTTTTACGCAGCGCCACACTCACGCGCCCTTCGCGATCGCCGCGCTCCGTGCCGGCAAACACGTTTACAGCGCCGTGCCCATGGCCGTGACCGTCGAAGAAATCATGGAACTCACAGCGGTCGTCCGGGAAACCGGGCTGACCTACATGCTCGGTGAAACCAGCTATTATTACCCGTCCACGATTTTTTGTCGTGAGATGTGGCGACAGGGCAAATTCGGGCGTTTTGTCTACGGCGAAGGTGAATACCTGCACGACATGTCGCACGGGTTCTACGAAGCATTTCAGTACAGCGGCGGGCCGGACTGGAAACGGGCCGCTGGATTCCCGCCGATGCTTTATCCGACCCACACCGCGAGCATGATCCTGAGCGTCACGGGTGCATTTTTCACGAACGTGTCTTGCCTCGGTCAGGTCGATGAACACGAAGACGGAATTTTCCGGCCCGGTGCCAACGACTGGAACAACGTTTTCAGCAACGAAACTGCGCTGCTCCGCACCAGCGATGGCGGTATGGCGCGACTCAACGAGTTCCGGCGGGTCGGCCACCACGGCGGGCGCTCCGTGCGTCTCAGTCTTTTTGGCACGGAAGGTTCGTTCGAGGAACAGACCGGCGGCGAAGTCTGGGTCACGCGGGAAAAAACCATCCACCCACTCACCGATTTGCTGCGCTGCGCGCCGGTTACAGAAAAGGATCGAGAGGAAATGGAAAATCTCACCGCCGGAGCCCAGCACGATTTTTACTCGGGCATCGCCCCCGTGCATCCCGCGTGGCGTCTGCCGGCCGAATTTGACGGTCACGGCAACGGCCATCACGGGTCGCACCAATTTCTCGTCGATGACTTTGTCCGGGCCTGCGTTACCGGAGCCCTGCCGCCGAATCACGTCTGGGCCGCATCGCGTTACAATCTCCCGGGCATCCTCGCCCACGAATCCGCACTGCGAGACGGTGAACGGCTTGCCGTACCTGACCTCGGCGGCCCCCCCGCCGCAGCCCGTCTCCTCGAAGACGATCTCGCGAAAGAAGCCCCGACCACCCCGATCTGGACTCTGCCGGATCCCGAGTGACCGATTTGAGCGGGCCTGTCCGGGAAACTTACCTCCCGCATCAGTCAGAGGCATTCGGTTGGGGTGATCATTATTCCAAATGACCACGTGGAGACGTGTCACGATTCGCGATAGGGAATTTGCTGATCCTTCACGCGTTCGTCGACTGACATGTGCTCCATCCAATGATCCACCTGCCCCTCACTGACGCCACGGGCCTCACCCTCGACGGCCCGCACAGATTCCTCACCATTCGCGGACGCACCGGTCTGAACGTCACCAGTCTGAATACCCGGGCCACGCTCGACTCGCCGATTCCCGGTTTCCCACGAGGCACGCTGTCATTGTGGTTTTGTCCGTTGGAAGACCTCGGGATTTTTCCCGAAATGGCGCACCTTCAGAGCAAGGATCCCTACGCCTTTTTTTACCCGCTCATTTCGGATTCGTCGCCCGCCCGCGACGTCGAGAACGGGTATTTTGGTCTGTTCTGGAACGCGGGATGGTACCCGAAACTCATGGCGAAATTCTGTTACGGCCGACTTTTCCCGCCCATGGATTTTGTGATGCTGCCGTGGGTTTACGCCGACTCCCTGCCCCTGCGCGCCGGGAGCTGGTATCACGTCGTTCTCACCTGGGACCGTCCCGCCCGTCAACTCCGGCTCTACGTCAACGGCCTGCTCGCCGCGCACAACGACATCATCGCCCACTTCGACGCGCCCCGTCCCCGCCTTCACCTCGGCAACCCGTGCATGGTCTTGAGCGACCTGCAGATGACCAGCGAAACCGTCTGGAATGCCGACGATGCGCGGCGGGAATTCGAGACCGGCGGCCCCGCACCCACACCGGCCGTGGCCGCCGAAGTGCGGGATTGTTTTATGCCCCGGGATCGCCCCCCGTTCGAGCTGACCCGCGACGCGGGTTGGACGGAAAAACTCGCGCGTGGATTCACCGCACCCGGTGACCTCGATGGCTGGCTGCGCCAGGGCCCGCAATACCAACCGCTGCCGCAACTTCGCATCACCGACGAAGGCCTGCTTGTGCAAACTCCCGACGAACTCGCCGTGGACACACGCACCTACTTGTGGAGCCCGGAATGTTACGAGGGCGACCTTTGGGTGGAATACGACTTTCGCCCTGAGTCGCCCCGCGGCTTGTCCCTGCTCGTAGCCTGCGCCAGCGGGCCACAGCGTGAGGATTTTATCGCCGATCACGGACTGCCGAAAGGTGGCGGCATGAGCACGATCATCACGGATCGAGTACGGAATTATCACTGGGAATATTTCCGTCGCGTCGAAGCAATGCGGACCGACGTCGAGACCCAGGTGCTCGTTAAAAACACGTGGCAGCACCCGCTTGCCTACGCCGTGATCCCCAGTCTCGCCGTGGGAGAATGGCACCGAATGCGATTTGTCAAAATCGGCGCGCGAATCCACGGATCGATCGACGGCCAGACGGTCTTCGACGTGATCGACGAACCTTGGGGCGGTAGTGGCCCGGTTTTTGATTTTGGCCGCCTCGCGTTACGGCAGATGTACCACACCACGATGCGTTACCGCAATTTCGCCGTCTGGACCCGTCCCCAATCGACCGGGGACGAAGTCTGACGACCATCCAGCGATTTTTCAGCGCGTGATGCGCACGCTCACGAGCTGATACGGTGTGAAGGAGATTTCGGTGATGGCTTCGCCGGGTGCCTCGAGCAGGTTGGTCAAGGACGCGGCGAAATTTTCGGCCAACCGAAGCCGGGCGATCCCGCGCCGACCCAGCGTCTCGTGCAGTCGCAGGATCCAGCCGTTGCCATCAAGTGCGGGTTTCGCCCAGCACGGCTGGAGCGATTCACCGCCGTCGAGACCGAGGAACCCCGCCTGAATCGCCTTGCCACGGTAGTCGACGAGCGGCGTGAAGAGCGTTTCGGCCAGCGCGGCCGCCTGTTCTTCGCGCGGCAGCTCCGCGGAATGCCACCCCAGCGCGATGCGAATGCAGTGCCGCCCGATGTCGGCAAACGGTTCGAGTTTTTCCACGCGGCGCAGGGCGGCGTCCTCCCGCGCGCACGAAACCTCCGGGCTGCGGAGCAGGCTCAGATCGAGCGTGCCGGATCG
>JBGTDR010000183.1:0-5271 GCA_041748215.1 Chthoniobacterales bacterium
CTTCGCGCGGCTCGACGTGCCGCCCGCGGCCGTTGTCGTGCACGGTGAGCAGGAGGCCGGTTGGGTTGAGGGCGGCGTGGACTTCGATCCGGCCGCCGTCGATGAGCGGTTCGATGCCGTGGCGGACCGCGTTTTCCACGAGCGGCTGCAGGATGAGGGTCGGCACGAGCAGGGACCCGGTATCCGGACCGGTCGTGATATCAAAATTCAGCCGCTCGCCGAACCGCACCTGCTCGATCGCGAGGTAGCGCCGGGCGAACTCGAGCTCGCGGTCCAGTGGCACTTCCTGCTCGTCGGGACTCTGCAGCGTGAGGCGCAGGAAGCCGCTCAGCTCGACGAGCATCTCGTCCGCGGCAGCGGGGTCTTTCGGAATGAGGCCGGCCAGTGCGTTGAGGGAATTGAAAAGGAAGTGCGGCTGAATTTGCATGCGGAGCGCCCGGAGCCGCGCCTCGGCGAGATTCGCCGTGAGCTCGAGCGCGCGGCGCTCGCGTTCCTGCGATCGTCGGTAAAAGGCCAGAGCGTGAGCGCCGCTCACGATCACGAGGTAGAACGGAAGCTGTGGCCCAAAAATCACCCAATCCGTCAGTGAGGGCGGCGGGACCGGTTGGTCACCGATCGAAATCGGCAACTCGGTCGGTCCGAGCGTCTGATTCCAGAACGCGCTGATCGCCAGGAAAACCAGACAGAAGACGAGGTGGATGGGAAGCGTCTTCCGCCAGCTTTCCCTCTCGATCGGCTGGCGGTTTGCGAGCCGGAATACGAGCGGTGTGACCAGCGTCCAGACGAGCCAGTCGCGGCCGGTGACTGCAACCGCCTTCGACCACGAGATGTCGATTGTGCCCGCCAGCTGCCAGCCGAGCGCGAGGAACAGCGCTCCCCAGACGACCGCGCTGATAAGCCATCCACGAAGCAGCGGCCGAAACGGCGTGAAAAACGTCATGCGCGGTAGGCTACCTCTCCCCGCCGTCCAACACCACCTTGCGAACGCTGCCGTCAGCGTACAGGACATTGGTCGAGCTGCCGCTGCCGCCGCGGTTGTGAGGGCCTTCGCCGTTCTCAGCGTAATCGGTGACCAATCGGACGCGGCTCAGCGGCACGGGGAGCGTGCCGAACGGCCCGCGGATCGTCGGGTTCGCCGTCGTCTCGCCCTCGAAGAACGGGAGCCACTCGTAGCTTGAGCCTTTCCACTGGTAGTAACTCGTGACTCGGCCCGTGGCAGAGCCGGCGTTTCGGACGTCGGCCGGGCAGCGCAGGAGGTCGACCGAGCCGCCCTGTGCGAGCACCAGTTCGGGGAGCGTCATCACCTCGTCCGCATTGTCGTGGATCGGAGCCGAGCGGTCATTTTCGATTTCCGGAAAGCGGTTGTCGTTGTCGTTGGTCGCAGTTTGAATCACGACGCCAAGTTGGCGCAGATTGCTGGTACAGCGCGCGTTGTCCGCCGCGTCCCGGGCGCGAATGGCAGACGGCCAGACGAGCGAAGCGAGCATGCCCACGACCGCGATGGCAGCGAGCAATTCCACCAGCGTGAAGGCGTTACGATTTCGTTTCGCTGTCATTCCGCATTCCGGTCCCGAACCACGCGACGGAAAAATTCGATGCGCTGCTCGACGGTTTGACTCGCGTCGATCTGCGTCATGCGAGCATCCATCTGTCCGGGATTTCGCTCCATGGCGTTCGCGAAATGGTCGGCAATTTTTCCTTCCCGCTCGATGGCGGGCAGCGCTTCGATGGTGTTGAAAAATGCCTTCCCCTCATCGAATGCTGCTTGAGCGGATGCTCGCTGTTCTGCGGGCATCTGATCGATGCGCGCTTGGATTTGCGCGTCGATCACCGCGCGATCCACCGGAACACCAGCGAAGAAAGGGGCTCCTACGGGTGGTCCTCCGGTAATGCCGGCGGCCGGCACGACTTCGGTTGGTTCCGGCCTGCTCTGAGTGGTGAGAAGAAACACACGTTCCGCGGTGGCGTCAGCGGCTTGGGCGAGATCACGAACGACAAATTCCACGCGATTGGCAGAGAGCGGCGCATTGATGACGGGATTAAAATCATCGGGCACCCAGAACTGGCCCTCGACCGCGCGTGCGCCCTGCTCGAGATACGCGTGTAAGTTTTCCTCTGGCTGCGGTTGCCACCGGTCCTCACGTGGATCGTGCGACCCGGTCAAACCAGGCATTGGCGGCGTGGGAATGGTGAACCGTTTCCAACCAGTTGTTTGGCCGTCAGCGTATCGCCCGAGCTCCGCGCGGATTTCCGTTGCGTCGGGCGCGACGAGGTAGGCGACGGTCCACGTGGCGTCTGTCGCGGTGGCAAGGACGCGAAGCGCCCGCGTGAGTGGCACCCGAATAACGTGCATTGTTACGGTGGTCCCCGTCGGGGCGTCGGTGGCGATGGCAATGCCCGTCTGTTTCTCGATGCTTCGCAGCACCCGGTCGAGCGGCGCCGAGTCAGCGTCAATGGTCACAAGGCCGAGTTCGGACCACAGTCTCCACGCGAAGGTCATGGCGGACAAAATGGCGATTGCGATCAGGGCAAAGCGTGCGCGATTTGTCATGAGGTGTGTTTCAGGGCATTGAAATCGGGTGACCTTCCGGAGCCGCCACGGAACTCACCTGGCCGCGGTAGGCATAAGTGACCTCGAGCGTCGCGGGCAGTTGGGTGAGGTTGTTTCCGAATTGGTTTTGCGGCATGGCAGGCAGCTGTCCCGTGGCACCGACGTTGCGGATCTGGCCCGCGGTGTTGGGACGATTTTGCCCAATTTCCGGCGGCAATGTGATGGGGACTTCCACTGGGCGGACTCCGAAGAGGCTGCCCGCGACAATCAACGTCACCTTCTGATGGCCGTTGAATTTTCGCTGCATGAGGGCCGTCACGTTTTTTGCACGTTGGCCGGGCTGGCGGTATTCGGCGCTGATGATCGATAGGCCGGCTTTTTCTTCCGGGATCAATCGGACAAACTTTGCGGGGACGGCAACGATCCGACCACGGTCATCGATGTAGACTTTGCCGGAGGCCCGTTCGTAGCGAACGGCAAACGCCTGGAAACCTCTCACGTAACTCTCGCCGTCCACGTTGGCGTTAGTTTCGAAGACGGCAATAAATCGATTGGCTGGCGGTTCCGGTATCTGTACCTGGGCAGGAACTTTGGTAGGAGCGGCCACGACGAGGAGCAGGAACGCGGCGGCCAAACGGAGCATCGTCGTGGCACCGCGGTCGGATGAATTCGGGATTTTCACGAACGTCACCCAAAAAAATCCGGCGGGAGGTGGCGAACACTTTGGGACGAACCGCCCGCGCCGTGGGACGAGCGACAGATTTTCGAGTCGTTGACGTCCCCATCGCGGTCTGGCTCCGGCGGAAAATGGACATTCCGACCTGCCAGCTTATCCAACGGACGTGCGCGACCCGGACGAGCGAGCGTGCATTGACTCACACTGCGGACGATGGTTCGATTGACGAATGGACTTCCGGAAACGTGTCGTGACGTTGCTGAGTTTTGTTTTCGCCCTCGTCTGGCCCGGTGGCGAGATCGCGGCGCAGGAGCGGCGTTGGGTCGTCGAACTCGTCAAGGACATCAACCCCGGTGCCGGCAGCGGGAGCGCGCGGAATTTTATTCCGTTGGGATCAATCGTGCTTTTTACGGCGGATGACGGAGTGCATGGCCGGGAATTGTGGCGGACCGATGGAACCGAGGCGGGCACGACGCTCGTGATCGATCTCAATCCGGGGCCGGGAACGGGATTTCCTACCGCTTTTGCGGCCGAAGTCTTCGGGTCGGCTTTGATCTTTCGCGGTTTCCAGCCCGCGACCGGGATCGAACCGTGGCGCACGGACGGCACTGCAGCCGGCACCACTTTGCTGGCAGATCTCGCGGCGGGTGGAGCGGACAGCGATCCGTTTGGATTTGCCCGAGCCGGGAATGTGGTGGTTTTTAACGCCACCTCGCCGATCGCGGGCCAGGAGTTGTTTCGCACGGACGGCACCGTCCCCGGCACCGTGCCCGCCGTCGACATCAACCCGGGCGCGGCGGGATCGAACCCGAGTCAATTTCGATCCTTGGGATCGTTCGTGATGTTCGTGGCGGAGCGTCCGGCCGAGGGCCGCGAGCTGTGGCGGACGAACGGTTTCGGGTTGGAGACGGGGGTCGTTCGGGACATCAATCCGGGTGGGCCGGACAGCGGAATCCTGAGCATGGCGCTCGTGGGTGACCGGGTGTTTTTCGAGGCGGACAACGGCGTGCTCGGCGACGAGCCGTGGGTCTCCGACGGCACGTTTGCCGGGACGTCGGCAGCGCGCGACATCGTCCCGGCCGGTGAATCGAATCCATCGAACTTCGCCGGTGTCGGCGACCGCGCATTTTTTGCCGCCATCACGCCCTTCGACGGTCGGGAGCCGTGGGTCAGCGATGGGACGTCGTTGGGCACCGTGCAGTTGGCCGACATCAATCCCGGCATGGGAAATTCCGATCCGACCCTGGCAACGGACGTGGGCGGTCGGGCGTTGTTTTCCGCGTTCTCTCCGGCGACTGGCCGTGAGTTGTGGGGGAGCAACGGCACTCCCGAAGGAACATTTCTGCTCAAGGACGTTTCACCCGGCGTGCAAGGCGGCACCGGCAACTTCATGGGCGTCGCGGGCGGTGAGTTGTTTTTTGCCGGTGTGGACGACGCGACCGGCGTCGAGCCTTGGGCAAGTGACGGCACCATCGCTGGCACCCGACGGATTGCTGACCTGAGGCCCGGTCCGGCCAATTCGATTGGCACCGCGGCAGGATCCCCCGGCCCGAATGGTTCGCTTCTATTTGTCGCAGCCGATCCGGCCACCGGAGAGGAACTTTATCGAATGATCGAAGATCGGGCCAAACCGCGATTGCGCGGCATCCGGAAACGATTCGAGACGACGGCAAACGTCTTCAAGATCAAAGGCCGGATCGTGGACAATCTCTTTTCCGACCGGGTGGAATACCGCGTGAAGCGGGAGGAGGGCGGAAAAACGAAACCTCGCAAAGCAAAACTGCGGGGCCCGGGATTTGATCGAAAACGAATCCGAGCCCGCATTCCGTTGGAAATCGGAGAAAACGTCGTGGTCCTGCGTGCGTTCGACGGCAACTCCAACCGCAGCCGCAAACGAAAAATCGTGATCGTCCGGAGCTGAGGGCGGTTTGCGAAAATCACCACCCTTTCGACGAATCGATGCGGGATGGACCCGGCGGGCGGCGTGTAATGAGGTGATGAACCGAAATTTATTCGTGCTTTTGGTGATCCTGGCGGTCGGGAA
>JBGTDR010000184.1:0-7873 GCA_041748215.1 Chthoniobacterales bacterium
CGCCTGTCCACGATGGTCCATGAGATTGAAATTGAGAGTGATTTCCAAAACGCTGAAAATCAGGGATTTAGTTCATCCCTGACCGCTCTGGTCACGGCCTGTCCGGACATCGAAAAAAAATCGGGGCGACAGGATTCGAACCTGCGACCTCGTGGTCCCAAACCACGCGCTCTACCAAGCTAAGCTACGCCCCGTAAAACGACGAAGGTGCCCCAGCTATGCGGAAATGACAATGTATTTGCGGTCTCGCCTCGTCGCGTCGTCGTGAATGCGATGCGGGTGGATTTGCTGCCCGTCTCCCCGTGGACAATCCCGTTTTTGATTGAAACAATCGGAACTTTGGGGTCGTAATGCATTCGGTATACGCGCAACGCAGAAATGTCGTGACTGAAGGATGCCCATCGTGGGGAAAGACTTAACTCAAAAATGCCGGGACTACAGGGACTCAGCGGACGCGCGGGCCCAAGGCTTCTATCCGTATTTCCGGAGAATCGATCAGACCATCGGCAACCACGTGATCTGCGGCGGAGAGCGCAAGATCATGATCGGCTCGAACAACTATCTCGGCCTGGCCCAGGACGAGCGGGTGGTCGAGGCGGCATGTGACGCCACCCGGAAATTTGGTGCCGGCTGCACCGGCTCACGATTGCTGAACGGGAATTTTAATCTGCACGAGCAACTCGAGGAGGCTTTGGCGGACTTCCTGCAACGCGAATCCGCGCTGCTTTTTTCCACCGGATTTTTTGCGAATCAGGGCGCTCTGGCGACACTCACCGAAGAGGGGGACGCGATCCTGTGCGACCGCGAAAATCACGCCAGCATCATCGACGGGTGCCTCTTCGCGCCGGCCAAGCTCGTTCCCTTTCGCCACAATTCGGCGGCCTCTCTGCAAAATCGCCTCAAACGTCTGCCGGAAGACAGCGGAAAGCTCGTCGTGTTGGACGGAGTTTTCAGCATGTCGGGAGACGTGGCGGATCTACCCGCGATCATCGAGACATCGAAAGAATTTGGTGCGTTTACTTACGTGGATGAAGCGCACTCACTGGGGGTGCTTGGACCGGAAGGCCGCGGCACGGTGCATCATTTCGGATTGAATGACGACGTTGACCTCGTGATGGGGACGTTCTCGAAGTCATTCGGATCGATGGGTGGCTTCATTGCCGCGAAGCACGAGGTGATCGAATTTTTACGTCATAAAGCGCGGTGTTTCATTTTCACGGCGGCTCCCGCTCCGTCCATCGTAGGCGGCGTGATGAAGGCGCTGGAAATCATGCAGGCCGAGCCGGAACGCATGGAGCAGCTCTGGCGCAACACGCGCAAGATGCACGAGGGCTTTCGCAGCATCGGATTCAAAATTGGGACGACTCAGACACCGATCGTGCCAATCCTGATCGGCAGCGAAGCGCGCGCTTTCCAGTTCACGCAGCGCCTTTACGAGGAAGGGGTTTTTGCGACGCCCGCAATTTATCCGGCGGTGCGTTATGGCGAGGCGATCGTGCGTACGAGTTTTATGGCGTCGCACACCGACGACGATCTGGATCAGGTTCTCGAAATTTTCACCCGCCTGGCCCGGGAGCTTGGCACGTTTGATGACCCCGTGTATTCAGAGCCTGGCCGACGGAAAAATGTCTTCGATTTCAGCCTGCAGTACGCGAACGGATCGGACGACCTTCGAGAGACTCCCGGAAATTCTCCACGGAACGGATCCGGCCTTCACGCCACCCTTCCCGGGTAGCGTTGCGAAATTTCTCACGGCGAAATCGCCGTTTGCCCACCACGGGACGATCACGGGGTTTCTGGCCCACAGGGGCGGGCGTGCGGTCGGCCGCATCGCCGCTATCGTCAACCGCTCGCACAATGATTACGCGAAGGATCGGAGCGGATTTTTCGGATTTTTCGCCTGCGAGAACGATCGCTCAACTGCCTCCGGACTGTTTGCTGCTGCGGAAGCTCACTTGCTCGCCGCCGGCTGCGACGTGGTGCGCGGCCCTTACAATCCGACGATTCACGACGACTGTGGGATTCAGGTTTCCGGCAACGATCTTCCGGCCAGCGTGTCGATGACGTGGAATCCCGCGTTCTACGGACCGCTGATCGAAAATTGCGGTTACCGGGCCACCCGCACGCTTTTCGCGTATCAGCTGGACCTCCACCGTGGCCTGCCGGAGCGCGTGACCAAAATTGTTGCCCGCATCCGGCGGCGATCGGCAAACGTGAATATCCGCTCGTTCGACATGCGGCGTCTCGACGAGGAACTTCGTCTCGTCCATCAGCTTTACAACGTCACGCTGGATCGCAACGGAGGATTTTTTCCCCTCACGCTGGACGATCTGCTGGCGTCCGCAGCCGACCTGAAAGCGTTCGCCGAGCCGGATTTTCTCATCTTTGCGGAAGTCGATGGGATTCCGGCGGGATTTATGCTGACGCTACCAAATTTTAACGAAATTTTGCAGCGCACGCGCGGCGTTTCGTACGCGCTCCGCCTGCCGTGGATTTTCTGGCTGATGAAGACCCACCGGATTCGGACGGTTCGTCAGGCGGTCCTCGGGATTGCACCGGAGTATCGTGAGCACGGTTTGGCTGCCCTGATGTGCCACGACATGGTGCTGCGCACACAACGGCAGGCGCACACCGCCGAGCTTTCGTGGATCGAGTCGAACAATCGGGAGGTCATCCCGATCATCGACGTGATGGGCGGCGTTCAGAACAAATCCTACCACCTTTACGAAAAGGCGTTATGACGCTCCTGCTCACGGGCGCGACCGGATTTGTCGGCCTGAATCTTCTGCTGGCGGCGTTGCGTTCGGGACACTATTCGCACGTCACCGCGGCGATCCGCGATCCGGGGAAACTTCGCGCCCAACTCGCGGGGGAGGGAATCGCGTTCGATCAGGTGGAGATCATCGGGTGGGGGGCGGTGCCTCCCGATCGCCCGTGGGATCACGCGGTGCATTGTGCCGGGGTGCTTTTCGCCCGGGATCGCGCGAGCTATTTCCGGGTCAACGTGGACGAGTCACTCGTTTTTCTACGCTCGTTGTCGGCAGAAACCCGTCTCGTGGTTTTGTCTTCTCAAAGCGCGGGCGGCCCCACGCCAGTTGGTCAGCTGACACGGACTTCCGACGATCCCGATTCCCCTCTCACGTGGTACGGTGAGTCGAAACTGGCGCTGGAGCAGGCGTTGCGCGCGTTGCGTCCAGACGCCCTCGTTCTGCGGCCCCCGATGATTCTTGGTGCGCGTGACTCGGCGACTTTGCCGTTGTTTCGCATGGCGCGTTCTCCGGTGCGGGTGAAGCCGGGTCTCGCTGCGAAAACGTTCAGTTGGATCGCCGTGGATGATCTCGTGCGGTCCATACTCCGGGCGTTTACGCTCCCTGACTGGAAAGCGCTGACCGCGGTTCCCGTTTATGCCGCGGCTCCCGATCCGCTCACGGACGAAGATTTGATCCGCATTGCGGCCGGCCTCGAAGGGCGATCCGGATTTTCGCTGCCGCTGGCTGGTCCGTTGCTCCGGCTGGCATCACGGATCGTCGATGGTGTGCCTGCCCTGCGTGCCGGTGCGCCGAGTCTGACTCGCGATCGGGTGCGTGAAATCTTCGCCGACCGCTGGGTTGTCGATGCATCCTGCTTTCAGTTCCACCTCACTGACGGTTCGTTTGCAGGCCTTGACGAAACGCTTGCGGCAGCCCGTGATTGGTACGTAAAAACCGGCCAACTCGATGGGCCTGGGCGGGAGCGGTAAGCGCCTTTTCGTTATCCGGCCGGAAGTGGTGTGGGTGTCGCGCTGGGCGTTGAAGCAGGTGTCGCCGTCGGTGTGGGCGTGGCCGTGGGAATGGCGGTCGGCGTCGGAACCGGTGTGGGAGTGGGCCAGGGTTCGATCACGTTTTCCCAACGATAAATGTCGGCCGGCTGCAGCCCCAGCTCGTCGAGATGCGATCGAACGATAGTGTGCCAGCGGTCCAGATCGGGAGGGCCGGCCTCGGCATCTTTGGTTCCCGGAAAAACCAGGTAAGTCACCTTGAGCGAACTCACGGGGCGAGAGAGAGCGGATGATTTCGGATTGATCTGCTGACAAAGCCGCACGGACGCCTCGCCGAACTTAAAGGAAGGTCCCGCGTCCCCGAGAATCGCGGGGTAAATTTTTCCGTCGTGGACGACGGCGGCGTAATCCCCGATCGCAGGCGCGAAGGGGCCGGACATTTCCCGGACCATGAATGTCGGAAGGACGATGTAGGGATCGGCTCCGGAGATGAGGAAACTGTACGTCCGGAGTTCGTAGAGTGTGGCCTCGGCGTGTTTGATGGTGGCGGCCAGTTCCCGATTGCGTTCGGCGGGAAGGCCGGGAATGGCGAATTCCTTTTTCGCCTCGGCGAGACGGGTTTCGAAAGTGGCGAGAAATTGGTTGGGCCGTTCGGTGAGCCGCCGCCACCGGTAGCTCGTCTGGGGTTGAAAAAACATGGAGGAGCCGTCGATTGCAAAATTGCGGTCGCCGTCAGAACCGTCCGTATTCACATCCATGTCCCCTTGCAAAAGCAGGGCGCGGCGGCCGGTGTCGGGATTTTCGAGTTCGAGAATCGTCTCGCAATCGTAAAAATTGTGGCGAGTGAGCAGGGTGTCGAGCCGGTTGAGGCGGGCGCGCAGGTATTCGACTTTCCGGTCGTAAATGTCCGCAAATGCCGGGGAGACTCGGGAGGAATCCAGCAAAGCGGGCAAGCCGGGGAGCGCGGTGAGCACGGAGGGATCGTTGCGTGAGATCTGGTCGAGCGTCTGGCTCGCCGTCGGAATCCGGGCGCGAACGGTCAATTCCAATTGGTAGCTTTCGCCGACAACGCGATCCTGGGAAGCGGTTTCCAGACTTTCAACCGGGATGACCTGGCTCTGAACTTCGAGGTCATTGTAGAGCCGGGAGACGTCGATCTGCTTCCGGGGGACGACGGGGGTCGGCGTCGGCGTGGGTGCCGGGGTTGGGGTCGGCGTGACCGACGGAGTCGGTATCGGAGTCGGCGGAACGGCGGGCGGGGGCGGCGCAGGAGGGTCGCAGGCGGTTAACAAAAACAGAAAACCGAGGAGACCGCACGCGGCAGAGCGGGATTTTGAGGCGTGATCGTGCGGGCGATGGGTATTGTTCATTCCAGCTCTCGATAGCGAGGCGATCAGCAGCGAATTCGCTTACGTGTGGCCGACAAACGCAGTGTAAACGTCCGGCGGGATGTCGAGCATGCGGTAATCGGACGACGAAACGAAAAGCAGCGATTGTTTACCCTTGCCGAGGAGCTGCTGATGGGAGTCGTAGATTTCGTGTTCGAGCGTCACGAACTTCCGGTTAAAATTGGCGATTCGAATTTTGACGGCAACGGCTTCGAACTCCCGCGTCTCCCGCACGAACTTGTGCTCGAACGAGCGGGTCAGAATGTAGAACGGGGTGTTCTGCAGATTAAATTTCGGCATTACCTTGTTGAAAAAGAGCTCGCGCGTTTTGCCGACCCACATGGCGTACATCCCGAAATACACGTTGCCTACGGAGTTGGTGTCCGCGTAGGTCGCGACGAATTGGTGGACAAACCACTTGTCTTCGAAATGTCCCGTCAGATCGTGAATGCCGATGGCGGCGGCAACCCGATTGGCTGGAGAAAGTGCGGCGGTGGCGGGAGCGCCGGCGGCCGCGGCGGAGGATCCGAGAGGTCCGATGCCGCTCATGCTGACGGGTGCCGCCGTGTCCGCAGGGGATTCGAGTTCGTCGCTACCGGACAAAAATTCTTCCGAAGACCCCGGTTTGATCAGAAGCCACGCGATGTAACCAAGCGGCAGGAGCGAACCAACGATCTGAAACAGCGGATAACGTAAAAAATAGCCGTAAGCAAAAATCACGACGGCCAGACTGCCGACGCGGAACATTTTGACCTGCGGAATCGCGTTCGCCGGGCTGATGAGGTAGCAGCGCGCGATGGCGAGCACCGAATAGCCGACGAAAAACGTCGCGTAAAAAATCATGAAATATTCGAGCTCGAGCCCAACCACCGCGGCGATCAGGGCGACCACGCCGCAGAAAACGAGGATCGGAATTGGCGACGTGACGAGGCGCGTGGGGATCAGCGAGAAAATGGCGTGGCTGCTCGCCTTGACGTTCGATTGGAGAAACCAGCGCAGTGCGATGTAGCCGCTGTCGAGTGTGGTGAGCAGGCAGATGCAGACAAAAACGCAGTAGGCGACAAATACCCAGAGGTGGGGACCGGAGTTTTCGTAAAAAAACCGCATGAGCATGTCCTGCCCGTACGTGTAATTCGCGAGACCCGCGCGAATGAATTCACCCGCCCCGAGGCTTTTGGCCCACAACGCGAGACCGCCGTGGAGGAGCAGCAGAACGAAGAACTGAATGCTGCCAAAGACGTAAGCCCACCCGATCGAGATCTGCTCACGATGCATCTGAATTGCGCGTTGCCACTGCTGGAGGTCGAGCCACGGGCCAACCAGAAAACCAATGCAGATCGGGACCGCGTAACCCCAGAAATTCCAGTCGTCAGTCGGCAGGCGGGTTGGCTCGGAAACCACATCGCCGTTGGTGAACCCATCCCGCCCGAACAGGAGAACGAGGATTGCCGCGGCGAGGATGAGAAACATCACACCGTGGCTGAACTTGATGCGTTTGATGTTGAACTCCTCCCCGAAGAGGATGGCGGCCGCGAGCACGATCAGCAACGTGAGCGGCAGATACAACAGCTCGGGCTGAAGATTCAACGGCTGCCAGACGTAATGAATGAGCGCGAAAATCGTGAGCGCGATCGCAAGCACCTGGTAAAGGAAAAAAACGAGGCGAAACGGCCGGGACCAGCTTACAAAAAACGAAGCCAGTGATTCAGAGCCCGGGTTGCGGTTGGCGATGTGCTGTGTGACCAGCCCAAATGCCATGAGTCCGAGAAAATTCGGGATGCTGAACGTGAGCAGACCGAAAAGGCCGAACTGGGTCGTGAACTGGACGGAGAAAAATAATCCGAGCCCCCACATCCAGGACAACGCGATGGTATTGCCCCAAAGCGCGGTGCCGAGCCAGCGGGGAAGCGGAGAGGCAGTACGACCCATAATGTTTACAGGTAGCAGCAGGGTTTGAGGTTCATCAACGATGATTCGGCCGTCGCGCGGGTTTCACGGGCGTGGATGTTTGCGGCGATGGGGGGAATCCATTGCCTCCGGGCCGTCGCGCGGGTAGCGTGCCGGGCACGAATTTGGGATCCGACATGAAACGTTTTTGCCTCCTTCTCCCCGCCCTTGGAATTCTTCTGACCCTCGGCTCCGGCCGCGCGGAGATTGTTTACGAAGATACGTTCGATGGGAATTACGGCGGTATCGCTGGTCGCGAGCCGGCGATCATGAGTTCGACCGGAGCGAAGTGGAGCGCGCCGGGCTGGATGGTCCGAAATCGGGAAGGGGAAATGATGACGACCGGCATCCTCCGGAGTGGAATGGCCACCCTGCCGATGCCCAACCTCAAAGGCACGGAAACCATTCGCGCGTCGATCGAGGTCATTGCGCGTGGCCCATCGCCGGACCAGGCCAAAAGTTTTATTGGAATCGGTTTTCTTCCTTCGGCGAGCGGTGCACTCGATACGATGGGCGGGCCGTGGGCCCGGCTGCAGGCACTGCCCACAAGCGGTGCCAGCGTCACGGCCACGGGCGAAATTCAGATTTTTCTCGGTCCGGGTTCCGTTGGCCAGCTGGCGAAGAAAAGTGGTCTGGAAACGGGATACCAGCCGCCGCCGGACACCAACACGATTGTGCTCTCGTTTCACCTGCCAACCAGCCAGCTCACCGCATCGATGAACGGCACAACGGTTTACGAAGGCGAAGCGAAGGTCGCCGCGAGCCAGATCAAATTTTTTGG
>JBGTDR010000185.1:0-33709 GCA_041748215.1 Chthoniobacterales bacterium
GTTGCCGAGGTCGAGCCGGGCAGTCCGGCCGCACGCGCCGGCCTGCGGCCCGGGGATACCATCCTTGGATTTAAAGGCCAGGCCGTGGCCACGATCGATGATCTCCACAAGCGGCTCGCCGCCACGGAAATCGGCGTGCCGTCGCCCATGATGATCCTGCGCGGAACCGAAAAAATCCATGTGATCGTCGTCCCGCGCGAGCTGCCGCCGCACCCCGCTTCGTCCGCGCGCAATTGAACCCTTCCTTTCAACCAACAAACCCAATGAACGAACCCATCAACATCAACGCCGAAAGTTTTGACCGTGCCGTCCTGCAATCTCCGATTCCGGTGCTCGTGGATTTCTGGGCGCCATGGTGTGGACCATGCCGCATGATTGCTCCGGCCCTCAACGAGATTGCCCGGGAGGGCGGCGACCGGTTCCGGATTGCCAAAGTCAACGTCGATGACGATCCGGCGCTGGCCCAGCGATTCGGCATACGAGGAATCCCCGCCCTGTTGTTTTTCCAGGGCGGCGAACTGCGACACCAGATTTCCGGCGTGGTCGCAAAAGCGGTCATCCAAAACGAACTCGAAAAACTCGCCGCGCCCGCGCCCCTTTCGTGAGACCTTGAAATCCGGGAGTCGGCGACCCATCGCCGGTGCCGGGTTTGCGGTGAAATCTTCCATGAAACTTTATTCCGTCCTCGACCTCGCACCGATCGTCCGGGGCAGTGACGCTGCGCAGGCGTTTCGCAATTCGCTGGACCTTGCGCAGCACGCCGAGGCTTGGGGATATCACCGATATTGGCTGGCCGAGCACCACAACATTGCCGGCATTGCCAGCGCGGCGACGGCGGTTGTGATCGGCCACGTGGCTGGTGGCACCACGACGATCCGGGTGGGATCCGGGGGCATCATGCTGCCCAACCACGCGCCCCTCGTGATTGCCGAGCAATTCGGAACGCTCGAATCGCTTTATCCCGGACGGATCGATCTCGGCCTCGGCCGGGCGCCCGGTGGCGACCAATTGACCGCGCGGGCGCTGCGCCGCGGACTCGACGCCGAACCGTTCCCGCAGGATGTCGAGGAGTTGCGCGATTATTTCGCCGAATCCGCACCAGGGCAGGCGTTGCGGGCGATTCCCGGCGCGGGATTGCGGGTGCCGATTTATTTGCTGGGATCGAGCGATTTCAGCGCGCGTCTGGCCGCTGAACTTGGCCTGCCGTTCGCCTTCGCGTCCCACTTCGCGCCCGATTACCTCGCCGCCGCCATCGCCATCTACCGCGAAAATTTCCAACCGTCCGCCCAGCTCGCGCATCCTCACGTGATGGTTGGCGTCAACGTGATTGCGGCCGATACGGACGCCGAGGCCCGCCGGCTGTTCACGTCATTGCAGCAGGCATTTCTGGGAATGATCCGCGGTGTGCGGTCGGAGCTGCCACCACCGGTCGAAACCATGGACGGTCAGTGGAGCGCGAGCGAGCGAGCCCACGTCGAACGCATGACTCGTTGTTCCGCCGTCGGCTCAGCCGCGACGATCCACCGGGAATTGGAATCGCTGATCGCGGCCACCGAAGCCGACGAGATCATCGCGACCGCTCAGATTTACGATCATGCCGCCCGGGTGCGGTCGTTCGAGATCGCTGGCGCGGTGTTGGCGGATCTTACCACCGATGCGCGCGAACTCGCAAGCCGGGCCGTTTAAAACGGCAGGTAGTCCGGCGACGAGTTGAACGCCCTGATTCGGGATGCCGATTTGGATCGCGAGCGGCGGCTTGCGGGCTTCCGGATCACCGTGCACGCGATGTAGCACTTTGCTCGCGGCAGCGAGCGCACTCAACGACTGGGAGGTTGGTTCCGGTCGTGGTTTCCAGGTGACAAAAGTGTGACACGAAGTTTTTTGCGCAATTCGTTGTCCCCCATCACGCTCTTGCAACCGATTCACGCTAGGTGGCACGCCGTGTGCTGTTCGGCCAGTGGATCGAAATCAACACACAACTCAGGGGAATATGAAAAAATTACTACTAACGGCGGCTGGGGCGCTCGCACTTGCTTCATTTGCACAAGCACAATTGACCATCACTGGGATTTTGGATGGCCCTCGCACTGGAGGTCTTCCAAAAGCCATCGAAATCTATGTCTCTGAGGACGTCGCCGACTTGAGCCTCTGGAGCGTTCAGAACTACAATAACGGTGATCTTACGGTCACCAATACGTTGGCCTTAACTGGCTCTGCGACAGCGGGAACTTTCCTATACGCCGCATCTGAATCCCCAGGATTTACGGCTTATTTTGGATTCAGCCCGAATTTTTTCGGGAGTGCGCTAAACGTCAATGGAGACGACACTGTCGTTCTCACTTTGAATACTGTAATTGTTGATGTGTTCGGTGTAATCGGAACGGACGGGACTGGCCAGCCTTGGGAATACCTAGATGGGTTTGCTTATCGAACATCCGGCAATTTGGCTTCGCCGACGTTCGCCTTGAGTGACTGGACCTTCAGCGGTATCGACGCACTGGATTCTATTGGCACAACTGGCACGAATCCCGCAGACGGAGCAGCGCGGTTCCCAGTCGGGTCATTCGCCCCCGTTCCTGAGCCACACGAGGTTGCCTTTGCGGTTGCCGGGCTTTTGGGCCTGGTGATTGTGATGCGCCGCCGTCGGGCGCAGGTCGCGTAATCGCGGTCCTTCGCTGATCCTTTCGAAACCCGCGCTGGCGATGGCTGGCGCGGGTTTCATTTTGTCCGGAGCCTGCGGAAAGCCGGATTGCCGGAAAGAAATCTCCGTGCCGTGGTGGGATTCCTGGTTCAATCTGGCGAGCTCATGGCGGAAAACATTCACACGGAGTTTCACCGGTTTTTGCAACCAGCGGAGAAGGAGCGGCTGCTTGGTCAGCGCGGGGTGGTGGCGTGGCTGGTGGGGTTGTCGGGTTCGGGCAAATCGACGGTCGCCAACGCGGCGGAGCGTTTGTTGCATGAGGAAGGCCGGTTCACGATGATCCTGGACGGCGACAACCTGCGCAGCGGTCTGAACGCGAATCTCGGATTCACGGACGATGACCGGCGGGAAAACATCCGGCGCACGGCGGAGGTGGCGAAGCTGACGAGCGGGCAGGGGATCGTTACGTTGGTATCGCTCATCACACCGCGGCAGGAATTTCGCACGATGGCGCGGGAGATTGTGGGCGGGGCGTATTGCGAAATCTACGTGCGGGCACCGTTCGACGTCTGCGCGGAGCGGGATCCAAAGGGGTTGTACCGCAAGGCGGCGGCGGGTGGCATTTCCCATTTCACCGGGCGGGACAGTGCTTTCGAGGAGCCGTCCGAGGCAAATCTTGTGCTGGACACGGCGTCGGCGTCCGTGGACGAATGCGCGACTCGACTGGTCGGCTTCCTGCGGGACCGGATCGAACTGGCGGTGTCGTGCGGCACGGCTTGAGGCAATTGCCTTTTGACTTTCCGCGGAGCGACTTTCAAACTCGCGCCCTTTTTCCCGACGTATGCCTGACTACAACTTGAGCCACCTCGACCAGCTGGAAGCGGAGGCAATTTTCGTGCTCCGGGAGACAGCGGCGCAGTTTCGCAAACCGGCGCTGCTTTTTTCCGGCGGCAAGGATTCCATCGTGATGGCGCACCTCGCGCGCAAGGCGTTCCGCCCGGCGAAACTGCCCTTCCCACTCGTCCACGTGGATACCGGCCACAATTTTGCCGAAACGATGGTCTATCGTGACCAATTCGTGGCGGATCTCGGCGCGGAGCTGGTGGTCGGCTCGGTGCAGCGTTCCATCGACGAGGGACGGGTGGTCGAAGAGCGGGGTGCCAACGCTTCGCGCAACAAATTGCAAACCGTCACCCTGCTGGACACGATCGCCGAGCACGGTTACGACGCCTGCCTGGGCGGGGGCCGCCGCGACGAAGAAAAAGCGCGGGCCAAAGAGCGGTTCTTTTCGCACCGGGACGAATTCGGCCAGTGGGATCCGAAAAATCAGCGCCCGGAACTCTGGAATCTGTTCAACGGCCTCAAGCAGGAAGGCGAACATTTCCGGGTTTTCCCGCTGTCGAACTTCACCGAAATGGACGTGTGGCTTTACATCGAGCGCGAGCGCATCCCGCTTCCGTCGTTGTATTTCGCCCACGAGCGCGAAATTTTCGAGCGCAGCGGGACACTGCTCGCGGTCACCGATTTCCTCGCGGCGCAACCCGGGGAAACCGTCACGCGGCGCCAGGTGCGATTTCGCACCATCGGCGATGCCACCTGCACGGGAGCGGTGGAATCATCGGCCGCAACCCTCGATGACATCATCGCGGAAGTTGCCGCGTCCCGCCAGACCGAGCGCGGCACACGTTCCGACGACAAACGCTCCGAAACCGCCATGGAGGACCGCAAGCGGGAAGGTTATTTCTGAGGCGCGGACGCGCCTCGAACTCCCAACACCCAACCTCCAACGCCCAGATTCCTAGCCGAACCCTGGCCGGTTCGCCCGTTAGCTGGTTAGCGGCCTGCCGGGATAACGCGGATCGCGGCCCGGACATCGACCTCCGACATTTAGAACAACTGATTTTTTCGTTTTTTCCACCATGGACATTCTTCGATTCACGACTGCCGGTTCCGTCGATGACGGCAAATCGACCCTCATTGGCCGCCTGCTTTACGACTCGAAGAGCATTTTTGAGGATCAGCTCAGCGCAGTGGAGGAAAGCTCACGGCGGCGGGGCGACGCGGTCGTTAATCTGGCGTTGCTCACGGACGGGCTGAAAGCTGAGCGCGAACAGGGCATCACGATCGACGTAGCCTATCGGTATTTCGCGACGCCACGGCGAAAATTCATCATCGCTGACACCCCGGGCCACATTCAGTACACGCGCAACATGGTCACCGGCGCTTCGACAGCGAACCTGGCGATCATTCTTGTCGATGCCCGCAAAGGCGTGATCGAGCAGACAAAACGGCATTCGTTCATTGCGGACCTTTTGCGCATTCAGCACGTCGTCGTTGCGATCAACAAGATGGACCTCGTCGACTACAGCGAGGAGGTTTACGACCGCATCGTCGAGGAATACAAATCGTTCGCGTCGCGGCTCGACAACCTGATCGACATCACAACGATCCCGATCAGTGCGCTCAACGGCGATAACGTTGTCGATAAATCGGACCACATGCCGTGGTACCAGGGGCCGTCTTTGTTGTATTTCCTCGAAACGGTTTACGTCGGCGGCGAGCACAATCACGTGGACGCCCGGTTCCCGGTTCAGTGGGTGATTCGCCCGCAATCGAACGAACACCATGATTTCCGCGGCTACGCGGGGCGCGTGGCGGGTGGGGTGTTCAAACCCGGTGACGAAGTCCTCTGCCTGCCCTCAGGTTTTACGACACGCATCAAAGCCGTTCACGGGCTGGACGGTGATTTGCCGGAGGCCTTTGCCCCGCAATCGGCCACGCTGACCCTGGCCAGCGAAATCGACATTTCCCGGGGTGACATGATCGTCAAACCCAACAACGCGCCCAAGGTGTCGCAGGATATCGAGGCCATGGTCTGCTGGTTTTCGCAGGCTCCCATGCCAGCCAAAGGAAAATTCCTGCTTCGTCACACGACCCGCGAAACCCAGGCCGTGGTCAAAGACGTGCGCTACATCGTCGATATCAACACGCTGCACAAAATGGAGGGCAGCCAATCCTTTGCCATGAACGATATCGGTCGCATCACGCTGCGCACGGCCGCGCCGTTGATTCACGATTCCTACCGCCGCAATCGACTGACCGGATCTTTCATTCTCGTTCATCCCGGCACGTTTGAGACCGTCGCAGCCGGCATGATCGTGTGAAAATTCGCGGGAAATTGCTTATTGCAAATAAGTGCAATTAGGCAAGAAAAAAATCCCAACAAAGTAGTTGTCCGACCAAGGAGGTACGGATACTGCTTTGCACCATCCGAAGCGGGGAACCCGTTCAGGAAACCTAAAAAAACAGCGATAAATATGATCAAGAAAATTGGTGCGAGTCTATTGACCATTGTCATTGCAATCGGGTTCACCCCGGTTACGGCAAATGCTCAAGCGAAACCGGTCGACAAAAAGAAGGTGCAGAAGGAATTTGCGAAGCTGAAAAAGCTTCCCAATGGCGCTGCGCCGAATGGCAAGGTCAACTCGATCTCGAAGAAACTCTTCAAGCTCGATCCGAAAAAGACCACGAAATACTACAAGTTGGCCATCAAGAAGTATGCGCCCCAGAGTCAGTTCACACAAGGGACGAAGCTTGCCAACGCTGCCATGAAAACTGTGGCCAAGTCGGGATTGTCGGCGAGCCAGATCAAGAAAATCGACAAGCAGGTCACAAAGGAAGAGAACAAGCTTGAACCGTATCAGGCTTCGGTCTCGTTCCGCGAGATCCTCGCCGCGTAATTCAACGCAAATTCAACCTTTCGAGCGAGGGGCAGTGATTGCCCCTCGCTCTTTTTTTGCGGACAACGCCCGATTTCACCGCGAATCGATGGCAATTTGCGCGATACTTGCGGATAGGTAACGTGATCTCCCGCCGACCGAGGGAAGTCATCCGCGACCAGCCCCGGATTGTGAACCCCGATTGACGGCAATTTGTCACCTTTCGCGTTTTCTGCTTGCTTGACTCCTTGGCTTTACGCGACGACATCCGCCGGTGGTTGCGGGCAGGTCCCGGTGCGCCAGCTTACTCCCATTCCATGCTTCGTATTCTTTTCTCCATTTCCGTCGCGATTTTCCTGTTGACGGGATGTTCGGCCCCCGTTGTTGAAAAAAAAATCCCACTTAATCCCGGCGAATCGGGCAGTGTGCGGGAAAATTACCGATTGATTCCGAACGACGCGGTGCAGATCGCGGTTTTCCAGGAGCCGGACCTGTCGTCGGAGATTCCGTATCGCGTCGCCCAGGATGGAACGGTGAATTTTCCGCTTGTCGGACGCGTGAAGGTGGCCGGGTTATCGGTCGAAGGAGCGTCGAGTGCCATCGCCAACAAATTGAAGCAGGGATACCTGGTCGCACCGCAAGTGACGGTCACCGTATTCGAATACGCGCCGCAGCGGTTTTCCATTCTCGGCCAGGTGAACCAGCCGGGGACTTTCGAGATTCCCAGCGAAGAAGTTTTGCGCCTGCCCGCGGCGGTCGCCATGGCTGGCGGCAATACGCGCATCGGCAATCTGCGAAAGATTCTGGTGACGCGGACGAAACCCGATGGACTTTACGAAATAACAGTGAACCTTCTGAGTCCGGAGGGGCGACAGTTTGCCATCGAAAAGAGCGATGTCATCACCGTGCCGGAAAGTTTGTTTTAATCCCCAATTTTCATGGCAAATTTGAATCAAGATACGTCGCTCGCGGCTGATTACGCCTACGGGGACAGCCCGGCGCAAGAATCCTCCATTGATCTCGGCCGGATTTTCGAGGCCGTCAAAAAGCATTTCTGGGTCATCCTGCTGTATCTCGTGGCGGGCACCATCGGGGCGATTGCCTATTTAAATCTCGCGACTCCGATTTACGAGTCGTATGCCATGGTGAAAGTCGAGCAGCGCGTGCTCGATCCGTCGCCCACCTTGATGGCGAGCAGTCAGGTCGAGGATTTGCGCAGTCTGGAAATGGTCGCGACGATCCAGCGGTCGTTTCTCAGCCGTTCGCTGATGGAGCGAATTGTTCAGAAGCTGAATCTGAATGACCGCAAGGATTTCCTGCCGTCCTCGGTGCCGGCCGACGAGGTCGCCGAGCAGACGATCAAATACATCACCCGCAACACGAAGGCCGAGACGATCCGGGGCACCCGATTGATCAACGTGACGTTCGAGCATGCTGACCGGGAAGTTGCCCGGGACGTGACCGAAGCGTTGGTCCGCGAATTCATTGCGCTCGACGCCGAACAAAAGATCGCGAGCGCCGGGGACAGCATCAGCTACTTGATCGAGGAAAAAAAATCGCTCGAGAAAAGCCTGCGGGACTCGGAGACGCAGTTGAGCAGTTACACCAAGGAATTGGGCAGCGTTTCGGTCGACGACGAACTCAACATCGTCGCGGAGAAACTGCGGGAGTTGAATTCCCGGATGACGGTGGCCACGGCGGATCGGCTGAAACTCGAGGCCGATTTCGAGCAAATTCAGCAGGTTCAGTCCGATCCATTGGCGTTGTTACGTATTGCAAGCGTGCTGGAATTGCCGGAAATCCAAAATCTCAAAGCCCAGCTGAACGAAGCGGATTCGGAGCTGAGCCAGATGCGCCAGCGTTACGGAAATTTGAGCCCTCAGATCGGGGAACTCGAGAGCAAACGCGAGACGATCCAGGAATCGCTCTATGCCGAAGCGCTGCAGGCACCCAGCACGGTGGAAATTTCGCTGCGAGCTGCCTCCCAAAACGAAAAGGGCCTCGAGCGGGCGATGCAGAGCGCCGAGCAGGAGACGCTCAACGTGAAAGATCTGGCGATTCAGTCGTCGGTGCTCGAGCGACAGATCGAAGCGGACAAGCTGGCGTACCAGGCGGTGCTGGTGAAATACAACGACGAGATGTCGCAGGCGCGAAGCCGTCAGATCTTCCTGCAGATCGTCGATCCGGCCTCCCCGGCCTACCGCGTGAAACCGAAGCCGTTGATCGTGGTTGCGGTCGCTTTGTTCCTTTCCCTCGCGCTCGCCGGTGCAACGATCCTGTTACTGGCGTTCCTCGATACGTCGATCAAATCGGTTGAAGAAGCCGAGCGCGTGTTGGGAATCCCGGTGCTCGCGGCCATTCCGCAATTCTCGACGAGTGTCGGTAAAAGCAATCGCAAGAAGTCGTCCGAGCGGGAAGAGGCGGATGCTGCGCACCGCCTGCCGCTTCTCGAAGATCAGCATTCGACGGTCAGCGAAGCGTTCCGGACCTTGCGAGCGTCACTGCTGCTGGTCGAAGAAGAAAAACAACCCGCGGTTCTCGTTACCAGCGCGACGCCGAGCGAAGGCAAGTCGTTCTGTTCGGTGAATCTCGCAGTCGCTTTGGCACAGCAGGACATGCAGACGCTGTTGATCGACGCCGATTTGCGCAAACCTGTGATCGAAGATCGTCTCTTCGGCACAAAACAATACGTCGGGTTATCGGATTACCTCACCGGTCGCGCCGATTTTGATCAAATTATCCGCGAATCCAAAGTGCCTGGGATGTTTGTGATCACGGCGGGTCGCACGTATCAGAATCCGGCCGAGTTGCTTTCGCGGACGGAACGGGTTTCCACACTGCTCAAGCTGGCCGAGGCCCGGTTCGACCGGATCGTGATGGATTCAGCGCCGGTGCTGGCGGTCAGTGACACGCTGAGCCTGGCGCGGTTGTTCCGGACGATCACGCTGGTGGTCCGGTCTCACAAAACGGGTCGCCGGTTCTCGAAGCGGGCAATCGATTTGCTCGCCCGGACCGGGCATCCGGTATGCGGAGCGACCATGAACATGGTCCCGGCGCGCGGGGCGTCCTACTACTATTACCACTACTCCAAAGGCGGCGAAACGTACGGTGGAAGACCTGCCAGCGAACTCGCGCAGATCGAGCGGGGGTAAGAGCGAATCCCAACGCCGGTGACTCGCTGGATGGTCCAGGGGGACGGGTCCGCAGTTTGCGCCGATCCACACAGATTTGGGCGGTAATCGCGGCTACGGATTCCACGGACCGGATGGTCGTCGCACGAGATCGTGACCGAGACGATAGCCGCGAGGGGCGTTCTTGCGCCCGCGGGGTCGAAGAATGAGCGTCAGTCAGCTTCCGGGTCGACGCGAATCCGGTGCCGACGACGGCGCATCAGATGCCAGCCGAGGGCGATCCAGATGAGGAAGTAGAACTGGATTGATGCGATCTGCATGGGGAAATCGATTAAAGAGTGCAGGGCGGTCATGATGATCGCGGCAAACGCGGCCGCGTGAAGCAGGGGTTCTTCAGCGCCCGGGGTGGCGTGAACAAAGGCGCGGAATCGGTCCGCGATGCTGAAGAGATAACCATCGTCGTCGGATTCGTCACCAGACGGCGGTCGAAAACTGGAGATTCCGAGCCGAACTGCTGGAATGACGAAAAGAAGTCCCCAAAGAATCGTTCCAGCGTAACCCCATTCGACGACCGTCTGAATGTAATCCTGATGCGCGACCCAGTACGGCGTGTGCTGCATGATGGGATCGGCGCGGTCGATGTATTGCCAGTAAGCGAGCTGAAATGATCCCGGCCCGAATCCCTGCCAACCCGCGTCGGGCAGCATGGTGACAAAATACCGGTAGGCGACCGGGCGCGCGTTGTGGTCGAAATCGGTGTCTTTCAGATATTGCCAGCGATCCCACGGAATCGCGAAATAAAGGGATGCAACGATCACCGCCAAAGGAATTGCGACGGCAATCAGGACGGCTGGCGAAGGGATGGTGAAATGACGCCGACCACCCCGCGCCATCTGGATGCCTACGATCGCCAGGAAAAGCACCATGCCTCCGGGTGCGAGCAGGTGACCGGCTTTCGCGATATTGACGAAGACCGCCGCAAAGCCGAACAGAGCCGCGGCCGTCCAAAACATCCATCCAAGCGCCTGGCGGCGGAGTAGGTGAATCGCCAGCGCAGCCAGTAGCGGCCAAAGGAGATTTAAATAGGACGCCGCGTTGCCGTGGTAGCGAAACGTGGCGAACGAGAGGTAAACGCTGCCATCGATGCTGCTTAACAAAAACGGGCCGCCGACGATCTTTTGCAGGAAAAAGAAAAGAACCATCACCAAACCCGTGAGTCCAAGGGTGAGCAGCAAAGCGCGGGTCCACGCCGGGCGGGAAAACAGGTCAATGGCCATCAACATGCTTCCGAGAAGGGCGGATGTGCGAATGCTGGCGGCGAGCGCGAGAGCTGCATCGTAGCTGCCGAACGCGAGAATCACGTCGATCCAGGCTTCCGGGATCTCCATGTCCGAGTTCACGTAGCGTTCCTCCGCAAGTCCCAGCAACGTCAATGCCCACGCGAGCAGGAGGAGACCGGCTGAGATCAGCCACGGCCAGAGGCCTGTCGCGGGCCAGCGGCTCGAAAGCACGCAGCTGATGAGCCAGAGGACCACGGTGCCTCCCATGGCTACGTTAAAAAAATCGATACCTTCCTGACGCGTCAGGCCGTAGGCGAAGGAGGCAAAAACAACGAGCGCGAGATAGGCGCCACGCGACACCTCCCCCGCCCAAAAACCGCACTTATCGAGCATGACGGTAGATCAATGGCGGCGGAGAAACCGGGAGCAAGACAAAACCTTGTGATTTCAAGGCATCACTCTACCGTTCCGTCGCGGTTGTTTTTTCCGTCGGGTCCGGCGAACGTCCCCCATCGTAATCTCCTCGAAATCATGAAAGACACCGCATCCAACGAGCGCCGCAAACGGAAGGTCCCGATTCACATTGCGGTTTGGGAGAAATACCTGTCGCTCAGCATCTGGAACAAACTCGCTCTGTGGGTATTGATCCTCGCCGCGCCGATGGCGTTCGCATCTTACAAGCTGCTCAAGCCCGTTTACAAAAACTGGGTCGCGCAGAATTCGCTCAAACAAGCGGAGGAATCGATCGCCAAGGACGACATGAACGCTGCGTCCCTCGCATTTCGCAAGGCGATCCAGTCCGCGCCAAAAAATCCGGCGGTCTGGGAAAAAGTCGCCGATTTTCTGGAAGAAGGGGGCTCGATTGAAGTGATCGGGGTGTTGGATCAACTCACCAAACTCCGTCCCGGGGACAGCGAGTCGCGCTACCGGCTGGCCGAAGCCGCGCTCAAGTACCGGCGGCCATTTGTTGCCCAGCGCGCCGTAGCGACGATTCCGGAAAGTGAACGCGGGACGGCAAGATTTTTGCGGATTTCTGCAGAGCTGAGTGCGATGCGCGGAGAATTTGCCCTTGCTCGTGAGACGCTCACGCGATTGGTCGAGTTGGATCCCGACGATGGCAAAGCCACCTTCGATCTGATGCTGGTCAATTTGAAGGTTGGTGACGCTGCAGAGCAGCAGGAAGCCGTGGCGGCTCTCGCCGATATTGCGGACACCGACGGAGAGTATTCGACGTCCGCGCTGCGTGAACTTGCGGCGTACGCCGCGACAAAAAACGACGCGCATTCGGCGAACGTTTTTTCGGAGCGACTCGTGGCGCGCGATGATTCGACCATTCAGGACCGGTTGTTTCACCTCAACACGGAAATCATCACCAAAAGTTTCACGCTGCCGGCGTCACTTCAAAACGTGACGGAGTATGCTGAGGCGAACCCAGAGCACGTTCCGGTGGTGGCGAACTTTCTTGTGTCCCGCGGACGTTTGTCGCAGGTCAGGAATTGGGTGGAAGAATTGCCCGAAGAGATCCGGAACCAGCCCGGCATCCAATCTCTGCAGATCGAACTCGCTTTGCAGGATCGAGACATTGAGAGCGCGTTCGCGGTGCTTCGCGAAACGCCCGGCGGGCTGGAAGCAAATCCCGAGGTCATTGACCTCGCGCAGCAGGCAACCGAATCCTACGCGAAGGGCAGTGGAGGCAGCGAACAGACGTGGAAAAAGGCGCTTTTGCTTGCGGACGGCCAGCCTCAAACCCTGCAACTTCTTGCGATCGTGGCCCGGAATAGTGGGTGGACTTCCGCACTCGCCGATGCGCTCTGGGCGCTCTCGTCTGCGATGCCAGGCCGCACGGAAGTGTGGTCGGATCTGACGCGCCTTGAGTTGAGTCGAAAAAATTCCACTGGCGCGCTTCGGAGCCTGAGCGGTGCCCTGCAGGCGGACCCGTACGATCCGCAGCTCCGCAACGATTGGGCCTTCCTCGCTCTACTTCTCAATACGGTGAGCTCTGAGGATGTTCTGGAAACCACGAAGCAGAACATCGAGGCCGATCCGGTGAATCCGTTTTTCCTGACCACGCACGCACTCGCATTGTTCCAGAGCGGGAACCAGGAGGAGGCGATCGAAACCATCGACCGCGTTCCCGCCGAGCAGCGGGTCGCGCCTGAGCGATCACTCGTCGTGGCGTTGATTCTTGCGGACAGCGCGCGCAAAGCCGAAGCCGCCGAAGCGCTCGAGCGGGTGCGTGCAATATCGGCCAATCTGTTGCCCGAGCAGGAAAAACTCTACCTGCAGGCGGAGGCTGTGCTGAGTGGTGACGTTTCGCGGGCCCAGGTGCTCCAGCAAGTCACGACGCGGACGACGGTTTCGGAAGAAGATCGAGCGGCTTTCAACGAAACGCTCCGCGCTCAACGCGACGCGGTCTCGACCGATGAGGCCCGGGCTGAATTGAAAAGAAAACTCGCTGAGAACGTGCAGCAACGGGAGGAGGCGGGAACGCCCGGGCGCACGCTCACGGACCAGCTCCGTGCGGAAAGCGAAAGCCGCCAGCGCACGCCGGAAGAATTACGCGAACTCATGCGCAGCATTCGCGGGGAAGAGGCGGACGGCACACCCGCTGCTGCTGAACCGGCTGGAAATTAAGCGGACGCTACTTCAGCGATCCTGAGCTCAGCTGCGCCCCGTCAAAGCCTGGGAGCGGCGTGGGACGGGATCAGTTCTCGCCGATCCGGCGGCCCTCGCTGAAGAGGCGCCGGTTCGGAGCGCGGCGGTCCCCGGCATTCTTGATCAAGAGGGAAACGACGGCGAAGACGTTCAGGAAGAGCCCGAGGAAAAACCAAAGCCAGGCATTCCGGCCAGTGTTCTGCGCCCAGAGCGCACAAAACGCCCCGAACAGGAGCAGAACAATCACCCCAACGCTGGTGACGTCGGAGGACGTTGACTGAAGTTGGGAGACCTGATCTTCCAATTCGTCGAGCCGCTGCCCGTCATTTTGTCCGGATGCGGACCCGGTCATAGCGAGGATGATTGCCGCAACGAGGGCGACGAATGCAGTTTTGATTGGCATCAAATCGGACCTCTCAGGCGCGTTCAGCCAGGAGCGTGCGGATCAGTGTGGAGTAACTTTCGCGAGCGTTGAGGGCGCGGAGGGTGCCACGTTTATCGAGGACCCAAACGGTGGGCAGGGCGTTGATACCGAGGGGGCGAGCCACGGCGTTTTCCCATCCCTTGCCGTCGAAATGCGTGGGCCAGTCGATCTGGAATGCGGCCATGGCGTCGTCGAGCGCCTTGCGGTTTTCATCGAGGCTGACGGCGGCAATCTGAAGGTTTTCCTTCGGAATTTTCCGCAGCGCTTTTCGAAATTCGTCCATCCAGATCAGGCTGTGAGGGGATTCGGCGGCCCAGAAAACGAGCACGACAACTTTGCCGCGCAGACGGGTGGTGTCGATGGTGTGGCCCTGGAGCGTGGAAAACGTGATGTCCACGGGTTTGCCAAGGGCGTCCATGCGGCGGAAATCATCGGCGATGCGGGCATCCAGCGCCGGCTCCCGCGAGAGACTGCGGGCGTGGGAGAGCAAATCGCGCATGGTAGCCGGCACGTCATCGCATTGGGTGGCGGCCTCGACGAGCAGGCGCGGTGAACGTTTGTCGTCGGGGAACCGATTGGCGAAGTTTCGCGCGGCACTGACGACCGCTTCGCGAATCTCATGGTCGCGGCCGGTGGTGGTTTGCATCTGCAACGAGATGCGGCGGAAGGCGGCGTCGGCCTGCCGCTGGGTCGAGACGCCGGGCGTTTTTTCCAGCGCCATCATTTCGCGCAGCGCTTCGCCGATGAGGGCGGGTTTGCTGTCCATGCTTCCAAGCGCGGCTTTGATCGTCGCGAGGCGAAGGCGCGCGTCGAACACGCGTGGATCGTCCCGGTGATCCCGGATGAAAGCAACGATCAGGGCCTGGTGGCGGGCAAAATGAGCACGGGCCAGCCGGATCGCCTCGTCGCGACTGGCGGGGGCGGTTTGCGGTCCCGCGTCGAGTTTTTCGATGGCTGCCCAATCGTCATCGGCCCCCGCGAAGGCCAGCGCGATGGTGGCGAAGAAGATGCAGAAAGCGGAAAGAACTCGGCGGACGGCGGGTGGCGGTGTCATTGATCTACGGGAAGGATGGCGGTGAAGATGGCGCGGTGATCGCTGGCTTCGAACCATTCCGGACTGTGATCGATGCCGCTCCGTTCGGGAAGAATTTCGGGCAGCAGACCGGGACTGGCGACGAGGTAGTCGAATCGCGAGTAGACGTCCGCGGTGCGCCAGTATTGCGTCCAGCGGTCGCCCCGGGGATCTTCGAGGCGGAGATCCGTGAGGCGAACCCCGCCCGCGCCCTGTCCAAGAATTTCACGAACGGGGTATTCGTTGCGCGTGTCGTTGAAATCACCCCAGAGAAGCAAATTTGCGTCGGGAGACTCCGTCAGAATCGCGTTGACGTATTGGCGCAGGCTCGACGCTTCCCGGGCGCGCAATGCGGCTTGATCAAACTCGGGCACGGGGCGTTTGGATTTGAGATGAACACCAATCAGGCGGAGGCGATATCCCGGAGCGGGTTCGATCGTCACGTCAAGAATTCCGCGGCTGATCGGGACCGGCCGACCATCCAGTTCGAAGCGGATGTCGGATCGAGAGTCGCGGGAGACGAAAGGAAAACGACTGAGCAGGGCAACGTGACGGTGGTCATCGCTCCCGGGCACCCATTCGTGGTGCGGCAGGTCGATGCCGGCGGATTTTAGCCGGGAGGCGAGATCGGCGAGCTCCGCCGGCTTGCCGATTTCGGTAATGCCGAGGACGTCGGGTTGCAATGCCGCGAGAATGGCAACGGCGGCTTGTTTTTCTTCCTCAGATTTTGGTCGGGCTTGTTCGACCTGGTCCGCGTCGGGCAAATCTCCTTCCGTCGCGAGCCAATTGCGCACGTTGTATGCGACCACGACAATCGGGTCGGAATTCTCGGCGGCGTCCGCCCGCCAGACCGAGATGAAAAGAACGAGGCCGACACCAGCGAGGTGGCGTGTGACCATCGGGGGTGGCGACGGCAGGCTTTACGCCGATTTATGCTGCTGCTTCTCGGCGGGCTCTTTGATTTCGAGTTCGCTGGCCGTTTTATGAATCTCGCGATCGAATTCGTCCTTCGCCTTGCGAAACTCGTTCATACTCTGGCCAAGGCTGCGGGCGAGCTCCGGGAGGCGTTTGGCCCCAAAAAGAATGAGGACAATAATGAGGATGAGGAGGATTTCCTGCCATCCCGGCATTCCCAAGGCAAAGAGTGAGTTCATCCCTAAGAGGTAACACCCGCTCCCGAGCCGGGCAAACGGTATTTCCGGCCCGCGTAGGCGCGAAGATCCCATTGCGGTGATGGGAGAGACGGACTTCGTTTGCGGCCAGCGAAGGGGAAATGGCGTCAGCTACCGGGGCGGTAGCTGCCAGGATTTCTCGAGCGCCGTGTATTCGGCTGCAGGCAGGAGGACGTAATGAGGGTCGGCGTCAGTTCGCAGCCAGCGAATGATCTCCAGAATCTGGTCCTGCGGCATGGTCGTGCAACCAGCGGAGTGGCGGTTTGGGCCGCGCCAGATGTGGAAAAAAATGGCCGAGCCGGCGCCGGGAATCGGCGGGTTGGTATTGTGAAGAATTTCGATTTTCCATCGATGGGCCGGATCGTTCTGCCGCATTTGCTCCTTTTTGAACCAGGCGGGCGGGTTGGCGGGATCGGCGATTCGGACGTGCCGGTTGTACTGCGGATGCTCCGGGTTTTCGATCCACGCATCGGCGGGCGTGACCGTGTGAAATGGATAGTCTGCCCCGCGAGGCAGCGCCGTTTCGTCGGTGTAGATTTTTCCGAGGGCAAAAATGCCGGCCGGCGCGCGATTGTCGCCCTCGATTTTCCGCCGACCGGTTTCGTTTTGTCCGGCGACGCCAAGTCCCCAGCCAAGACCATTTTTGCCGAAGAGGACACGAATCGGGGCGCCGACTGGCTGCCAGGCGGCTCGCGCCGAAGTGCGTTCGAAGCGCTGGAGTTGACCCGACGAAGAGTCCCACGTGTCCGCAATGCTGACGATCAATTGGCGGCAATCGGCCGGGATCGCGGCCTGGAGTGCCGGAGCAAAAAACAGGGCCGCAAGCAAGGCGATCAGTGAGTGATGAGTGCGCATCGAGAGAATCGGTTCAAGCTGGCAAGTGTGCGGGAGCATCGACCCATTTCCCGTGTTCGCGAATCAGATCAATCAGGCGATCCACCGCTTCGGCTTCGGGAATGTTAAATTTCACCGGCTGTTTGCCGACGTAGAGATTCACTTTGCCGGGAGCGCCGCCGACGTAGCCAAAATCGGCGTCGGCCATTTCGCCGGGGCCATTGACGATGCAGCCCATGATCGCGATCCGAACTCCTTTGAGGTGGACGGTGGCGGCTTTGATGCGGGCGGTCGTCGATTGAAGATCAAACAACGTGCGGCCGCAGGAGGGGCAGGCCACGTAATCGGTTTTGAAAATCCGGACGCCGGCGGCCTGGAGAACGTTGTAAGCGAGCCGCAGCGATTGGCCCGGAGCTTGTTCGCCCTGCACGAGAATGGCGTCGCCGATTCCGTCGCAAAGCAAAGCGCCGAGATTTGTTGCGGCAGTGAGCAGCGTGACGAGAAATTCCGCGTGCGAGTCGTTCGACGGTGTGAACGTGTCCTTCAGCAGGATCGGGTGGCGCGGGTCGAGCTGAGCCGCCAACGCGCGGTAGGCACTGATCACAGGCAGATCGCACCCTTCGGGAATCGTCACAAATTGATCCGCGGGATCGGCGTTCAGCGCGGTGATGGCGTCGGTATCGCGCGGATCGAGTTCGACGAGGCCGGCTTGCTCGAGGATGATTTCAGGCTGGAAATCACCCATGCGGTCGAGCTTGTGAGCAATCTGATCGTAGGTCGTGCGGCGGACAACGACGCGGTGGAGTTCGGAACCACCGACCATGACATCTCCGCAGCGGATCGTGTGGGACGGGCGGCGCAGGTAGGTCGTGGGAGGTTGAAAAATTGACAACGCGGGCAGCGCCGGTGCGGTCGTGACGAGTGCGGTGGCCACGGGGATTTCGTGGACACTGTCCTCGGTAAGCGAAACGCGAATCGTATCGCCGATGCCAGCGCTGAGCAGGGATCCGATGCCGATGGCACTCTTGATGCGGCCGTCCTCGCCGTCCCCGGCCTCGGTCACGCCAAGGTGGACGGGGTAATTCCAGTCGGGCCCTTCCGCGTCGAGCCGACTAATGAGGAGGCGGTAGGCGGCGATCATGACCTTCGGGTTCGACGCCTTCATCGAAAAAACGAAATTGTGAAAGCCGAGGTCGCGAGCAATGTGGGCGAACTCCAGAGCACTCTCGACCATGCCGAGCGGGGTGTCGCCGTAACGGTTCATGATGCGGTCACTGAGTGATCCGTGATTTGTGCCAATTCGCATGGCGACACCGCGGTCCTGGCAGACCGCGACGAGCGGGGCGAACCGCTCACGGATCCGCGCAATTTCCGCGTCGTACTCGGCGTCCGAATATTCCCGGGTCGCAAACTTTTTCGAGTCGGCGTAGTTGCCGGGATTGATGCGGACCTTTTCCACCCAGCGGGCAGCTTCGAGGGCGGCGTCGGGTTTGAAATGAATGTCGGCGACAAGCGGAACGTCGCAGCCACGCGCGAGCAATCCCGCCTTGATGGCCTCGAGATTCCGCGCGTCTTTCACCGTGGGAGCGGTGATCCGCACGATCTCACAGCCCACCGCCACGAGGTCGAGCGTCTGCTGGATGCAAGCCGACGTGTCCATCGTGTCACAGGTGATCATCGATTGCACCCGGATGGGATTGCCGCCGCCAATGCCGACGGAGCCAACGCGGACCTCCCGCGTGAGGCGGCGGGGCGGGGTCATGGCGCGGGGGATTCAGGCTTGGTGCCCGTCTTGAATCGCATGGTCGATTCGACCGACTCACCCTTCAAACTTCGAGGCAGGTCGAGAACGTCGAAAAACGTCACGTAAAGCATGAATCCGATGAGCAGGAGCGCGAAACCATTTTGAATGACCTCGAGAACCCGGATATTCACCGGGCGGCGAAAAATTCCTTCGATGGTTGCGAGAACAATGTGACCGCCATCGAGAACGGGGATGGGCAGAAGATTGAGCAGGGCGAGGTTGATGTTCAAGACGACGCTGAACCACAACGCGAGCAGCCAGCCGTCCTGACGCTGGAAGAGCAGGTAGTAGGCGTTCATAATGCCGACGGGTCCACTCAGGTGCTGGGCCTTGATTTCGGATTTTGGCGAAAGGACCGCGGCGAGCGTGTCGTACATTGTGGTCACCCCGGCAGTGACCTGCTGGATCGGCGACGGGTGGATGCGGCCGAGCTGGCCGTCCGGATCCCATTCGATGCCACCCTGCGACCAAACGATGCCAATGCGGTAGTCGTTGTCGCCCTCGGGAATCTCCGGGACGAGCGTAACGTCGCGAGTTTCGTTGCCTCGCTGAATAGCCAGCGTGACCGGTTGTCCGGCGGCTGCGGTCAGGATTTTTCCGAGATCCGTCCGATTGATGAGCGGGTCACCGTTGGCACTCAGGATCAAGTCACCTTTCTCCAATCCGGCGGTCGCGGCCGGGCCGTCCTTGATCGCCACTGCCACGCGGGCTGGAGGCGGTGTGAGCAACGCGTTGATCGACGCACCATTTCGCTCAATCGTTACCGGCACCGGCTGACCACCCGAAGCGTCGAGGATCTCGGCGAGCTGAATGAGGCTCAGGAGTTTCTCGCCGTTCGCTGACGTGATGAGGTCGCCAGACTGGAATCCCGCGGCTGCCTCGGGCGTGTTGGGTAGCACACGCGCAATTTTCGGCGTCATCGCCGGCATGATGTCGATGCGGCGCAAATTACGGCGGCCCCAGCCCGCGCGGACCGGGGTTTTCGGTTCGACGTCGACCGTGAAAATTTCACCCGCCCGGTCCACCTTGACCGGAATGACGGGAGCTTCGCTGCGGGCAACGTTCCACACGATGCTCGAGCGGGCATTGCCAGCCGGGCTGAACTGGGAGACCGGCACGCCGTTGACCTCGAGAATCTGGTCGCCCGGCAACAATCCAGCCTGGGCGGCGGGGCCATCGGGCACGACAAATCCAATCGTCGTATTCAGCTCGGCCTCGCCGACCGGACGCCCGATCACCCATACGATGCAGGCAAAAAATACGGCCAGCAGGAAACTGAAGAGCGGCCCGGCGAAAGCGACGATGATTTTATCGATCGGTTTAACCGGGGGGAGTTGGGAGCGGTCGGTATCGACTTCGCCTTCCATGATTTCCATCGGTGCGAGCTGGGGAATTGCCACGTAGCCGCCGGCGGGAATCGACCCAAGCCGGTATTCCACGCCACCGATGGTCTTTTTCCAGATCGGTTTGCCGAACCAGATGGCAAATTTTTCAACGACGAGTCCGCGCCAGCGGGCGGCAAGGAAATGCCCCCACTCGTGAACGAGGATCATGAGATTGAAAATGAGAACGACCTCAACACAGATGAGGGCAACTTTCAGAACGTCGAAAATCATGCAGTCGGGAGTGAAACCGCCTACAGCATGGCCGTCGAGAGTGGAAAAGCAAATGGCTCTTGGTGCTTACCCTCGTAGCGCGGATGGGGGGTGAATTTTCACTCGGGTGGTTCGGGACGTGCGGTGAAGCGTTCGATCTGGAACGATGGCGGCCATGGCACCTCACCGGCACATCGAGCGGCACCGCACGGATCGCATTGGTTGGTTGCGGGCGGCCGTATTGGGAGCGAACGACGGGCTGGTGTCGACGGCTAGCCTCGTGGTCGGGGTCGCGGCAGCCCAGGCGGGTCGCCCGGAAATCCTCGTCGCCGGACTGGCCGGCATGGCGGCTGGCGCGATGTCGATGGCGGCGGGCGAATACGTCTCGGTGAGTTCGCAATCGGACACCGAGAATGCCGATCTCGCACGGGAGCGGCGCGAGCTGGAGACCGATACGGTCGGTGAACTCGACGAGCTTACCGAGATTTATGCACAACGTGGAGTTGACCCCGCACTCGCGCGTCAGGTGGCGGAGCAATTGATGGCAAAGGATTCTCTGGCCGTACATGCGCGGGAGGAACTTGGCATCACTCCCGGGTTGGCGGCGCGTCCGCTTCAGGCCGCGCTGACTTCAGCCACGTGTTTTGCGGTCGGCGCGGCGATTCCTTTGCTGACGGCGTTTCTCACGCCTGCTGCGTGGTTGATGCCGGGCGTGATTGTCGTGTCGCTCGTTTTTCTCGCGGTGCTGGGCGGCGTGGCAGCCAACGTCGGCGGAGCGAATCCCTGGATCGGCGCGGCGCGGGTGTTTTCGTGGAGTGCGTTGGCGATGGCAGTCACGGCTGGGGTAGGCGCGCTGTTCGGCGTCAAGGTTTGAGCGCAGCGCGGGCTTCCCGCGGCGGTGGCGATGCGGAATGATGTTTCGGATGTCGCAATTTGCCCGGGTCCTGCTCGATCAGTCTGCGGGGAAACCGTTGGACTACGCGATTCCCGAAACGCTCGCCGATCGGGTGGCAATTGGTTCGCGGGTGCGGGTGCCGCTGCGAACGCGTTTGGTCACGGCAACCGTCGTATCCCTTCACGAGGAAACCGATGCACAAGGTGTGCGTGAGCTGGCCGGAGTGATTGGCGATTCTCCCATGATCCGGCCCGTATTGCTGCGGTTGGCGCGGTGGATGGCCGATTATTATTGCTGTCCAGTCGAGGTCGCGACGCGGGCGGTTCTGCCGGTCGTGGTGCGGAAAGCCGAAGTTTCGCACAAAATGCGCGCGTTCGTGGAGTTGGCCGGTCCGGTGGAGGATGACGCTCTGGACGCCCTTCGGCGCAAAGCTCCGCGGCAGGCCGGCGTGATCGACGCACTCGTTCTCGCCGGGGGTGCGCTCGAGGTGGCTGGGCTGACCGGAATGCGCCCGGCGATCAAGGCCCTCGAAAAATTAAAACTCGTTTCGGTGACCAACCGCAAGGTGGGTCGTGATCCCGAAGGCACGTATCTCGCGTCGCCGGAACTCGCCATGAATCCCGAGCAGAGTGAAGCGTTGCAGATCATCTGCGCGGCGATCGATGCGCCGGAAAAGTCGAAACCAGTCCTGTTGTTGGGAGTGACCGGCAGCGGCAAAACGGAAGTTTATCTCCAGGCGATCCGGCACACGCTGGCACTCGGAAAAACCGCCCTGGTGATGGTGCCGGAGATTTCTCTGACGCCGCAAACCGTCGAGCGATTTAAGTCCCGCTTCGCGACGATGCAGTCCGAGGTCGCCGTGATGCACAGTCATTTGTCGGACGGCGAGCGACACGACGAATGGCACAAAATTCACAGCGGGGCGGCGCGCATCGCCATTGGTGCCCGCAGCGCGGTCTTTGCACCCCTCGAGCGCGTGGGGCTGATCGTCGTGGATGAAGAACACGAGCCGTCGTATAAACAGGAGGAGGCTCCCCGGTATCACGGGCGCGACCTCGCGGTGTTGCGGGCGAGCCTCGAGCCGTGCGCCATTGTCCTCGGCAGCGCCACGCCGTCGCTGGAAAGTTTCCACAACGTCGAGATGGGCAAATATCAGCTCGCCGAGCTGCCGAGCCGGATTGACGACCGGCGCATGCCGCTCATTCGCGTCGTCGATATGCGCCAGCAGAACCGCAAGGGCAGCGCGAGTCCGGTGCTTTCGCCGATGCTCTGCGCTTCCATCGAACGAAGGCTCGACGCGGGCCAGCAAACGATCCTGTTTCTCAATCGCCGGGGTTATGCGTCCGCTCTGCTCTGCAACGTTTGTGGTCACGTGTGCCACTGTCCGAATTGCAGCGTTGCGCTCACGTACCACCGCGACGACGAACGCATTCGCTGCCACATCTGCGGCCACGCCGAGGTGGCACCACAACGATGCCCGGAATGCAAAGATCCCGGGATTCGTCAGGCCGGCGTGGGCACGCAAAAAATCGAGGAAAGTGTGCGGCGCGTCTTCGCGCGGGCTCGCGTGGCCCGAATGGACGCTGATTCGATGGCCCGCAAAGGCAGCTATCGCGAAACACTCGATCGCTTCAAACGCGGCGAAATCGACATTCTCGTGGGCACACAAATGATCGCCAAAGGCCTGCACTTTCCCAACGTGACGCTGGTCGGGATCATCAATGCGGATACCGGACTGCACGTGGCGGATTTTCGTGCGGGCGAACGCACGTTTCAGCTACTAACCCAGGTGGCCGGACGGGCCGGTCGGGGGGATTTTGAAGGTGAGGTTCTCGTGCAAACGTTCACGCCGTCGAGTCCGTCGATTCAATTTGCCCGACACCATGACTTTCGCGGTTATTGGGATCAGGAGAGCACGTTCCGGCGCCAGTTCGACTACCCGCCGTTTTCACGATTTGTCCTGATCACGGTGCGCGGGGTGAATCTCGAAAAGGTGGCACTCTGTGCGGAAACGCTCGAACGACGGCTGCGCGAACAATTGCCGGCGGACGTGACAATTGGCCAGGCGGCCCCGGCCCCCATCGCGCGCGCCAAAACGTTTTACCGCTACCACGTTTCGCTGCGCGGCCCGAGCGCACCCCGGATGAGCCGCGCCGTACGCGCCGTCGTCGAAGCCCTCACACTGCCCTCGGACGTCCTGCTTGCGGTGGACGTGGACGCTCAACAACTCTTGTGAAACGCCGTGCGGGTGACCGGGTTCAAAGGTTGCGAGACCGGCAGCTCATCGAAATATTTGGAGAGGCGGCAAAAACCTTCTATCCGTGAAGAGTTCGTGCCTGAACAATTGACATCGCTCCGCCGTGACCCGGATTCGCCGTTTCTTTTTTAAAATTTTTGCCGCCGTGGTGCTGCTTGGCGTTCCGGCCGGGTTGATACTTCTGCAAACGGTGGGAGTGGGAGCGGGCTGGCGGGATGCGTTGGCCGAACGGCTCAGCAGCGAAGCGTTCCGTGTGACGCTCGAAAAACTGACGTTCGATCCGTTCGCCGGCATCGTTGCGGAGGGGGCGGAGATTTTCCGTCGCGGCGAGCCTGAACTGCGCGTGGCGCGAATTGGGCGTCTGGCGCTGTCTCCCAATCTGTCGGCGCTGCTCGCGCGGAAATTCACCATCGACTCGCTGGATGTGGAGCAAGCGGAACTCGCGATTCCCTTCGCTGACGATGGCGGGGATCCGAGCGTGATCCGGATCGCGAACGTGAGCGCAGGCGTGGTGAATTCCCCCGGACAGGTGCGCATCAGTCACGCGGAGTTTGTGCTCGAAGGGGTTCGTTTTTCTGTCGAGGGACAGCTCCTGAATCCCGGGGATTTTCGAGCTGGCGACGGACCACCGAAAGAAGCGGATCCGGGACGGGTGGCCGCGATCCGGGCGGTGTTGCGTATTCTGAAAGAAATCGATTTCGGTGGAGTGATTCCGGAGGTGCGGACGGTTGTTGGCGGAGATCTGGCTGATTTGGAAACGCTGCATGCCAGCTCCGTTAATTTGCGCGCCGGCCCCGTCCGGTATCGCGAGCTGGCGTTTGATCGGGTGGAATTGGACGGAGAATATCACGCGGGCACCGCGGAGGTTTTTCGTCTGGAAGCTGCGGGCGCGAGTGGCGACCTGCGGGCATCCGGTCGGTGGCAGATGTCAACGGGAGCCGGTCGAATGCAGGTGACCGGGCGGGTGGACGCGGGCGCAATCCTGGCTTTTGCGGGGCAGACCGAAGCACAAAAACTCGTGGAATTTGTCGATCAGCCCGAGATCGATGCGGAGGCGACGATGAGCCGGACCGACGAGGGCATTGAGGTGAAAGTAACGGGCGACCTGGTAGCGGGCGCCTTCCGGGTGAAGGACGTGGCGGCGGAGCGGCTGACCGCGAGTTTCACGTGGCAGGGGCCGCGGCTTTACGTGCAGGATTTGCTGCTCAAACTTCAGACCGGTGAATTACGGGCAAACGTGCTGAGTGCTCCGGGAGATTTCCGAATTCAACTCGAGAGCGGAGCCGTGCCGACGGAAATTGTGTCATTGCTTGGCCCGAAGGAGCGGGAATTGATCGAGCAAATGGAATTCCGCGACCCGCCGAGCGTGGCGGTTTCGTTGAGTGGTCCGAAGCCGGATTTCAAGGCACTGAGTGGAACCGGGCGAATGGAAATCGGACGCACCGCGATGCGCGGAGCGTGGATGGATTTCGGCACGGCGGATCTCGTTTTTGCTGATCAGGCGGTGCGCTACGACAACATCACGCTGGGCCGGGGAGAGCAGCGCGGCTCCGGCTCGTTCACGTACGATTTTGGCCGTCAGCTCGTGCGACTTGAAAAAATCGTGAGCAATCTGATGCCGGTGGACGTCCTGCTTTGGGTCGATCCCCGCGTTGCGAAAACGGTCTCCGACTACCGGTTCCGGGGGCCGCCCAACGCAACGGCCGATGGTGTCATTTACATGAAGGAGCCGGACAAAAACGGTCTCGCGGTGGAAGTTTCCGCTCCGGCTGGCGTCGATTATGATCTGTTGAACAGAACGCTGCGTTTTGGCGCGACGCAGGCCACCGTGAAATTTCGTGGCCAGGAGGTCGTTGCGGACGTGACCCGCGCCGCGCTCTACGGCGGCAATGTCTCGGTCAAAGCGACCATTTCGTCCGACCCAAAAAATCCCGTTTTCAGCACGGACTTGCGTCTGGATCGGATCGATTTTCCGGCGCTGACAAAATTGTACTTTGGATACGAGCGTTCGAAGGGAGTTGTGAGCGGAAGCTACGCGTTCAAAGCGCGGATGCGCGACGAAGCGAGCATGGTTGGCACGGGGGCGATTCGCGTCGAAGACGGACACGTGCTGGCAATTCCCGTGTTCGGGCCGCTATCGGATATCATCAGCACCATCATACCTGGAGCCGGCCACGAGAGTGCGCGGCTCGCGACGGCAGATTTCACCATCGCACGCCAGCGAATCACCACGTCGAATCTGGAGATTCAGGGCGCGGGATTTACGCTTTACGGGGAGGGAGACGTGGCGTTTCCGAGTGGAGCGCTGGACCTGGCGGTCCGGATCAACGCGCGCGGTCTGCCGGGTCTGGTGCTTTTCCCGGTGAGCAAACTTTTCGAATACGTCTCGACCGGCACGGTTTCCGAGCCGGAGTGGAGGCCCAAACTGGTCCCCAGAGAATTCCTCGACGTGCTTGGTGGAGTCGGCGGCGTGGTGGGCGATGCCGTGGGCGGTGTAGGTAACGCCGTGGGCGGCGTGGGCGAGGCCGTTGGTGGTGTCGGCGACGCGATTGGTGGAACCAACGGGGGAGGTGGATCCAACGGTGGCAGCAATGGAAGCGGCGGCTCCGGAAGCGGAGTCAAACCGGGCCGAAAACGCTAAGCCGACGGCGGTCGCGAACGCGAAGAAACGGCTCCGGGTAACCTCGGAGCCGTTTGGCGAAAATTCGCAGCGCCCGGAGGCGCGTTATTTCATCAAGAGCACGGCACGAGCCCGCTTGATTTCGCGGGTGATCTTGCGGTGCAAATGCGCGGGCATGCCGGTCACGCGGCGCGGCAGGATTTTGCCACTCTCGGTGACAAATCGACGGAGCAGATCCGGATTTTTGTGATCGATGGCCTCGACCGCGAGATCGAGACGGCGGCGCGGCATGGGCCGATTGGCGCGGCGGAATGCCGAGCGGCGTTTGGCGTTTTTTGGTTGCATGGCGGAATTAGCGGGTCTCGCGGTGAAGCGTATGGCGCTTCAGGTGCGGATTGTACTTTTTCTTTTCGAGCCGATTCGGAGTGCGCGGGCTCTTCTTGTTGCGGGAAGACATGTAGCGGGAGACAGGTTTGCCCTCCGCTTTGGCCTCGGTGCACTCGAGGGTGATGATTTCCTGTGGCATGGTTCGGTTAGTCTTTGGAGTCGGTGGGTGTGTCGTCGCTATCGTCGTCATCATCGCCATCGGACAGGCCGAAGAGGGAGGTGACGGACGGATTGTGACGCTGGTAGCGGTTACGCTTTTCGAGTTCCGCCTGGCACTCCACGGTGTAACGGGTAAAGGGCAGTGCTTCCAGACGTGCTTTTGGAATCGGCTTCGACGACATCTCGCAGATGCCGTAGTTGCCGGTCTCGATGCGTTTGAGAGCCTGATCGATTTCGTAAAGCGAATCCTGCTCCTGCGAAAGCAAACCGAGCGCGAAATCGCGATCATACGCGTCGCTGCCGGCGTCGGCCTGGTGCATGCCGAAGGCGGAGGTTTCTCCACCGGACTGCGAGCGCAGGCTGTCGCGGGCAACACCGTTCATGCTGTCGAGCAGGGTGTCTTTGAGAATCAGCAGGCGTTCGCGTTGTTTTTCGAGAAATGGTGCCAGTTTGGCATTCGAGTGCGCGGCGCTCTGCGGGTGAGCGTTCCCGTTGGTGGGGCTGGTGGCTTTGGAGGCCTGGGCAGGTGTCGACCCGGCTGCCTTGGAGGATTTTTTCTTGGGTGCCGATTCGGCATCCGAGCGCGGTGCAGGTTTTTTACTGGCCATGTCGGGGTGAGTTAAGACGGTGAATTGAAAAAGAGGGGGAACATATGGGTGGCCCCGGTGCGACGCAAGGGAATTATCCGGCGGTGGAAGCGCAGTTTTCCGGGTCCGCGACCCTCGCTGAATTCAGCGCCACGTCAAGCGCGGCCGGGGCCGGATCCCGAATAGTTTTACCGGGAGGGATGGACTCAGCGACCAACGAGCACGAGGACGGAACGTTCCGTGAGCGTTGCACTGATCTGATCTTCGATCCGCGTTTCGGATCCGGGTTCGCAGATGTCGTCTGGTTCCGCCAGCCCGGTATCGAGAAAACGATGCCACGCCAGCTTTTTGGGAAGGACGGGAAGTTCGAACTCGAGCGGTTTATAATACATGTTGAATGCCGCATAGATAAAATGCGGCGTGCCGCCAATGGCCTTGGAATGCCGCCCGCACAGCAGGAATGCGATGGTGCGGCTGGGTGGGCTCCAATCAGGTTTCCATGCCTCGACGCCGTGCCAGCTGATGTCGGCGTAGCCACTGCCGACGCAGTCGGTGCCCGTGAGAAATTCGCCGCGGCGCAGCGCCGGTTGGGCGGCGCGGAAGGCGGTCAGGTTTTTGACGAACCGGAGCAGGCCGGAATATTTTTCCGTGAGGGTCCAATCGAACCAGTTCCACGGTTCGTCGTGGCAATACGCGTTGTTGTTACCGCGCTGGGTGCGGCCACATTCGTCGCCCATCGAAATCATGGGCACGCCCTGACTCAACAGGAGGAGGGCGAGCGCATTTTTTTGCAATCGCAGTCGCAGGGTATTGACGGCGGGATCGTCGGACTCGCCTTCGGTCCCGCAATTCCAGCTCAAATTGTCGTTCGTACCGTCGCGATTATTTTCGCCGTTTTCGAGGTTGTGTTTGTCGTTGTACGAATAGAGGTCCCGCAGCGGAAATCCATCGTGGCACGTAATAAAATTGAGTGATGCCGTGGGTTTCCGGCCGGCGTGCCGGTAGAGGTCGGGAGAGCCCATGATGCGCTGCACGATCTCGCCGGTGACACCGGGATCGCCCTTGAGGAACCGGCGTGCGGCGTCGCGAAATTTTCCGTTCCACTCGGCCCAGCGCCCGTAGTCGGGAAAATTTCCAACCTGGTAAAGTCCGCCGGCGTCCCAGGCTTCGGCGATCAAATTGCAGTTTGCGAGCACGGGATCGTGGGCAAGATCTTCGATGAGCGGAGGATCGGCGAGTGGTGCGCCGTTCGTGTCGCGACCCATGACGGAGGCGAGGTCGAAACGAAACCCGTCGATGTGATATTCCGCCGCCCAATAACGCAGCGAGTCGCGCACAAAATTGCGCACGATCGGGTTGTTGCAGTTCACCGTGTTGCCGCAGCCGGTGTAGTTCGCGTAACTGCCGTCGGGGAGCAGCATGTAATAAGTTTTATTGTCGATCCCGCGGAACGAAATCGTGGGCCCACCCTCGCCACCCTCCGCCGTGTGATTGAAAACCACGTCGAGGATCACCTGGATGCCCGCGTGGTGCAGATCCATCACCACCGCCTTGAATTCATCGTTTTGTCCGCCCGCCGCGCCAGAGGCCGCGTAACCCGCTTTTGGGGCGTTGAAGCCGACCGTGCTGTAGCCCCAGTAGTTGCAGAGTTCCTCACCGGTGAGGGGGTTCGTGCGGGTGTTTTCCGATTCGTCGAATTCAAAAATCGGGAGCAGTTCGACGCAATTGACGCCGATTGATTTGAGGTGCGGAATTTTTTCGCGAAGGGCGGCGAACGTGCCGGGGTGGCTCACTCCCGCGCTGTCGTGCCGCGTGAAACCACGCACGTGCATTTCGTAAATGACGAGATCGGCTTCCGGGATGCGCAGTGGGCGGTCGTGGTCCCAGTCGAATTCTTCGTCGCTGATCCGGGCGCGGTGCGGATACGTATCGTCTTCGCGCGGTCCCTGCCCCCAGAGGTCGCGCCCACTGATGATGCGGGCATACGGGTCGAGCAGGATTTTCGACGGGTCGAATCGGTGGCCGTTTTTTTTGTCGTCCGGCCCCGTGAAGCGGTAGCCGTATTCGATGGCCTCGTGGTCGAGATCGAAAACAATCATCGCAAACACGTCGCCAATTTTGAATTCCTCCGGGAAGGGAATCTCCGCGTAAGGGGCCACCGCACCTTTCTCGAACAAAACCAGCGTGCAGCCGGTGGCGTTGGCCGAATAGATCGAAAAATTGATGCCGCCCGGCACGAGGCTCACGCCGAAGGGCAGGGGATGGCCGTAGCGGAGTCGGAAATTCTCGTGCTGGTGCGTGAACGAATGCGTCCTGCGTGTCATGTCCCGGTCCCCCCGCTCGTCGCGGCCTGCCTGCGCGTTTTGCTCCCCATGCGCCGAACGATGCCAGACGCCCGCGGCCGTGGGAAACGCGAAATGTTGCGGCTTAAACCTCGGCGATTTCGCGAATCTGGTGCAGTCCGATCACGGTCAGCGAAAAATCCGGACCGCACATCGAGATCGCCTGGGAATTGAGCAAGGCGTCGCCCGGGTTGTTGACCGTGATGGCTCGGCCGTCGTGGGTCCGCACGACAAATGGCCGGAATGGATCGGTGGTCAGTGCGGTCGAAAAAGATTCGTGAAAATCGGGCATGGCACCCGCGATCCAATCACGCCGCGACGAGTGCCGCCACCCGGGAATTCCTCCGCTTTCACCCTTCCATCCCGGACCACACGCGGCGGTTGGCAGACCATCGCAAAAGCTCGAGGGAAACAAAAACGCCGCCCGGTGAACCGGGCGGCGTTGGTTTTTTTCGGAATCTCTCCCTTATCCCGAAGCTGACCCTGTGACGGAGTTACGGTTTGGCAACCGTTTCGATGGTCTGAAGAATGCGGCTCGCGATCTTGTAGGGATCACCCTGCGAATTCGGACGCCGGTCTTCGAGGTAGCCCTTGTAATCGTTGTTGACGAAGCTGTGTGGCACGCGGATCGACGCACCGCGATTGGCGAGGCCGTAGTTGAATTTATCGATCGACTGCGTCTCGTGCAGGCCGGTGAGGCGGAGGTGATTGTCCGGACCATAAACGGCGATGTGTTCGTTTTTGAATTTGTCGAACGCCGCCATCAGGGCCTCGAAATAATCCTTGCCGCCGACTTCGCGCATGTATTCGGTCGAGAAGTTGGCGTGCATGCCGGAGCCGTTCCAGTCGAGGTCGATGCCGAGCGGTTTGCAGTGATAATTCACGTCCACGCCGTATCCTTCGCAGAGGCGCTCGAGGAGGTAGCGGGCGACCCACATCTCGTCAGCGGCCTTGCGCGAACCTTTTCCGAAGATCTGGAATTCCCACTGGCCTTTGGCGACCTCGGCATTGATGCCTTCGTGGTTGATGCCGGCGTCGAGACACAGGTCGAGGTGCGTGTCCACGATTTCACGGGCGATATCACCGACGGAGGAATAACCAACACCGGTGTAATATTTTCCCTGCGGTTCGGGATAACCGTCCTTCGGAAATCCGAGGGGTTTGCCGTCCTTGTAGAGGAAATATTCCTGCTCAAAACCGAACCACGTGCCGGGATCGTCGAGGATGGTGGCGCGGGCATTGGACGGGTGCGGCGAACCGTCCGGAAGCATGACTTCGTTGAGGACGATGGCTCCATTTTCCTTGGTGGAGTCCGGGAAAACGCCCACGGGCTTGAGCACGCAATCGGAGCTGCTGCCCTCGGCCTGCCGGGTCGAGCTGCCGTCGAAACCCCAATTCGGAAGCTGTTCGAGGGCGGGAAAGCTGTCGAACTCCTTGATCAGGGTTTTGCCGCGGAGGTTGGCGACGGGCGTGTAGCCGTCGAGCCAGATGTATTCCAGTTTATACTTCGCCATAGTGATTTGATTGAATGGGTTTGTTGGGTCTGTCGTTTTCTGATCGGGAATCCGAGTCTCCCAGGTAAAAACGCGAACGTCTCGACCCGCGGACTGGCCAATGCAGGGACCTTTGCGTGGAAGCAATTTGGATGCCATGTGGCGGGAAAATTCCTGCAACCAGGCAACCGGGCGGGCCGGGAGTAAGCTTGCGTGATCGGTGGGGTGGCGCATCCTGTGCCGTTATGGAGCAGGTGAAAGACACGCTGCGAGCGACGGTGCGGATCGGCTACGATGGCCGGGTGCACAAAACGTTTCGCGGCCCCAAGGCGGAAGAACGGTTTGCCACCGAGGTGCGCGTTTTGCGTTACCTCGAAGAGCGAAAATGTCCCTTCGTGCCACGATTGCTGGAGGCGGATCCGGAGCGGCTGACGATGGTGACGACCAGCTGCGGCACGCGTGTCGAGCACATCGACGACCAGCGCGCGAAAGAGGTTTTCGAGGAACTCCTGCCGTACGGCGTTCGGCATGACGACGCGGAAGCGCGGAACATCACGTACCGTCAATCGGACGGCCGGTTTTGCGTGATCGACTTCGAATTTGCCACGATCCTTTCCGATTCTCCTGAGAACGATGATTCCGCTCGTGACCAATGAGTGAGCCGGAGACGGCGACAATGCTGCGCTGGCACGGCCTGACGGACCGGGGCCGGGTGCGGGCCAACAACGAGGATGCGTTTCTCGGATTGCAATTCGACGCGCGCGAGGTCCGGCATCTCGGCAAGCTGGGAGAGGCGACGCTCGAGGCGAAAGACTGTGTGTTTGCGGTGAGCGACGGCATGGGCGGAGCGATGGCGGGGGAATTTGCGAGCCGGGTGGCGGTGGATAAAATCACGCGGTTGCTGCCGCGGTCGTTCCGTCAATCGGCGGCAGGCCTAACGGTGGGATTTCCGGACGTGCTGGCGGAATTGTTTCAGGAAACGCACCGCGCGCTCATGTATCTGGGCGGCAGTTACGAGGAATGCGCGGGCATGGGGGCGACACTCAGCCTCGCGTGGTTTACGCCGGGGTGGATGTATTTCGGACACATCGGAGATAGCCGGATTTATTATTTGTCGGCCCGCGAAGGGGGCATTCGTCAGGTGACCCAGGACGACACGCACGTCGGCTGGTTGTTTCGCAATGGCCAGATCAACGAACGCGAGGCGCGCACGCATCCACGGCGCAACGTGCTTCAACGGGCACTCGGTGCGGGTCACCAATTCGTGGATCCGCAGGTCGGCGCGATTGGCTGCGAGCCGGGGGATTTGTTTTTGCTCTGCACGGACGGGCTCATCGACGGTTTGTTCGACGAACATCTGCTGGCGCGTTTGCGGCATCCCGACGCCGCCGAAAGCGCGCTCGACCCGGCCCGACGGCTGGTGACGGCGTCGTTGGAACAATCCGGGCGCGACAACACGACCGCCCTCGTGGTGGAAGTCTGTGCGCCGGCAGATCCTCCGGCAGACGGACGCTGACGATCCTTGCGCCGTGCTGATTTTGCGGCGACCACTTGCAGCGTGATGTTGTCGCCCCCGGAGGATGCGCTCGAGCGGGTCGTGGCCACCGTGCAAACGAGGCTGCGGCTGAATATTTATCTCCGCGGAGTGTGTGTGGCCCTCGGTGGCGCGGTCTCGATCCTGGCTCTGCTCGCGCTGGGTCGTGTGCGATCGGGTCATCCTCCGTTGACGCCCGAGCTGGCGGTCGTGGCGGCAGGAATGTTCGCGGCTGGGGCGGCGGTAGGTCTTTTGGTCTCCCGCGTCACTCGGGAGCAAGCGGTTCACGAGGCGGATCGGCGGGCGGGAGCGGCGGACCGATTTGTTTCGGCATTGCGCTGGCGGGCGGCGGCGGAATTGTCCCCGCTGGAATTCCTGGCCGTGAACGAAGCACAAACGTTTGCGCGGGGAATCGACGGACGACGCCTTGTGCCGGTGCGGCTGCCCGCGGGCGCGGTGGGGCTGGCCGTGCCGATGCTCGTCCTGGTTTTAGCGTGGGGCGTTTTTCACTGGGGATTTTTTCAGTCGGCTGCAGATCGTGCGGAGGCGGCATCACTTCTCGCGACCGCGGCGGATGTGGTCGCAGAAAACGAGGATCCCAAACTTGCGCCAACCGCCGAGCAACTCCGGGAAGAATCCGAGCGATTCGAGGAAACGGACGCGGAGAAACCCGGGGAGGCCGCAATTCGCAGTCTGGCGCGGGCAATCGAATCGCTGCGCGAGCTCGCCCGCGCGGAAAACCTCGAGCGTCCGTCGCAGGCCGGAGCCGAATCCTCCGCGCAGCAAGGCTCCACCGGGGAAGGAGAGTCGGAAAGCGAGGGCGTTGGTGAGACCGCAAATGCCGACCGGGACGCGTTGCTCGCCGATGCCGCTGAGCGCGCGGCCGACCGAACGGCGTCTGAAAGTGCGCTCACGCGTCAGGAACTCCAGCGAATGATCGCGAAACTCGAGGGCCTCAAATCCTCCGCCCGTGGCCAGGACGGCAGTGGCGAGGGGAATCCAACCGACGGAGCGGGTGAGCGGGCGCTCGCAGCCGCGGCTGCTCAGGGAGAAGGGGCGGCTCCGGCAGGCGAGGACGGGGAGCAAGGCCAGCCGGGAGGTGCGGGCA